>JAFVEE010000126.1 GCA_017478085.1 Prevotella sp. | reverse complement strand
TTGCGAAGGCGAAAACGGTGAGAAGTTCATTGTGGAAATGCAGCAGGCCAGCCAGGACTTCTTCAAAGACCGCAGCGTGTTCTACTCTGCATTCCCTATTATTGAGCAAGGCAGGACTGGCGACTGGGACTTCCATCTGAATAACGTCTATACCGTTGGCATTCTCAACTTCGTCTTCCCTGGCGACGAATACGACAAAGATTGTTTCCACCATGAGGTGAAGTTGATGGACGTAGAAGACAAGCACGTATTTTATGACAAACTGACCTACGTCTATCTTGAGATGCCCAAGTTCAGTAAGACCGAGGACGAGTTGGTTTCCATGTACGACAAGTGGCTTTTCGTACTGAAGAACCTGACCCGACTGATGGAGCGTCCCGCAGCCTTGCAAGAGCGCGTGTTCACCCGTCTGTTTGAACAAGCAGAGATAGCCCGCTTTACCTCCGACGAATCCAGAATCTACGAAGAAAGTCTGAAACAATATCGAGATATGCACAATGTCGTCAATTCTGCCGAACGCAGAGGACGGGAAGAAGGCAGGGAAGAAGGGCGTAAGGATGCCAAGTATGAAGATGCCCTCAAGATGAAAACCAAAGGCTACTCCATTTCAGAGATAGCTGATATAACAGGTCTCTCCCTTGAGGATATTGAAAAACTTTAGCCAGTTATAACAGAGGAAATCGGGTAATGATGTAGAGAAACAAAGAGCGGGAGCCGAGGCCGAGAATGTTGGCGAGTGTTCCCGCTCACCATTTATTTGATGCTTTTATAGATGTACCTTTCCGTTTGTCTTTCGTTGCCATATTCGAAATGGCGAGGTTTTCAATATGAACTCCATCGATTCTTACGTTTATTCCAGTTCCTTTGTCGGAATCTTCCACAATTCAGTATTCCTTATACCCCCTTCCATGACATTGCGGACAAGTTACGTGTCTGTGGTTCGTACTGCGATAGTGCTCAAATCCACAGACATTGCATCTTACTTTGTAATCGGTTCCGCCATAAAGCGGGATTGAACCATCGTTCCTTTCCCATTTTCCGGTTCCATTACAGAAAGAGCATGTATGGCGGGTCTTTTGAGGTTTATCACGCTCTGTACGTGAAGTAGTTCCTCCTGACCTCTCACTATTTCCACTATAGCCACCATTGCTTCCGTCATTGTAGGTTCCACTGCCTCCATACCCTCCTTGCTGATATGGCTGCTGCACTATAACGACTCCACCACTTCCCTTATTACGAGCTCTACAACTTTGTTCCTCGCGCTCTCGTATAAGTGAGCATGTGGTAATATTCGCAGGAGCCGAAACGCGTTTATAGACATAAAAAAGTCACCTCGCAAGGGGTGACTTTTTGGGGACATACTTTCGTTTCTACTATTTGTTTTCTTCTAAGAGTTCCTTTATCCTCTGAATGAAGGCCTCGGCCAGCGGGTGTATTCGTCGGCCATTTCCTTGTCGCAATACACGAAATCGTCGTAGTCGCCACTATGCCGAATCATATTCTTATCCCTTCATTCATTACATTTACATAGAAAGGTGTCTCATAGAGATCCCCAGAAATCTTGTCCCCGTGCTTTAGGTCGCGCTTGTCGCCGTAAATGGGCAATGCGGTAATGGGGTGATGTATATTTGGCGGTGATAAGTAGGCTGTGTTTGCATTTTTTTTCGTAACTTTGCACGCAAAAAGTTGAGATTGCGAACATTATAGACTGCTGAGATGAAAATATTTGGTGTAGGAATGAACTTCATTGAGCACAATAAAGAGCTCGATGGCGCGTTATATAAACCAGAGGTACCTGTTATCTTTACTAAGGCCGACTCGGCACTGCTGAAGGATGGAAAGCCTTTCTTCGTGCCCGACGATATGGGACAGATAGACTATGAGGGCGAACTGGTGGTGCGCATTTGCCGACTGGGCAAGGCCATACCCGAGCGCTTTGCCCGTCGCTACTACGACGCCGTGACCGTGGGCATAGACTTTACCGCCCGCGACATGCAGCGGCAGGCCAGGCAGCAAGGGCTGCCCTGGACCATCTGCAAGGGCTTCGACGGCAGTGCTGCCATAGGCCAGTGGGTGCTGCTGGACGAAGGCCCCCGCCAAGACGGGGCAGTGGGCATACACTTCCGCCTGGACCGCAACGGCCAGACGGTGCAGCGGGGCAACACCCAGGAAATGCTCTTCGGCATAGACCAGCTGATAGCCTACCTCTCGCGCTACTTCACCCTGAAGACGGGCGACCTGCTCTTCACGGGTACACCGGCAGGCGTGGGCCCCGTGGCCATCGACGACCACCTGGAGGGCTATGTGGCCGGCCGGCGGGTGCTGGATATGAGATGTAAATAAAAACCCGACAACGACTATAGCGACAACGAAATATGACAAAGAAACTCGCTCTTTCAGTAGTATGGCTGCTGCTTGCCATCAGCGGCGCTTCGGCGCAGGAGTTCTTCAACCTCACGGCCAGCGAGGTGCGAATCGATTCTGTGTTGCCTGTATTCACCCACCAGTTTGAGCTGGGCACCCAGTATGACGACTACGACTACGAGGTAAGCATAGACTACCCCGAGTTTATCGATATGTCGAAGACCGACATTGCCCGGCTGAAGGCCCTGGGCCAGGAGAACCTGCCCGAGATGCCCCAGGTGGGGCAGGTCGTGGCCGTAGCGCGCAAGGAGGGCATACTCGACGTGTCGTTCGTGCCTCTGGTGCTGCGCGATGGCAAGTACCAGAAGCTGGTCAGCTTCCAGCTGGGCCTGCACCAGGTGCCCATCAGCAAGTCGCGTGCCCGTAAGGCCGTGGCCGCCAAAGACCGCTATGCCGCCCACTCGGTGCTGGCCAGCGGCAGCTGGGCCAAGATCTGTGTCGATGAGACGGGCGTCTACCAGCTCTCCGACGCGCTGTGCCGCCAGGCAGGCTTCTCCAACCCCAGCAAGGTGAAGATATACGGCTATGGCGGCGCCCTGCAGCCCGAGAAGCTCACGGGCGACTACCTCATAGACACCGACGACCTGAAGGAGGTGCCCACCTGCACCGTGGGGGGGCGCAGGTTCTTCTATGCCGTGGGCCCCGTGAACTGGGAGTCGAGCGGCACCGCACCCCATAAGCGCAACAACTACTCGACGCGGGGCTACTATTTCCTGACCGAGAACGACTCTACGGCCCTCACCGTCGACGAGTCGACCTTCATCAGCTCGTTCTATCCCAGTGCCAACGACTATCACTCGCTGTGGGAGCTCGAGGAGTACGCCTGGTTCCAGGGTGGCCGCCGCCTCTTTGCCCGCACGCCGCTCAGCTTCGACAAGGCCACCACCTGCACGCTCAGCTCGACCACGACCACGGCCACGCTGAGCCTGTCGATGAGCTACGACGGCGAGGCCAAGGTGGCCGTGCTGCTGAACGGCGAGCCCGTTGACACCATAACCTGCCAGGCCACGGTGGCCTACCTTGACCCCCGCTACCAGAGTGCCACGGCCATGGACTTCAGCCTCACACTGAAGAATATGCAGGTGGGCGACAACACCATAGGCTTCAGGCAGGTGTCGAACACGGGTGCCACCGTGAGGCCCGACTATGCCATGCTCACCTTCTCTACCCCCAAGGAGCAGCCCGACCTGCACAACGGCGTCTTCCCCTCGCCGCAATACGTGTACCGCATCACCAACCAGGACCTGCACTCGCATGGCCAGGCCGACATGGTGATCGTGGTGCCCACCTCGCAGAAGCTCATGGAGCAGGCCCTGCGCATCAAGCAGCTGCACGAGCAGAAAGACGGTCTGCGGGTGACGGTGGTGCCGGCCGACGAGCTGTATAATGAGTTCTCGAGCGGTACGCCCGATGCCAACGCCTACCGCCGCTACCTGAAGATGCTGTACGACCGGGCCGAGACCACCGACGACATGCCCAGCTACCTGCTGCTCTTCGGCGACGGCGCCTGGGACAACCGCATGCTGTGCAGCGAGTGGTCGGGCTATTCGCCCGACGACTTCCTGCTGTGCTACGAGAGCGACAACTCCTTCAGCGAGGTGGCCTGCTTCACCAGCGACGACTACTTCTGCCTGCTCGACGACCGCGAGGAGATACGCACGGGCAGCACCAACAACTACGTGGGCAAGCCCGACGTGGCCGTGGGCCGCTTCACGGCCCGCACCGCCGCCGAGGCGAAGATACTGACCGACAAGACCATAGGCTACCGCAACAACGACTATGCCGGGGCCTGGCAGAACACCATCTGCATGATGGGCGACGACGGCAATGCCAACATCCACATGCGCGATGCCGAAGACATCTCGACCATGATTCAGCAGAACTATCCTGGCTATAATATTAAAAAGGTGTACTGGGATGCCTACAACCGCGTGGCCTCGTCGACGGGCAACGGCTACCCCGACGTGACGCGCCTGCTGAAGCAGCAGATGCAGGAAGGCGCGCTCGTCATGAACTATACCGGCCACGGCGGCTACTACACCATATCGCACGAGCAGGTGCTGTGGCGCAGCGACTTTGCCGCAGCCACGTCGATGCACCTGCCGCTGTGGATCACCGCCTCGTGCGACATCATGCCCTTCGACGGCCAGGAGGAGAACATCGGCGAGACGGCCATGCTGAACCCCAAGGGCGGTGCCATTGCCTTCTTCGGCACCACGCGCACCGTCTACGTCAACTACAACCGCCCCATCAACCGCGCCTTTATGCGCTACGTGCTGGGCACCCGCAAGGGCAAGCCCATCTCCATAGGCGAGGCCGTGAGACTGGCCAAGGTCGAGATGGTGAACAACCTGTCGAGCTCAATGTCGAGCGCCGACAGCGACCCCACGCAGAACAAGCTGCAGTACTCGCTGCTGGGCGACCCCGCCCTGGTGCTGGCCCGCCCCACGCTGACGGCCCAGATCGACAGCATCAACGGCCAGCCCCTCTCGGCCGGCACGCAGGTGCTCTCGGCCGGACAGAAGGTCACGGTGTCGGGACATATTCCCGGCCAGGAGTCGTTCAACGGCCGCGTCACGGCCACCGTGCGCGATGTTGAGGAACTCGTGGTCTGCAAGATCAACAATATGTACGACGGCCTGGCCGATAACGAGCGCTCCGACACCGCCTTCTACTTCCGCGACCGCCCCAGCACCATCTACGTGGGCAGCGACAGCGTGCAGGCAGGCCGCTTCTCGTTCACCTTCGCCGTGCCCAAGGACATCAGCTATAGCGACGACCAGGGCCTGCTGCTCATCTATGCCGTGAACGACGACCGCACGCTCGAGGCCCACTGCGAGCAGGAAGGCTTTGTGATGGGCAGCCAGGAAGACCTGCAGAGCGACGGCGTGGGCCCCTCCATCTACTGCTATCTGAACAGCCCCTCGTTCATCAACGGCAGCACCGTCAACGCCACGCCCTACTTCTACGCCGAGCTGACCGACAAGGATGGCATCAACGCCGCTGGCAGCGGCATAGGCCACGACCTGGAGCTCATCATCGACGGCGAGATGAACCGCACCTACAACCTGAACTCTTCGTTCCAGTATAACTTTGGCGACTACCGCAGCGGCAACGTGGGCTACAGCATTCCCGAGCTGAGCGAGGGACCGCACAAGCTGCTCTTCCGTGCCTGGGATGTGTTCAACAACTCGTCGACCGCCGAGCTGTCGTTCACCGTCGACCCGAAGCTCGAGCCTGGCATCACCGTCATCTGCACGCAGAACCCGGCCTCTGAGAGTACCTCGTTCATCATCAGCCACGACCGCGCGGGCAGCCAGATGGATGTGGTGCTCGAAGTCTACGACACCTCCGGGCGCAAGCTGTGGCAGAAGACCGAGACCGGCCTCTCTGCCGACAACACCTACCGTCTGGACTGGGACCTGACCGTGAGCAGCGGCAGCCGTCTCAGCACGGGGGTCTACCTCTATCGTGTGCTGGTCAGCACCAATGGCAGCACGCAGGCCCAGCAGGCCAAGAAATTGATTGTGATAGGCAATAAATAGGCCCACATTCACGTTAATAAAGAACGATGAAACAAGAAAAGAGACTCTATCTTACCACGGCCCTGTGCCTGCTCGCGGCCTTTGTCGCAAAGGCCGATGACTACAAGACGCAGACTTTCAACCCCGTTGAGCACGCCGTCATCTCGCAGACCATCGCCCCCGATGCCCGCTCGGCCGGTATGGGCGACGTGGGCTGCGCCACCGACCCCGACGTGAACTCGCAGGCCTGGAACCTGGCCAAGTACCCCTTCTGCATCAGCCGTGCCGGCGTGGCGCTGAACTACACGCCGTGGCTGCGCCAGCTGGTCAACGACATCGACCTGGCCTATGTGGCCGGCTACTACCGCGTGGGCGACTACGGCGCGCTGAGCGGTTCGCTGCGCTACTTCTCGCTGGGCGAGGTCTACACCAGCGATGTGGGCGACATGACGGTGAAGCCCTACGAAATGTCGCTCGACGTGGGCTACTCCCGCATGCTCAGCGAGACGTTTTCCCTGGGTGTGGCCATTCGCTGGATCTACAGCGACCTGCGCTACGACTATAGCGAAGACTCGAAGCCCGCCTCGGCCTTTGCTGCCGACATCGGTATGTACTATAACAACTATGTGATGCTGGGCAGCCGCGAGTGCCAGCTGGGCCTGGGCCTGCACGTGAGCAACATTGGCTCGAAGATTTCGTACTATGGCGACGAGGAGAGCCAGTTCATTCCCGCCAACCTGCGCCTGGGTGCCTCGCTCATGGTGCCCATCGACGAGTACAACCGCTTCACCTTTGCTGCCGATGCCAACAAGCTGCTCGTGCCCACCGTGCCCGTGCAGGAAATAGACGAGACCAACAGCGACTATCAGGACCGCGTGCGCAAGGAGTACAGCGATATGTCGAGCATCAGCGGCATGTTCAAGAGCTTCGGCGATGCCCCCGGCGGCTTCAAGGAAGAGCTCGAAGAGGTGCAGTGGAGCGTGGGTGCCGAGTACGTGTACCACGACCAGTTCTCGCTGCGTGCAGGCTATCACCACGAGTCCGAGTCGAAGGGCAACCGTAAGTACTTCACCGTGGGCGGCGGCTTCCGCATGAACGTGTTCTCGCTCGATGTGGGCTACGTCATCTCCACGGCCCAGAGCAATCCCCTCGACCAGACCCTCCGCTTCACCCTTGCCTTCGATATGGACGGTCTCAAAGATTTGTTTAGAAGATAGAGCCCACCCCAACCCCTCCCCAAGGGAGGGGCATTTATATAGACTTACTTATGAATATTCGTGTAGGATTTGGTTATGACGTCCATCGCATTGTGGAAGGACGTGAACTTTGGCTTGGCGGCATAAAGATTCCGTTCAGCCGTCCCTCTCATAGGGAGGGGCAGGGGGTGGGCCTGGGTCTGCTGGGCCATAGCGATGCCGACGTGCTCATACACGCCATTTGCGATGCCCTGCTGGGCGCGGCCAATATGCGCGATATAGGCTACCACTTCCCCGACACCGCTGCCGAGACCCTCGGCATAGACAGCAAGGTGCTGCTCAGGAAGACCGTCGAACTGATAGCCACCCGTGGCTACCAGGTGGGCAACATCGATGCCACCATCTGTGCCGAGCAGCCCAAGATGAACCCCCACATACCCCAGATGCAGCAGTGCCTGGCTCAGGTCATCGGCACCGACCCCGACAACATCTCCATCAAGGCCACCACCACCGAGCGGCTGGGCTTCACCGGCCGCCAGGAAGGCATGGCCGCCTATGCCACCGTACTCATCACGAAGGTGCCGTGACAGCAGGGGCTTCGCCAGAGGAGAGGCCCGCACAAGCCCCCGCGAAAAGAAATAAAATGAAAATAATCTCCGAATCGCTTGGCGGTTCGGATTTTTTGTCGTATCTTTGCCCCGTGCATCTTGGTGCGTTATACATTAAATACGAAAACGATGAAAGAGACTTTTGGCAAATGGTTCTTAGATGTGGCCAAATACATCTTGACTGCCATGCTCCTTGCTTCTGTTTTTACAGACATGGAAAAATCTTTGATGTTGACACTGACATTGATTGGATTCGCCATCAGTCTTACCATAGGCTACTTACTGCTGAGACAAGCAGATATTGACAAAGAAAAAAGAGAAAAAAGGAAAAGTAAGAAAAGAAAATAGTATATGGCAACGTATTATGCATTTGGAATGATTGTGTTTGCTGCAGTATTTGTACTTACAGCATTACACATTGATGACAAGAGAAAAGAGAGAATAGCGTCTGTTATGGATGACTAAATTCTCATCAGAATAAAGCACCAAGCTTTATAGGCTGGTGCACATATATTTTTATTTGCTCAATCGCCATCCGAATCACCACCTCGAAAGGCCAATAAGAGCAATAATTATACACGACGTTGAAGCTGCGTATTAAGCGTAGCCTTCTCATAGTTGTGTATGGGCTTGTGGTGAGCCCGGATGGCGTATGGTGAAGACCTGCGCTTTTCTTATGCCCAGTAGGTTAGTGCAGATGTCCCCATAACGAGAGACGAACAACTTTAGTATTAACCAAACAAAAATGTAAAACGTATGAAACTTAGAACTTTACTTATGTTTGCTGTCGCCAGTATGGGTGTATGGCAAGGAGTATGGGCACAAGGTACGGCAGACAATCCAATTTCTGTCAATTTACTGGAACCTGGCAGCTTGGGTACTGAGGTGCTTATGCATGTGGATAACATTCAAGATGTTGAATACCTAAGTGTTTCTGGCGATATGAACGCAGATGACTGGGGTATAATTGCACTGATGGACAATGCCATCAATATTGATTTGGGGAATGCCACTACTTCTGCATCCATTCCAGCTATTCATTTCGAAGGAAAATGTACGAAATTGCAAACCTTGATTCTTCCACAAGGATTAGTAGAAATTGGTAACTTTGCATTCCATCATACAAATATAGTAAGCATCACGTTCCCTTCGTCATTAAGAAAAATTGGACAGGGTGCTTTTGAATACGCAGCAAAACTACAAACTCTAAATTTACCAGACGATATTAGTTATATCGGTAGTCAAGCTTTTTATAGTTGCACAAAACTAACGACTGTAAATTATTCTAAAAACTATGCGTCAGTTCCTAATAGCTGCTTTGCATTTTGTACCAGTCTTACAACTTGTAATTTGCCAAAGGGACTAAAAACGATAGGAAGCGCAGCTTTTTCACGATGCACGCAACTAAATACCCGTATACCTTCAACAGTTAATAACATTGGCTATGATGCATTTCGAGAATGCGCCATTGACTCAGTATTCATACCCGAAGGGTGCAATTTAGGGTTGAGAAGTACTTCTTACGATGATAACACAAGAATTCCTGGAACATTCGATGGCTGTTCATCTTTGGTTTACATAGAGTTTCCTACCACCTATTACAATGCGGTGTCTCCCATCCAGTATTGTGGGAACTTACAGACTATTGTTTTCAAATCTCCGACAGTGTTGGAGAACGAGAAATGTAAATCAACCTTCTTAAAAGGTATTACCAATAGCAATTTGACAATCAGGGTTCCGAGTTTTGCAGTTTCTTCCTACAAATTGGATGATTATTGGTACAGCTACAATATTGAAGGCTTCGCTACCTCAGATGTCAAGGAATGGAGCATCCATCAGCCGCTAACAATGAACAACATCCGTTTCGAAGGGACACCAGACATCATCATTTATTCTGGCTACCTGAAGCTGAACGGTGACGCACCAATGAACGTTGGCTATTTCTACACTCGCACAAACGTGGACAAGATGGATAGTGAAACTGGTATGATACTCAGCAATTGCGAAAACATCGTCATTACAGGCGATTACAAGCATGGCTATTCCACCGTTGGGAAGAAGTGGTATTTCGTTTCGCTTCCGTTCGACACCAAGGTTGGCGATATTACCAATAGTTCTAATGCAAAGTTTGCAATTCGCTATTATGACGGAGCAAACCGAGCAGCAAACGGTGCAGGCGGTAGTTGGAAGAATTATGGCGAAAACGATATTATCCCTGCTGGCACTGGCTTTATCTATCAGACAAATACCGATTGTCGTAGTTACTTCATATCACAAAATAATGCTACGAAAAGCAATGCTATTTCGAGAAAAGAGTTCGTGAAGGTACTTGCAGCCAATGATTCGGAGACAGCAGCCGACCGTGGCTGGAACCTCGTGGGCAACCCCTGGCAGAGCTACTACAACATCCACAAGCTGAACTTCACGGCTCCCATCACCACCTGGAACGGTAGTACCTATGTGGCCTACTCAATCATTGACGATGACTATGCCATCAAGCCCAACGAGGCCTTCTTCGTGCAGTGCCCCGACGAGGTGACGGAGATCTCGTTCCCCACCGACGGGCGGCAGCTGACCAGCACGATTGAGAGCCAGAACGGTGCACGACAGATGGAGAGCGCATCGGCCAAGAGACAGCTGATAGACATTGAGATAAGAGGCGGCGAGGCCAGCGACAAGACGCGCATCGTGCTGAACGAAGAGGCCGCGATGGCCTATGAGACGGGTCGCGATGCCTCGAAGTTCCTTTCGATGGAGGGCAGTGTGCCGCAGATATACTCCGTTGACGAGGAAGACAATGAGTATGCCATCAACGAGCGGCCTATGGGCAACGGTACGGTGAAGCTGCGCGTCAGCGTGCAGCAGGCTGGTCGCTACACCCTCAGCGCCACGCGCAACGACATGGAGCAGGCCGTACTGAAGGATCTGCTGACGGGTGCTGAAGTAGACCTGACGCAGAGCGGTTACGACGTGGAACTGGAGGCCGGTACATACGCCGGGCGCTTCGTGCTGGTACTGGCAGGCAAAGCCGTGACGAGCGTCAAGGGAGCTGCAACAGAGACACAGCCGGCGGAAAAGGTATTCTATAACCTGAACGGACAGCGCATTGCCACTCCGCAAAAGGGCCTGTATATCGTAAATGGAAAGAAAGTGTTGAAGTAATGTTGTCCGTGCTATGACAAAGAGAATCAGATATCTAACCCTGCTGGTGCTGCTCTTGGGCAGCATCGGCACGTGGGCACAGGACGACGGCTTCAATCCCGCCAGCCCCGCAGAGCCGGGCGAGCCACCCACGAAACTCATACTCGTGGCCTCGCCCAGCGAAGGCGGCTCGGTGTATGGCAGTGGCAAGTACGCCCCTGGCACCATGGTCAGCCTCAGGGCCTCGAACCAGTCGGGCTTCGTCTTTACCAAATGGACCAACGCCCGGGGCGAAGTGCTGTCGACCAGCAGCGCGTTTACCTATGAGAAGCAACGCGGCGACGAGACGCTGACGGCCCACTTCGACTTTGCCCCCGGCAACCCCGGTGAGCCTACCGAGATAGCGCAGGCCGTGTTCTACTGGCTGACACTGGCTGCAGAGGAAGGCGGCAGCGTGAGCGGTGGCGGTCGCTACAAGCCTGGCACCAAGGTAACGGTACGAGCCACGGCACAGAGCACCTACGTGTTTACTGGGTGGTACGATGGCGAGGGAACACTGCTCTCTACTGACGCAAATTATCAGTATGAGATGACCGCACAGAGCACCACGCTGACCGCCCGTTTCCGCTTCGATCCCAGTTCGCCGGACGAGCCGCAGGAGCCTGCCATCAAGCCGAAGCACCTGCTGACGGTGACGGCACAGGACGGTGGAACGGTGAACATCAGTTCGCAACGGCTGATGGAGGGAACGAGCACCGTGCTGCGGGCCACGCCCAATGAAGGCTATGCGTTCACCGGATGGTATGCAGACGGCGAACTATACACACAGCTGCGCGAGTTCTCCTACACTATGGGCACCGCCGACGTGAACTTCGAGGCCCGCTTCGAGTTCAGTCCGCAGAGCCCGGTGGAGCCTAACACGCCGCAGTCGAAGAAATATGCCTTCTACCTGATGAACAAGGTGACCAAGCCAGGCCAGCAGGTAGACTTTCCCATCTACCTGACCTCGCTCGACGAGCTGCATGACATAACATTCCAGCTGACTTTTACAAAACCGTTGGTTCCCGATTTGCAGAACATTGCGCTTTCAGAAAAGGCTTCTGGCTATACTCTTTCATACAATGAACCTACCGATACAACGATCATCATATCGCTCACAGGAGGCACTACGTCCAGTGGCAATACTGCACTGCTCACTATCACGGTGCCCATTGCTGAGACCATTGCCACGGCTCAGGGCTACCCTATCAAGATTAACCAGGTGAGTGTGACCGAACACGACGGAACAACAATCACCGCTTCCACTCGTAACGGTCGCATCAGTGTGTACAAACTGGGCGATACGAATGGCGACAACGAGGTGAATATTACAGACAAGATGAACCTTGTGCAGCACGTGCTGGGCGAACAGACCGACACGTTTATTGAGGAAGTGGCCGATGTAAGCGACGATGGCGAAGTAAACATAACCGATGCCATGGGCATTGTAGAAATCATTCTAAATGAATAACAGACGATGAAAAAGAGAATATTATGGGCTGCACTTGCCATGATGTGCTTCTGTGGAACCTTGCAGGCTGAAGATATTATACAAGTGATACCCTTCAAGACTGATGCGGGGGTGGTCTCTGATCAAGAAGAGACCAACTTCTACATCGCAATGAACAACAGCAGTGCCAGCATCTGGGCCTTTCAACTCGACATCAAACTGCCAGAAGGCATGACGTTCGACGAGGAATTTCCGCTGGACTTCTACATGGACGATGATACGGAGGAAAGTCGTTTCCCCTATACCAAGCGCGGAAAACGGTATGTGTTTGCCCACAACGACCCTCTGTTGAGCAGGGAGAAAGACGGCGGGTGGCGCACCATTGTTGTGAGTACCGATGATGACACCCGCATAGAGGGCATAGAGGGCATCTTACTGAAGGTGTTTTACAATACTGCCGAGGATATGCAACCCGGCATCTACCCCATCTACGTGCGTGGTACGGTAATGACTATCACGGGAACGAGCGACATAAAGCCAGTGGAATCAACCTCATATGTCATTGTAGGCAACCCGATGGTTGCCAAGTATGACATGGCTTGTCTGGCAAACTATGTGCCCTCGTTTGTCATGGAACAGTTGAACAGCGACTTGGCGGCAAACGCGAATCTGGCTGTGGTGCGCCTTCCCGGTGACGTGACGCTGGGGGCCGAACTGCAATTGCCTGACAATGTGCTGGGCATTGTGGGCAGTGAGGCCACGCTGAGCAGGGAGTTTCCTGCGGAGCAGTGGAGCACCGTGTGCTTGCCCTTTGCCGTTGGTGCAGAGCAGGTGGGTGTTCTCAAGGAGCAGGGTGTTGAGGTGGAACAGCTGGTAGAGTTCAATGAGTCGACTGGAGTGGTACGCTTTGAGGCTGTAGACGAGATGGAGGCAGGACGGCCTTACATCGTTCGCTGTGCCTCGGCTATGCGACCTTTTGAGCAAATTGCTGCCACCAGTGTGGTAGAAGCTCCCGTAGCTACTGAGGCAGGCGCGATGGCTATGACTGGCAGCTTCGAAAGGGTGGGGCTGAGCAGCGACGAGCAGACTACCTATTATGCCTTCAACGCTCAGAATGGTCAGCTGGTGCGCATTGGCAGCAACGCCACGATACTGCCCTTCCGCGCCTATATGCAGGTGGCAAAGGGGGCCGCAGTGCGCAGTTATAGTGTGGTGCATGAGGGCGGGAGTGCTGCCATCGATGGCACAAAAGCACTGCAAGCACCACCTTCTGCACTGATTTACGACCTGCAAGGTCGTCAATGCACCCCAGCTTCTGGGGCAATAATCATAAAGAATGGTAGAAAGGAGATAGCACGATGAAAGTATACCAACAGCCAAAGATCAGAATCGTGGCTTTACGATTAGAAAAAATGGTGGCAGCCTCGTTTACAGTTCCTGGCGATCCTCAGAACGATGTGGTGGCGGGAGGACGCGGTGCGCGTCTCTATGATGATGAGTGGGACGACGAATAGCGGAATGCGTAGCGTTCAACACTCAAGTATCGCTTCACCCCAATTGTGCCGTAACTGCCTATTTCACAATTTTTCACCACGAAAATTTGCCTACATCGCAAAAACTTCGTACCTTTGCCAGCGGTTAAAGGGTAATACATACTAACAAAAGGATTCCGACTGTAAAAATGTCGGGATTCTTTGTTTTATGCCAGCCAAGGAAAAACTGAAATTATAAACAAAAAAAGATAGGAATTTATGGCATACATGTCACAAGAAGGCTATGACAAGCTCATAGCCGAACTGAAGCGCTTAGAGGGCATTGAGCGCCCGAAGGCATCGGCCGCCATCGCCGAGGCACGCGACAAGGGCGACCTGAGCGAGAACAGCGAGTATGAGGCAGCTAAGGAGGCACAGGCCCACCTGGAGTCGAAGATCAACCAGCTGAAGGTGGCCATCAGCGAGGCCAAGATCGTGGACACCTCGCGCCTGAGCACCGACTCGGTGCAGATTCTCTCGAAGGTGGAGATGACCAACCTGGCCAACAAGGCCCGCATGACCTACACCATCGTGAGCGAGAACGAGGCCAACCTGCGCGAGGGCAAGATCAGCATTCAGACCCCCATTGCCCAGGGCCTGCTGAACCACAAGGTGGGCGACGAGGTGGAGGTGAAGATACCCCGGGGCACCATCAGGCTGAGAATAGAGAAGATAACGGTAGGATAAACTAATGCTGTGCGTATGGACATTTTCAGTAAGATAGCCGCTGGCCAGATTCCCAGCTACAAGTGCGCCGAGAACGAGGAGTTCTATGCCTTTCTCGACATTAATCCCGTGGCCAAGGGCCACACGTTGGTAATACCCCGTCGCGAGGTGGACTACATCTTCGATATGCCCGACGACGAGCTGGCCCGCTTCGAGCTGTTTGCCAAGCGGGTGGCCATCGCCATCAGGAAGGCCTTCCCCTGCAAGAAGGTGGCCCAGGTGGTACTGGGGCTTGAGGTGGCTCACGCTCATATTCACCTCATCCCTATGCAGACCGAGGCCGATGCCGACTTCCGTAAGGAGAAGCTGCAACTGCCGCCGGAGGAGATGCAGGAAGTAGCCCGCAGGATTAACGAGGCCTTCGAATAGTTACAGAAAAAGCCCCCACCTCACAGGCGGGGGCTTTTTTGGGTACGCTCGGCATGAGCAATGTCTAACGGGTGTAAGTCCCGAGTGAACCCTAATAGCGGGAATCACATAGCCAAGAGCAAGGGTGTCCATCGCGAGGTGGAATCTGAAGGAAGCTGGCGGCAAACATCTGGCCTGACGGACAGAAACTCCATATAAGGCATACGACTGTGGATGAGGTTGCACAACAAACCAAAGTCCTATAGCTATTCGGAACAGTCGGTGTAAATGAA
>JAFVEE010000125.1 GCA_017478085.1 Prevotella sp. | reverse complement strand
GCACGCTGGGCGTTGCGGTTGCGCAGCTGCTTCTCCTTGTCGGGCTTCTGCTTGACGATGGCCGCAGGCTTCTGCTGATAGCGGGGACGGGCCGTGAGCGTCCAGTCGCGACTGACGTCCCACTTGGCCTTGCACTCCACCTGCTCGTTGAAGTAGTAGACCGGCTCTGCCTGCAGGTCCAGGTCGTAGTCGCCCGTGTCCCAGAGCCCGTTGCCGTTCCAGTCTTCGAAGGCCCGCAGATAGTAGCTGCCGGGCTTCACGTAGAGGAACTCCGCCTCGCCGTGGTCGCTGCGGGCCTCGCGCAGCACCTTGTCGCTGCTGTCGAGCAACTGCACCACCACGCTCACCGTGTCGGCCACGCCGTGCAGGGTAAGCAGCAGGGTACTGAACTCATCCTCCGTGCGCACCTTGATGCCCTGTTTCAGCTTGTTGGACACCAGGCCATAGATGCTCTGGAAGGCGGCCGAGTCGACCTCCACACTATACTCCTGCCCCACCCTCCACTCGGCGTTGAGCACGTAGGTGCGGGTGGTGAGCTGTGTGAACGTGTGAGGCACATCGTACCACACCGAGTCGACCATCGTATAGAGATGCACCGCCGCCGTGTCGCACACCTGCAGCGGCACGGGCATGTCGAACAGCAGCCGCTGGTTGGGGTCCATCTGTCCGTTGGCGCTGAGCTTGAACTTCAGCGGGTCGCGCGGCATGATGCTGTCGTAGGGCTCCTCGCGCTTTCGCTTCTTCTCCTGCTCCTTCTGCCACTTCTCGAAGGCCTTCTCCTGTTCCTTCAGCCGTTTGGCGTATAACACCTTGGGTATGGCCTCGATGGTGTCGGTCTGCTCCACGAGCACGCCCGTGGAGTCGGTCGTCATAAAGGTGGCCTCGATGCGCAGCGTGTCCTGATTGACCAGGGCCGTGTCGCGCAGCCAGTAGTACACGGTGTCGCGCTTGGGCGAAGCCTCGACCACGAAGGCGCTGTCGGCCAGGAAGTTCAGACCGCGCAGCCGGGGCAGCGAGTCGTGGCCATAGCTGAAGAAGAAGCCTATCTTCTCGGGATCCTGACGCTCGGTCTTCACCAGGAAGCGGTCGGTCTGCGGCGCCTGGAAGCACAGCAGCGTCACGTCGTCGGGCAGGAAGTGGGTGTAGCCCACGCGCAGAATGTTGTCGATGCGCAGCGAGTCGCGCCATACGGTGTCCTGCCTGACGTCGGGCTTCGACGAAGGGATGATGATGTCGTTAGAGTAGCCTATCATCTCGCTCTTCTGCCCGTAGACGTAGTCGCCATCGGCATCTTGCAGCGCCCGCGCCACATATTGGCCCGGTGCCACACCCTTGATGGTGAAGAACCCACTGCCGTTGGTGCGCGACACGCGGAGCATTGGGGAGGAGTGGAAAAGGGTGTCAGGAGTTCTGGAGTCCTGGAGTTCTGAACTCTTCACCTCATATAGTCCTACCAGGATGCCCTTGATGGGCTCCAGGTTCTCGGCGTTCAGGGCGTAGCCGCTCACCTGGAAGGTGTCGATCTGGCTGCCCGTGGAGAACGAGAAGGTGTAGTTGCCCATAGGGTTGCCCTCGTTGTTGTCGCTGATGGCATCGCTGAAGTCGATGGTATAGGTGGTGTTCTCCTTGAGCGAGTCCTTCAGGTCGACGATGATGCGCTTGCCCGAGGCCTTGATCTCGGCCTGCTCCAGCTGGGGCGGCGACACGATGACCTTGTTCTGGGCATCCTCCAGTTTGATGAACTCGTTGAAGTAGATGCTGACGCGGCGCGCCTTGATGTTCGTGCCCCCATCGGCTGGCGACGAGCCCACCACCACGGGCGGCGTGTCGTCGTACCACCCGCCGTCGGGACTGCCCATACGGGCACAGCCCGAGATGAGAAACGAGAAATAAGAAATGAGAAATGCCGCTGCCAGCACTCCCGATTTCTTCCAATGATGAAAACAACTACGCCCCTTCATTTCTCATTTCTCATTTAAGCCAAGCAGTTCCTCCAGCATCTTCCGCTCATTGCTCAGCCGGGGCACCTTGTGCTGGCCGCCCAGCTTGCCGCGCAGCTTCAGCCAGTCGTTGAACAGGCCGGGCCGGGCCACGACGATCTGCAGCGGCTGCAGGGTGATGTCCTTATAGCGCTTGGCCTCGTAGTCGCTGTTCAGCTCCTGCAGCTTGCGGTCGAGTATGGCGGCAAACTCGCTGACGCTGGCGGGCGTCTTTGCAAACTCGATGAGCCACTGGTGGCGGCACTTGGCGTTCTGGTCCATAAACACGGGTGCGGCGGTATATTCCGACACCACGGCGCCGGTCTTCTGGCAGGCGTAGGCCAGTCCCTGCTCGGCATTGTCAACGATAAGCTCTTCGCCGAAGGCGTTGATGAAGCTCTTGGTGCGCCCGCTGATGATGAACTTATAGGGGTTCGTCGACGTGAACTGCACCGTGTCGCCAATCATATAGCGCCACAGGCCGCACGAGGTAGAGATGAGCATGGCATAGTTCTTGCCGACCTGCACCCCCTCTAAGGGCACAATACGGTCGGAGCCCATCTCCTGGAACTCATAGAACACATCGTGGTCGAGCATGAGCAGCAGCGACTTGTCCTGTGGGTCGTCCTGCACGCCGAAGAAGCCCTCGCTGGCGTTGTAGGTCTCCTCGTAGTGCATCAGGGGCGAGGTGATGAGCTTCTGGTACTGCTCGCGATAGGGCGTGAAGGCCACGCCGCCGTGGAAGAACACTTCCAGGTTGGGCCACACCTCCTCCAGATGCTCCTTGCCCGAGAGCTCCATCACACGGTTCAGCACCGAGAGCATCCACGAGGGCACGCCCGAGAGGTTGGTCACGTTCTTCGTCATGGCCTCGCGGGCTATGCGGTCGCGCTTCACCTCGAAGTCGGCCAGCAGGGCCGTCTGCTTCTTGGGCACGCGCACCAGGTTCACCACGGGGTTGATGTTCTCGATCAGGATGGCGCTCAGGTCGCCCACGAGCGAGCCCGGCAGGTTGTAGTTGGGTGCGTGGCTGCCGCCCAGGATGAGCCCGCGCCCGTCGAACATACGGCTCTGCGGATTGTTGCGCAGGTAGATGGCCACCGAGTCGGTGGCACCCTTATAGTGCGTGTGCTTCAGGCCGTCGGGCGACACGGGGATGAACTTCGACTTGTCGTTCGTCGTTCCGCTTGACTTGGCGAACCATTTCACGCGGCCGGGCCACAGCACGTCGTGCTCGCCCTGGCGCATGCGGTCTATGTCGCCCTTCAGCTCCTCGTAGGTGTTCACGGGCGTGTTCCTTGCAAAATCCTCATATCCTTTCACGGCGCCAAACAGGTGGTTGCGCCCGTATTCAGTATCTTTTGCCCGCTGCACCAGATGCATGAGCACCTCACGCTGCATTTGCTCGCCGCCGGTCTGGTAGCGTTCCAGTTCGCGCCAGCGCGAGGCAAAGGCATTTCTCAATATTCGTGTTAAACTCATCGTTCTGTCATTAAACTGCTGCAAAATTACCCAAAATCATTTGAATAAACGAACATTTTCAGAACATTAACGTGTTTTTCATATACAACAGACCACGTAGCTGCATATTTATGCGTCCCTCCTTTTCGATAATCAAGACAAAAGTTTTTCGCGTTTTAGCGTCGGCAGAGCACGGCCTGACCCTCATTGACTCCCGCCGACAGCCCCTTTGCCGCACAACGGAGGCTCCGTTGATGGTCAAAGAGCCAAGTATTCAGGCTCAACGAGCCCTCCGCTGAGCACGAACGAGGCCTTCATCGCGCATCAACGGAGGCTCCATTGACCACGAACGGAGCCTCCATTGTATCGCCGTCATGCGCCCATTTTCGAAACGCGCTATGTATCAAGTACTTGCAAAACGCGCCAGATTCGCACGGAATCGCCCACACCACCACCTGCTGCCCGCCACGCGATTCTCGCGGGTTTTCGGCTCATAAATATGCATTTCTTCTTGCATAAGCCTAAATTATTCATGAATATTATTCTTATGCCTACGGCGTAACGCGAATATGCGTAAATGGCCCGTAAATGTTCCGTAAATTGGCAGAAGAGATAATTTATGGAACATTTACGGGCCATTCACGTATATTTACGTAGCGTCGCAGACGAAAAAATAAAATCTCCGTGAATAAGCGTGCGATTGTTTGCACCTTTCAGATATTTTTCCTAATTTTGCAGACAGCTTACGAAACAAAACTACCATACGACAATGAAGAAACTACTACTCCTGATGGCCGCCACGGCCCTGACAGCAACAACAATGATAGCACAGCCGGTGCCCCAGTGGCCCGAGGTGACACGCGAGATGAAGCCTGGCTCGCGCTGGTGGTGGCTCGGCTCCGCCGTCGACGAGCAGAACCTGCGGTGGAACATAGCCGAATATGCCCGCACAGGCCTGGGCACGCTGGAGATCACACCCATCTACGGCGTGGTGGGCAACGAGAAGAACGAGCTGCAATTTCTTTCGGAGCAGTGGCTGCAAGCCCTGAAGACGTGCCAGGAGGCAGGCGAGCAGGGCGGCGTGGACATCGACATGAACTGCGGCACGGGCTGGCCCTTCGGCGGTCCGACGGTGAAGTTGAGCGAGGCCGCCGGCAAGCTGGTCTACAAGAACGAGACGCTGACGGCCGACGGCACGCAGACGCTCACCTTCAGCGTGACGGCACCCGAGGGCAATGCCTCGCTAAGCAAGGTGATGGCCTACCAGCAGGACGGCGACGGGCAGGTGGTAGACGTGACGGAGCACGTGGACGGCAACACGCTGCGATGGCAGGCACCTGCCGGACAGTGGCTGCTGCTGGCCATCTACAACGGCCACACCGGGCAGCAGGTGAAGCGCGCCGCACCCGGCGGCGAGGGCTACGTGCTGGACCACTACGATGCCACGGCGGTGAAGAACTACCTGCAGCGCTTCGACACGCAGTTTGCAAAGTTCGGTGCCCAGTGGCCCCACTCGTTCTTCAACGACTCTTACGAGGTGTATGGTGCCGACTGGACGCCGAAGATGTTCGAGCAGTTCGAGCAGTACCGGGGCTACAAGCTGCAGGAGCACATGGACCAGCTGCTGGGCTTAGGCAAGCGCAAGGACACGGGCAACCAGGTGCTGGCCGACTACCGCCAGACGCTGAGCGACATGCTGCTGAACAACTTCACCCGCCAGTGGGCCGACTGGGCTCACGGCCACGGTGCCACCGTGCGCAATCAGGGCCACGGCTCGCCCGGCAACCTGCTGGACTTCTACGCCGCCGTGGACATTCCCGAGATAGAGAGCTTCGGCATCAGCGACTTCAAGATCAAGGGGCTGCGCCAGGATCCGGGCTTCACCAGCCAGAACCTGAGCGACCTGGCCACGCTGAAGTATGCCTCGAGCGCCGCCCACGTCACGGGCAAGAAGCTCACCTCGAGCGAGACCTTCACCTGGCTGGCTGAGCACTTTCGCGTGAGCCTGTCGCAGATGAAGCCCGACCTCGACCTGTTCTTCCTCGCAGGCGTGAACCATATCTTCTTCCACGGCACCACCTACTCGCCGCAGGAAGCGCAGTGGCCGGGATGGAAGTTCTACGCCTCGATCGATATGAGCCCCACGAACAGCATCTGGCGCGATGCACCGGCACTGATGCAGTATGCCACGCGCTGCCAGAGTTTCCTGCAGATGGGCCAGCCCGACAACGACGTGCTGGTGTACGCCCCGTTCCAGGACGCGATGCACAAGAACACGGGCTCGAACGCCGCCCGCCTGCAGCTGTTCGACATCAACACGCTGTCGCAGAAGATTCCCTCGCTGCCCACCACGGTGAGCCTGCTGCAAGACGCAGGACTGGACTGCGACTTCATCAGCGACGCGCTGCTCAGCACCACAATATATACTAATGGGGTGCTGCAGACGGCTGCCGGGCAGCAGTACAAGGCGCTGGTGGTGCCCGTGAGCACGAATATGCCCGAGGCCACGAAGCAGCATCTGGACGAGCTGGCTGCACAGGGAGCCGTGATCGTCTATGGCAACACGGCGGCCACCATCAGCTCACTGGGGCTGACGGGCGAGCCTATGCGCACCGAGCTGGGCCTGCGCACCATACGCCGCAAGACCGCCACGGGCCACCACTACTTCATCAGCAACCTCTCGGCCAAGGACATCGAGGGCATGGTGCCGCTGGCCGTACCCTTCATCAATGCCTGGCTCTACAACCCGATGACGGGCAGCATCAGCAAGGCTCACTTCGAGGAGGGCCGCGTGTGGCTGTCGCTGAAATCAGGCGAAAGCATCATCCTGCAGACCTTCGGCGAGGGCACTGCCGGTGGCGTGGTTCCCCAGACCACCGACGTGCCCGTGGTGGAGATGGCGGGTATGAAGCTGAACGGCGACTGGACGCTTCAGTTCGACACGAAGGAGGCCGCCACGCCCATCGGCAACAAGCCCAGCACGTGGGAGACGATGAGCGGGCGCAGCGACTATATGGGTACGGGCATCTACAGCACCACCTTCAGCGTCGATGCCAAGACGATCAGGATGGCCAACGGCGGCTTCAGACTGGATCTGGGCGATGTGCGCGAGAGTGCCCGCGTCTATCTGAACGGCGACAGCATCGGCACGGCGTGGAGCGCACCCTTCGTGGTCGACATCAGCGGCCACGTGAAGGAGGGCACCAACGAGCTGCGCATCGAGGTGACGAACCTGCCGGCCAACCGCATCAGGCAGATGGACATAGACGGCGTGGCGTGGCGCAAGTTCAAGGATGTGAACATTCTGGACATTGTAGGTGGCAACACGAGCGTGGCCAACCAGACGTACAACAACTGGGAGCTGGTGCCGTCGGGGCTGAATGCCGCCGTGAAGCTGATTCCCCTGCGGCAGAAGGCTTCGGAACTGGTGGCCCGGCTGGTCACCTTTACACAACAGGGCGAGGACTACTATCCCACCTACAGGCTGGAGTCGCCTTCGGGCGAGCCCGTCACCACGGTCAGCGTGACCGATACCGACGGGGCTGCCTTCAATGACTATGTCTTTGCCGACGGGATGCTGACGGTGACGGGACAGACGAGCGACTTCATCGTCGTGAAGGACGGGCAGGGCGGTGCCGAGACCTATCTGCGTGCCTACGGGGCCTACCAGCTGCAGCGGTGCATAGACTTCACGGTCGACGTGGCACCCGCCTGCAACTGGCAGGTGATGACCAACAAGGCGGCCATCAACGGCTTCAGCGGCACCTACGACTGGCGGCGGGCACCCGAGAAGAACAGCACCACACTGGCCGAACTGTATGAGGGCGTGACGGCGCAGAGCGAGAAGTCGACCTACTATTTCTACTATCCTACTTGTGGTATGGCGGCAACCAACGACTTCGTGCTGCACGCCACTGCCCAGGCGGGCGACCTGGCACTGCTCTCGTACCTCATTGGCAGCAGTGCGAAGCCTGCCTACAATGCAGCCGACTCGCTGATTGTGCTGGCCCAGTGCGATGATGCCGGGATTGTCTTCGAACTGCCCAGTCGCACGCAGAACTATCTCTACCGCATGCTGCTGCAATATCGTCCGAAGTCGTCGCCCACCTCGGTAACCTCGGTGCTCCGTCAGCCTGCCGATGACTATTATTATACCCTGCAAGGACTGCGCACACGCCAGCCCCGGCAGGGTATCTATATCAGGAACGGAAGGAAAGTCTGGGTGAAATAGCCGTGGCAGGTCGAAAAAATTCCCGGAATAGCTTGGCTGTTACAGGATTTTTTCGTATTTTTGCCGAAAAGATATAACAGCATAAAGAAGATATGGTTGTAGCAAATCCTATTTACGATATCGTGTTCAAGTACCTGATGGAGGATGAACGCATAGCCCGCACCCTGCTTTCGGCCTTGCTAAAAGTGGAGGTGGTGAAAGTGGAGGCGCGCCGGCATGAGATTACAAACGAGCAGCGCGACTCTATTTCGGTGTTCAGAATAGACTTCGGAGCCACCATCCGCAAGGATGATGGCACAGAGGAGCTGATCCTGATAGAGCTGCAGAAGACCTGGCTTGAGACGGAGACACTGCGCTTCCGCCAGTATCTGGGCACGCAGTATTCAAGCCCCGGCAATATGGTGGGAAGTGGGCGCGAGAAGCGTGCACTGCCTATGATTGCCGTCTATCTCCTGGGACATAAGGTGGGCAATATTGAGGAGCCTGTGCTCTATGTGCGTCATCAAGCTTTCGACTATAATGACAACCTTGTGACCAAGGGGCTGCCCAACGCCTTTGTTGATAGCCTGACGCACGATAGCATCATCGTGCAGATACCGCGGTTGCATGGGCAGGTGAACAATCGTCTGGACGAAGTGCTCAGCGTGTTTGACCAGACGCGCAAAGACAAGTACGACCAGCATGTGCTCAACATCGAGGAGTCTGCCTATGAGGGCGATGCCGAGATGCAGCGCATTGTACGCAGGCTGATGTCTGCTGCCGCCGATGCCAATATGCGCAAGAAGATGAGTGTGGAGGACGAAATCTTCTCTGTGGTTGAGGATCGCGACACGCTCATCATGATGAAAGACAAGGAAATAGCTGAAAAGAACGTCATCCTTGCTGAACAGAATGAACAGCTTGCTGAAAAGAATGAACAGCTTGCCAAGCAGAATGAGCAGCTTTCCGAAAAGAATGAACTGCTTGCCGAAAAAGATGGTCAGCTTGCCGAAAAGAATGGTCAGCTTGCCGAAAAGGATGGTCAGCTTGCCGAAAAGGACGGTCAGCTAAAAGACTTGCTCTACAGGTCGGTTCGAATGTTGCATTCTGCTGGGCAGAGCCCAGAAGAGATTGCCGCCAGTCTGGGGCAGGACATCAATACGGTACGGAAGATGCTGGAATAAACTTTCCATATACTGCATCTACTCTTTAAGGCAACAACACTGCACTACGCGCCTTACGGTTCGCGTAGTGCAGTGTTTGTTTATTATCGCACAAAGTATTTCTTGTTACCCTTGATATACAGGCCACGGCGCAACGGCATTCTGACTTGTTGACCATTCAGATTGTAGATGGCTTCGCCAGACTGCTGAGCCATAATGGCTGGCTTAATGCCAGTCAGCACATTCTCCTTCAGACCGTCTTGTGTATAGTAGCCTCCATTCTGGAAAGGCAGGTCGGCAGTCTGGGGAGCACCGTTGTTGCTGAAGATAATCTGTGCGGGCTGGGTGGTCAGCGTACCGCTGTAGTGCCACTTCCATACGGCATTACCATTAGAGGCATTGCCCAGTTTGGTGCAGGCCGAGCCTGGCCAGGTGCCGCCCGTGTAGTTCCTGCTGCTGTCCCATGCCCAGCACTGAATGGTATTGGTCCAGGTGGCAGGAGCCTCGAAGAAGGCACATACCTCTCCATCTTCCACAACGCAGAACGAAGGAACGTCGATCGTGGGCTCTGGCGCTTTCTCCTTAACGGTATAAGTACGCGTGATGAGGCCCGTCACCTGACCGTTCACCAGCAGGCCCACAGTCAGCGTAGTGGTGCCTATGGGGATGGTAATCTGCGTGCCACTGGCGACGCGGGTGCTCTGAGCGGTGGGTGTCGTGCCATCGAGCGTATAGACAAGCTGTGCACCCGACTGTGCCGAAACGGCGGTCAGCGTGGTCTGCTGCTCACCCTCGTAGGTGCTGGTGGCCAGACTGGCCCAGGCGGTCTCCATGGAAGGGGCCAGATAGTAAGCATAGTGATAGCCCGAAAGAATCTTCACCCAGTTGCCCTCGGGTGTGTAGGCCTTCTCGTTGCCCACCACAACGGCCAGCTTGTCGTCGATGCTGTTGCAGAAATAGCCGGCGGTACTCATCAGTGTGCGATAGGAGCTCTGATTATGAATGCCAGCCAACTTGCGGGCGGCCACCATCGACTTCAGCTCGGTGGGATAGGCCTTCCAGTGCGTCAGGAACACGCAGGGCGTTCCGGGCATGGCCAGCATGTAGGCATTGGCTGCCAGCGTGTCCTTCTTGAGCGGGTCTTGTGCAGCGTTCGAACGCTTCTCGGTGTCGTGATTCTCGGTGAAGGTTACGGCGTAGCGGAAATACTTGGCAGCATCGGTACGGTTGCTCACGAGCGGCCAGTTGCCATCGTTCTGCTGCGACAGCAGGTTCCAGTTGCCCTGGTTGGCAGCGTTGCGTATGGTGTAGCGGAACTGGAAGTCGAAGGCTGCCGACTGGATGGCACCATTGACCGTGGTGCCTTCAATCCAGTTCTTGATGGTTGTCGTGCCATCCCAGCATTCGCCCACGGAGAACTCGGGGCTGGACGATGTATTGTACTGGCCCGTGAAAGAGGCTGAATAGCCCTTCACCATATCGTAGCGGAAGCCGGCATAGCCCAGGTCGTTCTTCAGGAAGTTGAGGTAGGCCTTCACAATGCGCTGCACGTTCTCGCTCTTATGATCCAGGTCGCGCATGCCGTCCCAGCCCTCGCCCGTATCGTTGTTCGTACTAAGCTGGAAGCCATTCTGCGTGGCCCACGTCTTGGTCTTGCCACCATCGTCGTTGGCACAGATGTCGGTTGACACCATCTCGTAAGTCTGGCCCTGATAGGTCTCTTTGGGAAAGTCGACCCAGCTTGAAACATTGCGACGGTGGTTGATGACCACGTCGGCAATGGTCTTCAGCCCTTTCTGCTTGAAGGTCTGAATCATGGAGCGCAGTTGCTGCTCGTTGCCAAAAGAACTGTTGTAGTTGTTGAACCAGTAAAGGTCGTCGTAGCCCATCGAGGTGCCGCCGCAGTTGCCACTTTGGGGAATCCAGATGAGATCGAACGTGGCACTAAGCTCGTCGGCCTGCTGTTCCAGCACCGTCCAGTTTGTGTCGTCATACGAGTCCCAGTAGAAGCCTTGCAGCATTACGCCGCCGTACTGGGCGGGCCATCCCTGGGCCATCAAAAACAATGGCAACAGCAGGGCTGTTAGTGTAGTGTAGATCTTTTTCATATCGTTTTTGCGTTATTTCGAGGGCGAAATTACGCAAAAAGCCGAACAAAAGGCACGTTCACCGCCAAATATACTGCCTTAGCAAAATGCAAACGTTTGCATGGAAAGGCCACTAATTGAGGGTGACTGTGCTTTCTACCGTGATGCCGCTAATAGTAGGTCTTGCGCAACAAGTTGCACTGGGCGACGTTGCAGTAATAGCCGTTCACAAAAAGGCCATGCTCGCGAAGTTGCTTCACATCGTTGGCCGTCAGGACAATGCGATAGTCCTTTGCATCCTTGCCCAGAGAAGCACATCCCCAGTCGTTAAGCTCGCTTGCATTTCCTTCCAAGGTAGTTCCCGTACTATCAAAGATGGTCTTCAAGAGCCAGTACTTCACTTCAGGATTGGTATCGTCGGTGGTAAAGAGTATTTCTAGTTTATTTCCCTCGTAGGCAGAATTAAATTTTTCTGCGGGGACAACAAAGCCATCAGCCCAGTCGCCCAAGGCGCGATTACCCGTCCAAATAGTGGTAGACTCCCAGACACCATCGTTTGGAGTAAGGTAAACACTGTTCACGGTAATACTGCAACTATCTGCAGCCTGAAGAACCACCTGATCAACAGAGCTAACATCACGACCGTCGAAGTAACAGGTCAGCTTAGAGATACCAGCCCTGGCCCAAGCCATCTGACGGTTGGAGATCATTACCTGAGTGGGAACGGTGGTTGGTTCAGCAAAATCGAAGGTAACCGATTCATATTCCGACCAGTCGACAGGCATATTATGCACCTTCATTTCGCCCACCAAGCCTCCCCAGGGGAAGGCCTTGTAGGTGATGCTTCCATCGCTATTCTGCACAAGCTTCTCATAGACGTTCCACGTACTATTGAACTTTGAAGTAACATTCAGGTCATCGACTGCCGACTGAGGTTCCCCTCCACATGCCGTAAGCAGCAATACCGATGCCATCAGCGCGAATAGAATTTTCATTGGTCAGGCTTTATTTATCGTGTTTGCAGTTTTCTCGTTAAAGATAAGAAGCCCTGCTTCATATTGCAGAAACAGGGCTTCACTCTGAAAAGATGGCGGCCTCCTACTCTCCCGCATTGCATTGCAGTACCATCGGCGCAGGCGGGCTTAACTTCTCTGTTCGGAATGGGAAGAGGTGGGACCCCG
>JAFVEE010000015.1 GCA_017478085.1 Prevotella sp. | reverse complement strand
TACAGGGTCTGCTGCTGGCTCAGTACGAGGTGCTGCGCGAGAACGGACACACCCCCTCGGAGGCCTTCAACGAGACCGTCGAGGAGCTCACCCAGAGCCTGGGCCCGCTCTTCGGTGCCAAGGGTATGGACTGGATGTATGCCAACTGCTCGACCACCGCTCAGCGTGGTGCGCTCGACTGGGCTCCCCGCTTCCACGATGCCGTGAAGCCCGTTATGGAGTGGCTCTACTACTCGGTGCTCACTGGCCATGAGGCCCAGATCAGCATCGATGCCAACTCGAAGCCCGACTACCGTGCCGGTCTGGAGAAGGAGCTGGAGGCCATGCGCAACCAGGAGATGTGGCAGGCCGGTGCCGTGGTGCGCCAGCTGCGCCCCGAGAACAGCCAGGACTAACCCACGGCTGTTTGCACAAATTGAAGATTTTCTTACCCAAAGTGGAACTGCATTTGGCGGTTCCACTTTTTTATTCCCATCTTGTGTTCATTTTTTTTCAAATAATGCATTGCTGTTTCAAATATAGGTATCGTACATTTCCATCAGGATTGTGAAACCAATAAATAATCAACGTAGTGAATAAAGAGATAGCCAATGAACTAAAGAAACAATCGGAACATCCCTGACTCGACTGAGTATCGGAATTAGCACTTCAAAAACTCTTCGTCGCAGTTAAATCATCGGATGTTCACGCACCTCTTGGAGGGCGTGGACAAGGATGGCTGTTGACTGAAGAAGGCTGTGCTAAGCCTCGATACTGATACTCTTTCCACCACGCCCTCTTTTTCTTTTTGGAGAAAGAGAGTTTTGAACAATTCGAAGCGAACTAAAATAATGACTATTACAAAGAGTTGATGCCGCTATGTACAAAGAGGTTCTCCAAAATTATGTGTTGATAGAGGATGGCGGGCGTAGGAGGCGACGTGTCCTCACGTCGCAATGGTTTTAGGCTTCACGTAAGGACACGTGATTTCATACACCGAAAACAGAAAAAAATCGTGCAAAACTTACGAAGATATTAAAAAAGTTTTTTTCCCTTTCCTTTGTTCTCTCCTGAAAAATTCGTAAATTTGCACAGGAAATACGGATTCCGTATGATTATTAATTAATGACAACAGAAAATGCCAAATTGGTGTCAGACAAGCTATACGATAGAAGGTAATCCGCTTGAGATAACAACCTTTGTGCATCTGCTTAAAGAGTTGGAGCAGACAGCAGATTCCGCTGCCACACAAGACTACGGCAGGCTTAGGATGGAGGATGTGGTGACGAAACTTGGTGGCGATAGTTCGGTAATCTATTGTCGTGGTAAAATCACTGACTTTCAGGAAAGACGAGGCCTGCTTCTCCTTGATGCAGAATCAGCGTGGATCGAGATGGTGGAGTGGCGACACTTCATAGCAAGTAGGTTTCCATCATTCCGTTTTTACTATGTTGCCGAAGAATCAGGCAATGCGCTCTATTTGACAAACGACAGAGAAGGAAAGTACTATCACGACCGTTACTTCTTGGATGATATAGAAGGTGGCTCAAGATACTTCGAAACATTACAAGAAGCGTGTGAATACGTGTCAACATTGACAGGTCGGTCGGTCTCAAATGTGAATGCAATTAAAAATGCTATAGCCGAGTATTGCGATCAGGAAGGGTATGATGACATTTCTTTCTACGAATTTAGAATTACATTCGATTAGTTATTTAATGTAGTAAAGCTAATGCAACCAACCAATACTCATAGTCTTTCGGAATATCTTTCAGATTTTTATCACTATCTGACCGGGCCAGGAGGAGTGAACACGCATTCTCGGACTAACTATGTCTCCTGGCTGAAGTTCTTAGACGAACAAGGATATGCCTTGTCCGAAATACAGTCTTATGAAGATATTGACATCCTGCTTGCCCTCGACAAAAATAGGCAGGCTGAACGCACCATCTATACTAAGCCTAACGATCTTGTTAATTTTAAGTCAGCTCTTCGGAAATTCCTTAAATTTCGCCAGTCGGAGTATGCCATCCAACAGCAAGCGACAATACAAGCCGAGGTCGACAAATTAAAAAATGATACGACATTATCTTATACCGAGAGGGATGCAATAGTAAAAGCACGTGTCGGCCAAGGAAAGTTCAGAGACAAACTGATTGCTTACTGGCAAGGGTGCTCCATCTCGAAATTCAGCCATTTCGATTTACTCGTTGCCTCGCACATCATGCCTTGGAAGGATGCAAATAACAGCCAGCGTCTTGATACATTCAACGGCCTTCTTCTTCTGCCCAATTACGACAAGCTCTTTGACAAAGGTTACATTTCTTTTGATGACAATGGTAGAATTATCTATTCCAGATATGTCAATAGCATAGACCTCAGTTTGCTCAATATGGACAACTCTATTCATTTGACAAAGTTAGAAGATAGGCATAAGATGTACCTGAAATATCATCGGGAGCATTGCTTGATGTGGTAACTCTAAATGCAATCGTGATGTGTAATTCTAATGTGTTCAGACCTTTGTAGACCTGTTTTGTGGTGCAGGTGGATTAAGCAAGGGTCTTGAAATGTCTGGGCTTGAAGGAATATGTGGACTTGACTGGTTCCAAGAAGCCTGTATGACATATAACAGGAATTTCAAGCATCCATTTGTTAATGGCGACATTAAAGACCCTGAAACCAAGAAGAGGTTTTATGACACTGTTAGAAGGCAATTGAATGGTCGCCATTTGAACATCGTTGCAGGCGGTTTCCCTTGCCAAGGATTTTCTATGGCTGGTAATCGTATTGTTGATGACCCCCGCAATTCTTTGTATAAGGAATTAATAGAGATTGTGGTTGAGCTTCAGCCAGATTTCGTAATTTGCGAAAATGTAAAAGGCTTGCGAACAATGCTTGGAGGACTTGTGGAGAAGAAAATAATTGCTGATTTCAAGGAAATCGGCTACGAAATGAATGTAACAACTCTTTGTGCTGCTGATTATTATACGCCCCAAAAGAGGGAGCGTGTGATATTTATAGGAAATAGAATTGGCCTAAAGAATTTCCATCCACAGCCGATTCTTTCACCAAAGGATTACATCACCACAGGCCAAGCCATTGGAGATCTTATGGACCATCCTGTTGATCCTGCTTTCAATCATGTGCCGACTAAGCATCGAGAAGATATGGCTAAACGGATAATGGAAACTCCTGAAGGCTCAAGCCTCTACAAGGATTACAGTGACGCTTGGAAGAAGTGTCCTTGGAATGAGCCGTCGTGTACGATTAAGGAAAATCACGGCGGTGTGAACTTGCATCCAAGACTCCCACGTGTTCTTACTGCAAGGGAAATGGCCCGTCTCCAATCGTTCCCTGATGACTTTATTTTTGAAGGAACGAAAAACAAGCAACTTGTGCAAATTGGTAATGCTGTTCCTCCACTATTGGGAAAAGCAATAGGACTCGCGGTAAGATTATCCAACAATGATCTTCCTGCGATTTGAATCAATGTCCGTGAACTTACATCTGCCGAGCACAGCCACCCAGTGTCTGTTTTTGCACAAACGGAATATTTTCTTACCCAAAGTGGAACTGCATTTGGCGGTTCCACTTTTTTTTCGTTCCTTTGCACCCAGAAATGAAACAAGCAGAAGCTATACTGACGATAACTGGCTCTGACAGCACGGGCGGCTCGGGTGTTCAGGCCGACATCAAGACCACCTCGGCCCTGGGCGGACAGGCGGTGTCGGTCATCACGAGCATCACTATGCAGAACTCTTTAGGCATTCAGCAGTTCTTCGACCTGCCCGCACAGGTGGTCGAGGGACAGCTGCTGGCCATTATCGACGACTTGGCCCCGCAGGTGGTGAAAATTGGCATGCTGCGGCAGGTAGATACAGTGCTGGTGCTGGCCGCCATCTTGCGCCGCTACCGGCCACGCCACATCATCTACGACCCCATCGTGCGCTCCAGCCGGGGCGACGAGCTCATGCCACCGCAGGTCGTTCAGGCCGTCAGGGAGCAGTTGCTGCCGCTGTGTACATACGTTGTGGAGCGGCGGCCCGATGCCAGCCACGGTCAGGCCAATCTGTTCTCTTCGGCCTTGTGCGTCTACCTGAGCCGGGGCGAGCAGATGGACGAGGCGGTGAGCAAGGCCCGCGACTACGTGAGCCAGCACCCGCTGGCAGGCGAGCAGACGGGCCGTGCTGCCGAGCTCTATCAGCAGTTTGCCACGGCTGTTGAGCAGTACTACCGCCACTATAGCGACGTGGCCTTCTATGCCGAGCAGCTCGGCGTGGGCAGTCGCTACCTGGCACAGGTGTGCCGTCGCATAGCCTCGCGCTCGCCCAAGCAGATCATTGAGGAGCGGCTTATGCAGGAGCTGCAGCGCGAACTGGCCACCACCCGTCCGCTGAAGGAGATTGCCCAGCACTACGGCTTCTCGTCGCAGGCCCACCTCACCCGTTTCTTCCGTAAGCAGCTGGGCATCTCGCCCACCGCCTATCGCAAATTATCAACATAAAAACTATATAAATATGCAAAACGAACGACAGACTTTGAACCGCCAGTTGGCACAGATGCTGAAGGGCGGTGTGATTATGGACGTGACCACGCCCGAGCAGGCCCGCATAGCCGAAGAGGCTGGTGCCTGCGCCGTGATGGCACTGGAGCGCATACCCGCCGACATCCGTGCGGCAGGCGGCGTGAGCCGCATGAGCGACCCGAAGATGATTCGCGGCATACAGGAGGCCGTGAGCATACCCGTGATGGCCAAGTGTCGCATAGGCCACTTTGCCGAGGCACAGATCCTGCAGGCCATCGAGATTGACTACATTGACGAGAGCGAGGTGCTATCGCCTGCCGACGATGTGTACCACATTGACAAGACGCAGTTCAGTGTGCCCTTCGTCTGCGGAGCCAAAGACCTGGGCGAGGCCCTGCGCCGCATCAGCGAGGGGGCCACGATGATTCGCACCAAGGGTGAACCTGGAACTGGAGATGTCGTTCAGGCCGTGCGGCATATGCGCCTGATGCAGAGCGAGATACGCCGACTGGTGTCGATGAGCGAAGATGAGCTGTACGAGGCTGCCAAGCAACTGCGTGCTCCCTACGAGCTGGTGAGCTATGTTCACGAGCACGGCAAGCTGCCCGTGGTGAACTTTGCCGCTGGCGGCGTGGCTACGCCTGCCGATGCTGCACTGATGATGCAGTTGGGGGCCGAGGGCGTATTCGTGGGTAGCGGCATCTTCAAGAGCGGCAACCCCGCCAAGCGGGCGCAGGCCATCGTGAAGGCCGTGACCAACTATCAGGATGCCCGGCTGTTGGCCGAGCTGAGCGAAGACCTGGGCGAGGCCATGGTGGGAATCAATGAACAGGAAATACAGCTGCTCATGGCAGAACGTGGAAAATGAAGATAGCTGTACTGGCCCTGCAAGGGGCATTCATAGAGCACAGGAAAGTGTTGCAGCGAATGGGTTGCGACACCTTCGAGGTGCGCCAGCTGGCCGACTGGCACCAGCCCAAGGACGGGCTGGTGCTGCCTGGCGGCGAGAGTACGGTGCAGCTGCGCCTGCTGCGTGACCTGGGTCTTTTCGACCCCATTCGCGAGGCCATCCTCGGGGGACTGCCCGTCTTCGGCACTTGTGCCGGTATGATTCTGCTTTCGGAAGACCGTCTGGGCACCATGCAGATGCGCGTGCGCCGTAATGCATATGGCAGGCAGTTAGGCAGCTTCCACACAAGTGGCACGGTGAGCGGCGTGGGTCCCGACGTGCCCATGACCTTCATCCGTGCACCCTACATCGATGCCCTGCTCTCGCCCCAGTGCGAGAGCCTTGCCGAGGTCGATGGCCATATCGTGGCCGCCCGTCAGGGGCGCCAGTTGGCTACCGCCTTCCACCCGGAGCTCGATGCCGACACTCGTCTGCACGAGTATTTCCTCAGTATGGTCGGGGAATAAAAAGCAAAAATGTTGCTTTTTATTCCATGACCTTCTGGCTTACCCTGTGGCCGTCGGCAAAGGTCTGCACGCGTATGTAGGGCGAGCGGTGGGGCGGGGTGGCGAGGTGCTGCCCCTGCATGTTGTAGTAGCTTATGGTACTGGCGGCGGTAGAGGTAGTGACGCTGCTGATGCCAGTGCTCGACTTCCAGGCGGGGTAGTACTCGTCGAAGGTCGAAAGGGCATCTTCGTTGCCAGCCTTCATAATATGCTCCACGAGCGAGTTCAGGTAGACCTCAAGGTTGGTGTACCACTTCTTCTCGCTGTCGAGGGTATAGGTCTTGCCGTCGGCGGCGCTGTTGGGATTCAAGCCGTTGGCCACCTCCCAGTCGTCGGGCATACCGTCGCCATCGGTGTCGAAGCCTGCGGGTCGGCTGGTCGATTCGAGGGTGTAGGTGCCCTGGTCTTTCACCTTGTCGATGCGGCCCGCAACGCCTGTTATGGAACCTTTGTATTTGGCCGTGCCAGTGCGAGCCTCTTCCACATAGCGCTCGTCAACAGCATCGCGATAGAGCGAGGCACCCACGTGGCCCAGCACCTTCTCGTAGGCATTTGCGGCGGTATGGGTGGTTACTTCGCCAGTAGGAGCGGGTTCGTCCATACGAATGCGCACATAGTCGGTGCCATTGTTCGTCAAATACTCCACTTCGCTTCCGTAGTAGTGTTTGGGATCGGGGGTGTAATGGTCGCCATTGCGCGTCAAAGTGCCACTGTCGTAGACGAACTTTTCCCATCCGGCTTCTTTGTTGTCGATGAGGTTGCCGTCAAGATGGTAACGGCTGGTCAACCCCCAGAAGGTCTGGTCGTCGCCGGCATTACCCGATGCTGCCACGGTGACCTGCGTGAGCTTTTTCACCGTGGCGGCGGGGCCGCTCTTGTAGTAGTTCCTTACCATATTGATCTGGCCGCCACCAGGGCCTCCGTAGCAGCCATCGGTGTTGTAGATGACGCAGTTGCGGAAGTCTACGTTCTCGGCCTGTAGCGCGTTCTGCCACTTGTAGGTGCTGTAGAGCGTGTTGCTGGTGTAGCCGCTCCAGTTGTAGCGCGCACCGTTGAAACGGGGTGAGCGGTTGTTCACGTGCAGAATCATATTGTGGTGGAACGAGGCCAGCTTGCCACCCCAGATGCCGCCGTAGCCGTGGGCTCCCTTGCCGTGGCCGGCGTTGTTCAGACTCTCGCCGATGGTACACCACTGCATGGTGAAGTTGTTGTTGTCGTAGAAAGAGGCTACCTCGTCGATGCTCCACGAGAAGGAGCAGTGGTCGATCATCATGAGCGTCTTCTGCCGCTGCCACAGTGCATCGGCACCTTCGTTGACGTCGACCTCCTCACCACGCCGTATGCGAATGAAGCGTATGATGTTGTTGGCACCGGGACGCACGGTGTAGTAGCGCAGGGTGATGCCGGGGTATGGGGCTGTCTGTCCGGCGATGGTTACGTTGTCCTTGATGGTGAGGTCGCTCTTCAGTTCTATGATGCCGCCTACGTCGAACACCACGATGCGGTTCTTTGAACTGACGGCCTGGCGCAGCGAGCCTGTGCCAGAGTCGTTCAGGTTGGTCACGTGAACTACGGTGCCGCCACGTCCGCCAGTGGCGTAGCGGCCATGGCCTTCGGCTCCGGGAAAGGCGGGGGCTTGCGCAGCTGCGGTGAGGGTGATGGTGGCCAGGATGAGGGTAGTGAGTGCTTTTTTCATTTTTGCTGTTTTGGGGGTTATGGGGTTTTTATGGGGGCTATAGGTCTTATGGGGCTAATGGGTCTTATAGGTCTTATAGGGCCAATAGGGCTTACAGGCCTTGTTGTTTTACTGCATGCGCTGCAGGCCCTCCCAACGCACATTCCACGTGCCGTCTTGGGGGAAGCCGGGGTTGTGGGGCAGGGCGCAGCCGTCCCATCCGGCGCACATCATAGCTACGGCCGTGAGCAGGGCTCCGTTGCCTGGCAGGTAGAGGCGCAGACGGTCTGGGGTCTGGAAGTTATGGCCGTTCTTCAGGTAGGTGTTCTTCTGCGTGTCGATGAGCAGGGCCTGCAGGGCTACCTCGGGCTTGCCTAAACGGGCGGCAGTCATCGCCACCATACCATAGTCCCAGCCCCAGGTGGTCTGCCAGTTCCAGTTTTGCATCACCCAGTCGAGCGTGTTCCGCATCGCCTCTATATTATATAAAGGTACGCGAGGCAGCAAGCCGCAAGCACCCAATACGGCAGGGTGATCATTGCGGCACTTCTCGTCGAAGGTCTCGGTAGACACGGTCGTAGCACCACCGCCCACGGTGTTGAAGGGGTCGAAGCTCTTCAGGTTGTCGGTCTTGCCTTTGGGCAGGCCTGCGGTGTAGATGCCGTTTTTCTGGGGCAGGGAAGTAAGATTGCTGACGATCTTGTCCCACTGGTCATTGCGCTCCTTACCCATGCGTTCGCGCCACTGCTGGGCTATATTGAGGCCATAGTTCCAATAAGCAAGTTCAAAGGGATGATTGAACGAGAAGTCCTTCGACATGCTTTCCTGCATGGCGGTGGCTCCTTTCAGATAGAATTTTTTTGTTTTGGCGTCATAGCTGACGAAGTCGGCCATAAACTCGGCAGTCTCTTCTACTTGCCGGGCATATTTAGCCAACGTTTCTTTCGAGGGATTGGCGCGATACATTTCCTCGGCCATATAGATGTAGTGGGGCTGCTGCCAGATGAGGAACGAACCCGTGTTCGACGGTGCTTCGCCAGCCCAGGGATCGGTCATCTTCATCCAGCGAATGCCCTTGAAGCCCTGTCGCTGGGCAATCTTGCGGGCTTCGGGGTAGGCCACGGTGTTGTACCACTGGAGCACCTGCTCTACGGTCTTAGGGCGATTCCAAAGAGCGAAGTCGACCATGTGCCACCAGGTCATCTCCAGATGCGGGCGGCCGAACCAAGTGTTGTAGGTGAGGCCTGTTTCCTGTGGCGGCAGGTTGTTGGCGCAGTTCACCTGCGTCAGGTACTGCGAGAGCACCACACGGCGCTCCAGTTCCTTGGCACGAGGGTCGGTGCACTGCGAGAAGTCTACGATGCCGCCTTCCTGCCACCAGCGGTTCCACGATTTCAGGACGCTGCGCAGTTCTTGGTCGAAGACGAAAGCCCCCTCGGGGGCCGCAGATTGGTCTTTGTATTCGGCCTTGAATGCCAGCACGTCATCAGTAGTAGAGAGTTCGAAGTGATGGCGGTCGCACTCCTGCAGCTTGGCTTCTCCCTGCCACGAGAGGGCAAGGTAGTAGCGGGTGGCGTCGACCGTATGCTCTATTAGTGCGGTATGGTCGCCCGTTGACACGATTCGCGAGGTGTGGCGCTCGGGCTTAGTCCAGTCGCTGGCGGCATCGGCGTGCTTGCCGGTGGGGTAGGGCAGGCGAATGGCCACGGTGGCTCGCAGGTCTTTCAGCAGCGGGGTCTTGATGCGGTAGAGAACGGCATCCTGCTCTTGCTGGGCAGCGGTGGTGACATCGACGGGAGAGCCGTCGACCACGAAATGCGACTCGATGACGCCGTCATACAGTTTCAGCTCCTGATGAATGTCTTTCAGGTCTTTCAAGGCAATGGCGTTGCCCGAAGCGTCTTTCAGATCGAGGCCGATGGCACCGAGGTTCAGCCGGTGAGGGTTTACGCGGAAGTACTCCGTGGCGGCTATGTTGCGCTCCTCAGCTCTGCCTTTCTTATATTCTACGGCGTAGACCTCCTTGTGGCCGTGGCCCAGGTCGAACTCCTTCTCGGTCTCGGCAGGCAGGAGTCCGGCGGTGTTTTCGAACGAGTGCCAGCCCCAGTCGGACATGGCGTTCAGAGGCACACCTGCCTCGTAGTCAAAAGGGTAGCTCTGCAGGCCGGTGACGTCGACCGTCGTTGCAAAGTGGCCATTGCCCACGGTGAGCGAGCTCAGGGCGTCGGCCTCGGTGATGACGGGATTGTTGCGCGACACCACGGCCTGGCGGTCAATCTTCTGCATCACGTTGTCGGTGTCGTAGCCCATCATCTCCATCTCGAGCGAAGCCCAGATGAACGGGCCAATGCCCTTGGCATCGTTGTCGCGAATGGGTTCCGAGAGGTAGTAGGCATACGAGCCGTCGCGGTTGCGGCTCTCCTTGGCCTTGGCCTTGGGGTTGATTTTCTTCAGGGCGGCTTCTACCTGCGGGCTGATGCCCGGGCCCAGACCGGCCACGGCGCAGCACGAGGTGAGCGAGATGGTCTTGTCATCGTTCACGCGGATGAAGTTGTTGATGATGCCGCGATAGGCCTTGATGCCGGCCTCGCGATCTTTGGTGCCCAGATAGCCCTTACGGTAGGCCTTCAGCAGCACGTAGGCAAACATCGACGAGCAGGTGCTCTCCAGATAGTTTCCCTCGCTTCCGGGCGAGTCCATCACCTGGTACCACAGACCCGTCTTCTTGTCTTGCCACTTGATCACGGCATCCAGATCCTTGCGCAGCAGTTCGATGAGCTCCGGGCGGCGGGCATAGTCTTCGGGCACGGCATCGAGCACCTCGATCAGCGCCATAGTGTACCAGCCCTGGGCGCGGCCCCAGCAGTGCTGCGAAAGGCCCGTTTCCTTGTCGGCCCAGAACATGTTCCTGTTCTCGTCGTAGGCGTGGCGGTTCAGACCCGTCTTCGGGTCGAGCGTGCGGTTGTAGGTGATGGTGAGCTGGTTCACGGCATCGTCGTATATCTTTTCTACAGCTCCCTTCTTCTTGTCCTTGGCCGAAGTGGTGATGGGAGCCGTGAGACAGCGATAGGGCAGACCCATGAAAATGCCGTCGAGCCATACCTGGTAGGCGTAGATGGCCTTGTGCCAGAACACTTTGTCGACCACGGTGCGGGGCTGCTCCTGCAGCTGCTTCATCAGCGTCTGCATGGCTTTCAGGTTCTTCTCCTCGGGCAGCTGCTGGTACATACGGGTGACGAAGTGGCCGGTACGGATGTTGTCGAGGTTGTAGTCCAGAATGTTGTAGCCGCGAATCTCGCCTTGGGCGTTGATCATCGTGTCGGTGTAGAGCTTGCAGTAGTCCAGAATGTCCTGGCCGCCGTAGCGCAGGTAGGTGTCGAGCATACCTTCCAGCTCGATGCCAATCACGTAGCTCCACTTAGGCTTCTTCGAGAAGTCGAGCATATAGCTTTCGGGCACGCGCTTCATCTCAGAGCGGGTCATCCATTCCGAGTAGTGCTTGTAGGGCTTCTCCGTAAGGGCCAGGCCGCCGTTGATGTAGAGGCCGTCGAAGCGCACGTCGCGCGTCTTGCCGCTCATAAAGTTGCCTTCCTGCACGCCGTTGAAGCGGCAGTTCTTCACGTTAATGTCGTAAACGTAGGTGTCTTCCTCCAGCCCGATGATCTGTACACCGTATTTCGAGCGCTCGCTGGTGATGTTTTCAATGTTCACGTTGCGCACGGTGGGGAAGAAGCCCCGGCAGCAAATCTCGTTGTGCTCGTAGTCGAGGTTGATCTTCAGCACGCTTTCCTTGCACACGCCCACCTTGATGTTGCGGGCGTTGATGTTCTCGATGATGCCGCCACGGCACGAGTTGGTTTTTATGCGCACCACGCGCTCCAGCTCGGGCGAGTCCATCACGCAGTCGTGGGCGAACACGTTCTGGCAGCCACCAGAGATTTCTGAGCCAATGACCACGCCACCGTGACCGTTCTTCATCTCGCAGTTGCGAATAATGATGTTCTTCGAGGGCATATTGCGCTCGCGGCCATCGCGGTTGCGGCCGCTCTTGATGGCTATGCAGTCATCGCCCGTGTTGAAGAAGCACTCCTCAATAAGCACGCGGTCGCAGCACTCAGGGTCGCAGCCGTCGCCGTTGGGGCCGTCGTTGATCATCTTCACGCGGCGCACGGTGATGTCGGTGGAGTGCAGGGGATGAATGACCCAGAAGGGCGAATTGAGCAGGGTGACATCCTCCAGGAGAATGCGCTCGCACTTGTTGAAGCCCACCAGCTGGGGGCGTAGTCCATCCTTGGCGCCGAAGGTGCGCTCGGGCGAGCGCTGTCCCTTCTCGTCGTACATAGGCACGCCGTCCTCGCCATCCTTCAACAGTCGCGGGCGGGCTTCCAGCTTCTGGCTGACGGTGCCCTCTTTCCAGCCGAAGCGGGGCGAGCCGCACCAGGGCCACCACGTGTCGTTCGAGCCGCCGCCGTTGATGGTTCCGCGGCCAGTCACGGCAATATCGGTAGCCTTAAAGGCATAGACGCAGGGCGACAGGTTGAAGCACTCCAGTCCCTCCCACGAGGTCTCTACGATGGGGTAGAGCTCTGGCTGGAATGCGAACCGCAGCACGGCACCCTCCTCAACGACAAGGTTCACGTGGCTCTTCAGCTCTATGGCACCCGTCTCGAAGGCCTGTCCGGCAGGCACGATGACGCGGCCGCCGCCCTTCTTCGAGCACTTGTCGATGGCTTTCTGAATGGCATGCTGGTTCTGGGCAGCCGTGGCCGATGGCTTGGCGCCGAACTTGGTGATGAGGTAGTCCTTGCCGCTGGTCTGCGGGGTCTTGATGCTCTGCTCAATCTGTCGGTAGAGCTGTTCGTCCCACTCCTTGGCCTGGGCACTGAGCACGGGCAGCAACAGAGCGAGCAAAAGTAATCGTAGCATTTTGCTGGTCATAGATTAGTGTTGTTTTTTAAGTTTGTCTGAATATTGGTGCAAATTTACACAAAATAATTCGCGGAGCCTTCGTGCTAAACTTAAAAAACGCTAAAACGAGGGCAATATGGAAAATATTT
>JAFVEE010000124.1 GCA_017478085.1 Prevotella sp. | reverse complement strand
GGCTGGCGCAGCTGCGTCATGCCTACGTTCACGTCGAGCTGTGGCGGCGGCACGGGCAGCCACTCCGAGCGTTTCAGCTCGTAGCCGTCCTTCTCGTAGCGCACCTGCCAGAGGCCCTGCGGCACGTCCCAGGCATAGCGGCCCTCGGCATCGGTGATGAGCGGGTTCTCCTGGCGGTAGGGCTCAGCATTCCACACCACCTCGCTCTCATACAGGTCGCCCCACTCGTCCATCTGCGTCTGCTTGTGGTAGCAGGTGGCTACGACACCCTCCAGTCGGTTGCTGCCTACGGCCTCGTAGACATAGCCCGACGGGTCGAAGAGCGGGTTGTTGGGCAGCACGTGGATGGGTCTGGTACTGAGCACCGTCTGGTTGCCCCAGCGGTGCCATGCACCCAACGTGTTCGAGGCGGGAGGCGAAGGAGGTGTCGTGTTCGTGGGCTTTGTTGGCTTCGTAGGCTTTGGGTCTTTCTTTGGCTTGGGCTTCTCCTTGCAGTCGAGTGCGTCGATAGACTTACGTAGGGATTCCTTGGCTTTGTTCGATACCCATGGACGCACCAGCGAAACAATAGTGGAATAGATATCGCAGCCTACCGAAACGTACCACTGCGGTGTGGCAGGTAAGTCCAGAAAGTCGAGACTAAGCCCTGCGACGTCAGCACTCCACTGTGAGAATGATAACTTGACAAAGTCTGTTGCTGACTGGCCTACAACGAATTGCAGTGCCTTAGCTTCGGCAGGCATCCCTTTGCATGGCAGCTTCTTGGTGATGCGCTGATAAAGTTCGTGCCATTCCTGCCCGTCTTTGATTATGTCGATGGTGACATAGACGAGGGGTGGAATTTGCAGAAGTGCCCCTATAGGCGAACCAACAAACTTAGCTGTTAGTTCAACAATCTTGGCCACCCACTTCTGTCTCATCACAACCGACACCGTCTTGTAGAAAGGTTTCAGCTTTTTCGTAAAATCGGCATTCTGTAGTTTCAGCACTTTTTTGCCGTTTTTGGCTTTCTTGCTTAGAACCTTTAAATCTTCCAAACCATTCAATTCTCTATCAAGAAGCTTTTTAGCCTCGTTCAAGTTGTGGGCATTTACCTTGGCAGGTTCAGCAAAGTCGTCCAATGCTTTGTTGATTCTACGTATTTCCAGATAATCGTTTCGTTCTGCAGCTTTGGTAAGTTCGTCTAAGAGACTCTTACGTTTTTTGTTCAAATCTTTAGAACGCTCTTGCTCCCTCTTTAGTAAATCATTGGCGTCTTCTACCTTCTTCTTCTGCTTCTGCACATTCTCGCTCGCCTCTTTGATTTCCTGATCAGCCTTATCCATGTGCTCTTTGAAGTACTTCTTTGCATATTCCTCAAGGTTCTTGATAGCATCTTCATAAACGCACTGGATGGACTTGTTCAGGTCGCCGAGTAGAGAGCAAGTCTGAGGTATGTAGGTTGCGTCAACATCGTAGATAGAAGACTCTGGCGTCAGCTGTCCTAACAGTATTTCTGTTTTTGTGGTGTGGCCCATTGCTCCTATGTTGAAGCTCGACCAGCAGTCTTTATTCAAGATACCCGTAAAGGCGGAAGTGCCCTTCGCACGTGCATTGGCCACCTCTCCCTTTACTGTTTCTGTGATGTATTGCATGCCGTTTCTGGTATCTACGAAGCAAGTCTTTCCGTCGCTGAAGAGATAGAACATCGAGGTGCCGTCGTTCAGTTTCTGTTCCGTGTAGCCATCGGCCAATAGCTGTTCACGGTCGATGTGGGAAAGTTTCTTGGTGCTATATTTCTTTATGTCTCCGCTTTCCATCGGAATGTCGAATGCCATGTCGCCCTCGGGGCGCTGCCACTGCGTGGTATCGGTGGTGGCGGTCAGCTCTTGCCAAGCCATTACATCGTCGCGTAGCACACCGAACCAGGCATTGATGCTGTCGGTCAATGCCTGTAGGTCGGCATCGTTGGCCTCTGGCAAGGGGGCGTCGTCCTGCAAATAGGCCAGCAACTCGAAAATGCGCTGCATGGTTGCATCGCTGGTGTCGTCGTTCTGTAGCAGCTCGTGCAGCTCGTCGGCCTCTTTCTGTTTGGGGTATGGCGTTGCCTCCACCCCTCCATCATCGTCATTGAGCAGCGCATTTACCAGCATGTCTATCCTTGCCATGCTCTCGCTGTCAATGCTGTCGGCACTGAGCAGAGTGTGCAGTTCGTCGAAGACTGGCTTTTCCACCAGCACGTCGGCATCGTCGAAGAGGGCGTAGATGTCGCGCATCGCTTGCTTTTCGCTCTGTATGCTGGCCTCGGCCTCAGCCAGCATGTTGTCCATCATGCGGCGGTCGGCCTTCAGCTCGTCGCCCTGCATGCACTCCACATACACCGTGATGGGCATGTTGCTGGTCTCTATGTTGTAGGCGGCATGCCAGCAGCCCTTCTTGGTGTTGTAGCGTGGATAGAGTTCGAGGGTAGAGTTGTCTTCGAGCACCACGGTCAGGACGATGTCCTTGATCAGGGTTGTGTCGTTGGCCGTCTGGTCTTCATCGTTCATGAAGTTGATGTCGAAACCCATTGGTTCGCGCGTGTTGGTGTCCTGACACACATAGCTTGTAGGCGAAACTGTTTCGCTGCGGAAGTCCCACGTCACTACCTGCTGACTTCCGCCTGCAATGAACGACATGGTGACCACGGGCGACAGCGTGCCCTGAACCACGGCAACGGTGCGGGTCGCCGACTGCAGCTGCATGCCGTCGCTGGTGTTCACAATGGCAAACACGGCGTGCTCGCTCAGGTTGAAGGCATTGCTCAGCATGCACCGCTGCTGCCAGCTGCCGGTGACGTCGGCCTCCGTCTCGCCTATGAGCACGTCGTCGTCGTAAATCGTCACCTTTGAGCCAGCCGGTGCCGTGCCACTCACGTTGACGATGCCCGATGGCGTCTGCTGGGGCACTTCGATGCTCAGGGCCTGTGCGGTGAAGATGGCCGTGCCGAGCGACTGCAGAACCTGTTTGCCGCCCGACGTGAAGCTGACGCTGGCCGTGGGGGCATAGACACCCTCGGCGGTGGGCACGATGCAGAAACGGACAATGTCGCCAGCCTGAGCCAAGGGCACGCTGAGGCGTCCGTCGCTGAAGCTGTAGGCAGCGAGACTGTTGCCCACCATCACCGAGCCATCAACGAACTGGCAGCCTTCGGGCAGGTCGAACAGCAGGCGCACGTCGGCAGGCTTCACCTGAGGCTTGAAGTCGACGACTGCCTGCAAGGTGGCCAGGGTGCCTATGGTGAGCTGCTGCTTGTTGGTGCGGAAGCTGGTGCCATCGCCGGTATAGCTGAACACGCTCTCGTCGAACATGGGCACCTTCTGTATGTGCAGGCTGTCTATGCGTCCTGCGGCGATGCTCACCTCGCTCTTCACGTAGTCGCGGCCTTCCTGCAGTCCCATCTCGGTGAGGGCGGCGAGGGTGTTCACGAAGTTATAGAGCGTGCTTTCGCCCATGGTGACGAGCGTATAGCGGTCGTCGGGCAGGTCGGTAAACGTGAGTATGGGGCAGCCCTCCTCGGGCGTTTCGTAGTAGTCCATGCCCAACAGCTCGCCACGACCATTGTAGAGCATGCCAGCCACAGCCGTGTTGTCGGTCTGGCTGAAGGTGGCGATGAGCTGGCCCAACTGCAGCAGTGGCAGCGTGGCCGTTGCCTGTCCGTCGGCATTGATGGTGCAGGTGGTGCTGGCGGGTGCAAATTCGCCCTTTATGCTGGTGGCCGTGATGCGCAGCCCAGTGCCCTCGGCCAGTTGCTGGTCCTGCAGCACCAGCTCGCCGTTCTGCACGATGAAGTTGGTAAGTTCGCGGTTGTTGGTTACGTCGAACACAGTGTAGCTGATGTCCTGCAGCCCTTCGTAGTCGTCGGCGCTTACCGGCTCCTCGCCCGCCCGGACGGCCGGACAGAAGTAGGGGTCAAGGCGTATGGTGGTGCCCACCAATACGGGCAGTACGAAGTGCACCTCTCTTTCTCTCGACAGGTCGGGGGCTGCCTTTTGCGGAGCGTAGCCAGTGGCCTGTGCCGTTATCTCGGTTGGGGCGTTGCTGGCAGTGAGCGTCCAGTGCCCATTGCCGTCGGTGGTAGTGGTCAGCGTCACGGGGTAGAGGCCGCCCCCGAGCAGCTGTGTCACCGCAATGTTGGCACCACGAATGGGGCCTTCGGTGTCCTCGGCGGTCACGGTGCCGCTCAGCGTGGCTTGTGGCAGGGGCTGGAGCGGGATGGCCAAGGCAGAACCTTGGCCCACTGTGACGAGTGTGTCGGCGGGCTGTAGGTACTGGGTGCCGAGGGCTTCGCCCAGCTTTATCTGTGCTTTCACCTTGGTGCCCTTTAGCTGGTTGGCCAGGGTGGTGCCAGTGGTCAAGTAGTTGCCGCGCTCATCGGTCCAGGTGATGGAGAAAAGGTCTTCGCCTACGGGTGCCCCGTCAGGCACGGTGAGCTGCAGGGTGAGGCTTTGCGGGGCAGATATTTCGGTGAAGGCCACGCTCACGTCGCTGCCTTTCACCTCGACATTCTCTATGAGTCCAAGAATATCGCCTCGCGCGTTCCTTATATAAATATTATAGCGGGTGTCGTCGATGAGGTTGTTGTAGGTATACTGGTTGCTGCTTGTCAGCACGTAGCGTTGCGTCTGGCTGGTCTGGGTGTTGGTCAGTTCCAGGAACATGTCCTTGAGGGCCTTGCCCTGCGCGGCAGGAATGTTCACCGTGAGCTTGTGCACGCCCTTGGTGATGGGCTGCAGGTCGAAGTCTTTCCAGACGTTGGCCTCCATATAGAGCGGCAGCGACTCGGCCGGCACATAGACGGTGGCATCGGTTGGCACGCCATAGAACGCATCGCTCTCCACCTCGGGCGGCGTGGCGGCATAGCAGGTGATGCTGCGCAGATTCGTGAAGTTATAGAAGGTTCTGTAGCCTATGGTGCTGACAGTGGCAGGCAGCAGCAAAGTGGTAAGGGTGTTGCCACGGTCGTAACCATCGTAAGACGTGGTGCTGAGTCCTGCCGTGCGGCTAACGTCAAGATAGGTCAGGTTGGTAAACCGGCTGCCTATCAGCATTTCCCAGTCGTAGCGGCTGAGGGTGCCAACGACCGTGATGGCTTTCACCTTCGCATAGTCGTAGCTGTTGGTCACGCTGTTATAGATGGCCGTGCTGATGGCTCCAAGCAGATTGTTAGTGGTGAATTTGTTGACCAAAAGGCTACCCGTAGCCTCGTCCCATCCGCTCTCGCTGGGGTTGGGGGGCAGCGTGGGAGCATAGTGCAGGTAGGCCATCACGTTGACATCGTGGTCGGGCATGGTGAATGTGCCAATCTTGCCGTTGTTGTAGGTGTTGTATGTAGGCAGCGTTGAGCCGTCGGCCACAAGGCTGTCGAGTATGAACCCAGTTACGGGATAGACCTCGGCTTGTACTTCTGAGCCGACCGGTGCTTGCAGCGTTGGTGATGCATTGCCTGCTGACGAGGTATACAGGTTGAGCCTGCAAGCCCCAATAGGACTGCAGCCTATCGTGACAGTAAGTAAGGCTTGGGCAATGGCCACGAGCTGGCATAGCAGCAAAAGGCCTATAGTGAATAGCTTCTTCATTGTTGCTGATTATTTGATGATTACCTTTTTGTTGTCTCTTACGTAGATGCCTGGCAGCGGGTGGCTGACGGGGCGTCCCTGCAGGTCGAGCAGCTGTCCGCTTTGCTGCAACACGGTTGCAGCATAGGGAACAGAGGTGATGGCAGCACTGCCGAGGCGCACGCTGAAGCGGCCTTCATGGGTGCCGGCGGCGGCCTGGAAGGTATAGCTGCCGGTGCTCAGGTTGGCCTGCGTGCCAGTTTCGCGGTCGATGAGTATGACCTCTTCTTTCTCCTCGCCCGAACGCGTAGGGCCGAGGCTGAGGGTATAGGTGCCCTCGGTGCCTGTCTTTAAGCCCAGCAGCACCTCGCCATTGGCCAGCGGACGCTCGTCGATGGCATACTGCACCCCGCCGCGCACGATGTAGAGCTGGGCGGCACCGGCATCGGGGCTGAAGCGCTCGGCTGTGCCGCTTTGCATAGCAAAGAACTTGCTGGCATCGCGGCCTGGCTCGTAGTCGAGCGAGGCGGCCTCGTTGATGACGAAGCGCGTGCGGTCGAGGACCAGATTGGTCTCTTCGCCCTCGTCGCCCGAAAGCAGCAGGTTGAACACCTGGCGCTTGCCCTGCCCCTGTGACTTCAAGGCGCGGGCTTGCGCCACGTCGTAGTGCAGCGAGAGGTCATGTTGTCGGCCTTCTTTATGGAAGACCACGGTGGGGTCGTCCAGCGGACACTGGATGAAGAAGCCCTGTCCGGGGAAGAGTATCAGGTCGTCGTCGAGGGGCGAATAGGCAGCGTACTGCCCGGCAATGTGCGTCATTCTGTAGTTCCAGACGATGATGGGGGCCGTGGTCTCTATGGCGTGAATGTCGTAGTAGCAGGGATAGGGGTTGCCAATGAGGTTCCACGAGCGGTCGTGGGCAAACTCGCTTTCATGCCTCTGCAGCGTCACCTCCACGTCGTCGGTACGGAAGAACTTCGGCTTGTTGGCGTTCTGCAGGGCATCGATGTAGAAGGTGTTGTAATGCCAGTTGTCTGGACTGATGGCTTGCCGCTCGGCCTGCTGATGGTAGGGAATAATCGTATTGTAGATGTAGCCCTGTCCGGCATGCAGGATGCTGTCAGCCGTCATCTGTACCCACGTTTCGCTGCCTTTGCCCTCAGCTCGCTTCTGGCCGTCGTAGCCATAGATGGCCAGCGGCGTATCGCTGAATCGGTGGCGAATACTGCCCACCCGCACGTCGAAGGGGAAGGACACGAGGCTCCAGCAGTTCTCGTAGAGCCGCAGCTCTACGGTGACGCTGTCGGCCCGCATCTGGCCACGGTTCAGAATCGAGGTGTGCGAGGGTTGATAAGTGTCGCGGTTGCCCATAGACAGCCTGGCGAAGTCGTTGTAGAGGGTGGTGAGGCGATGGGCCGAGAACATGGCCGGGCCTTCGACAGTGAGATGGCCGCAGGTGCCTACTGAGGATACGTCACCACCCCAGTAGTAGTAGAGAGCCTGCATGCTGACGTCGGGTTTGTAGTCGGCAGGATAGGGATTGTTCATATCGAGTGTGAGTTCCGACAGAATGTTATAGGTCTGTGGCAGTGCATCAATACCCACTACGTTGAACTCGCCCCACCTACTGTCGGCCTGATACTCCTCGACAGCCTGCCGGGGCACGTAGAGCGTGAAGCCCTTGCTGGTTATATCGCCGTGAAGAGACTGGCCGTTTTGGTAGGGTGGGGCGGCGGCAAGGCAGGTCACCTCCTTCAGGTTGCTACAGTTGAAGAAAGGACGGGCGGTGGTGAGAATGGTACTGGGCAGGGTGACCTTGGTGAGTCCCGTGCAGTAGCGGAAGCACTGGTCCTTGAGCCGTTCCATACCTTCGGGCAGCGTGATAGAGCGTAGCTCATAGCAGTTTTCGAAGGCACTGCCTCCAATATTTATTTGTCCATTGAACTGTACGTCGTATAGGTCGTAGCAGTTGCAACAGAAGGCAAAGGGTACCTCTTCCATAGATGTGGGTAGCACCAGATGGCGTATGCCCGAATTGTGATAAACATTGTTTGTTACTGTAAGCCCTTCAGGAATATCGGCACGGCAGAAGTTGTATGTATAGTAGAAAGCTCCATCGCCAATACTCTTCAGTGTGGTTGGAAGCTGCAAATCGCGCAACTCTACACAGTCGTAGAAAGTTCTGCTGCCGATGGTCTCCAACTGCTTGGGCAAGGTGACCCATGTGAGCAGGTAGAGCTTGTTGTTGAACTGGTTGTCGGGCAGGGCCGTGAGGGTGGTCTCGCTGAGATCCAGCTCCATCAGGTTCTTGAGGCTTTTCAGCGTGGCCAGGTCGTCGCTCGTGGGCGTGCCGTTCAGCTTCAGGGCGAAGGTGTCGGTGGTCTCTATGCCCTGGGCGGCGAGCTGTTCGGCGAGACCCGACGGTGATGCGCCGGGCACGGTGAACTCGTAGAAGGGCAGGGCGAGACGCTGCACCAGGTGCTCGGCGTGCAGGATGGCATCGATGAGCTCGCGGTCGGTCTGATAGGCATGGTCGGCACCGACGAAGGCCTGCACATCGCTGATGGCCTGCGGGGCGTGGGGCCGCTTGGCGGTGAGCTCGGTCTGCAGGTCCTTCAGCAGAACGGAAAGGCGCTTGCGCAGGTGGGCCGTGCGCAGCGCGGCCTCGTCGAAGGACTGACTGACATCGCCGGAAAGGTAGGTGAGGCTGACGTGGTCGAAGGCCACGCGGGTGTAGCGGTTGCCCGTCTTGCGCCAGCCGAAGGTGACCTGACCGCGGGTGACGGCTGCCACCACGCAGTTCTCGTAGAGCCGCTCGGCCATGGCGAGGCACTCGTTCCAGGCCAGGTTGTGGGTGGGCACGAAGCGGCCATCGGCAGTGCGGCGGTAGTTGTTGTTGGAGTACTTGCTGCCATACCATCGCCAGATGTTGCGATAGCTCACGGCATCGTCGAAGGCGGTCTTCATAGGCACCTGACGGTTGCCCAGGAATACGTAGGTGTCGGGTTCGTCTTCAGCAGGATAGCTGTCGTAGGCGTTCATGCGCAGCAGATAGACGCCATCGGGAAGGCCCGAGACGGTCTGCGACAGCTGGCCCGTGCCGCTATTGAAATGAATGATCCCGCTGTTGTTGCCAAACAAATAGGTGTTGATGCCAGAGCCAATGCCATTCTGCTTGGTCCAGCCGTTCAGCCCGTCGTCGAACTCGGGGTTCACGATCTCCACCTCGTCGCCGGGCTTCAGGCTGAGCGGCCTGCTCAGGGCAATGCCTGCCAGCCGGCCCACGTAGTTGTTGCCCAGGGTGATGAAGTCGAACACCAGCGTGTAGTGGCCCTTCTCCATTCTTCCCGTCTTCAGGGTGTACTGCACATTGGCTGTCCACGAGCCGTTGTTGGTCAGCGCCACGGTAGTGTCGCAGGCAGCGGTGCCGTCGTCGGCCGTGATGCTGATGTGGAATTGCGCGTCGCTGCGCGTGGTGCCCGCCCTGAAGCAAAGCAGATAGCTGTCGGCATCCTCGCGGTTGTCCAGGGTGAAGATGACCTTGCCGCCATTGCGCCCATTGGTAATCTCGTTGTCATTGTTGATGCTCATACCGTTGCCCTCAAGCGTGCCCAGCGTCAGGTCGAACGGGTGGTCGGCATCGGTCGGAATGCTGACGTCGTCTGCCCAGACCGCTATGAGCGGGCAGAAGATGGCCGAAAGCAGGAAGAATAATTTTTTCATAAGCTATGGTTGTTTGTTCGTTTTTTGATCGATATACCCCCGCAAAGTTATGAAAAAAGCGGGAAAGGGAGGTTTAAAATGCGTTATTTTTGACGAACTGGCCTCTGGGAGTGACGAACTCGAGGGGTGAAATAATAATTATGGACGAAATGGCGCGGTTTTACGGGAATTTTTGTAATTTTGCCCTGCGATGGAGACAAATAGAAAAATCATGTTCTGGCTGGCACTGTGCCTGTGCCTCGGCCTGAAGGCTCAAGTTGAGAGCCACCTCACCTATCGTCGCTACACCATTCAGGACGGACTGCCGCAGATGCAGACCGAACGGCTGTGGCAAGACTCACGCGGCTATATTTATATTGGTACGCTGTCGGGCTTCGTGCGCTTCGACGGCCGCAGCTTCACGCCCTTCCTGAAGGGGCGGCGCGAGAACATCGTGGGCTTCGCCGAGACCGGCGGGCAGGTAAGGGCCCTGGGCTTCCGCCGCCAGTGGATCATTGGCACCGGCGACGAGGTGACCATGCAGCCCATTGACCCGCAGGGCCACTGGCAGCTGAACAACCTGAACGCGGGCAGCCTGCCCAACGGCTACGCGCTCCTGGAGGACGAGCAGGAGCAGAACCGCCAGCTATGCCGTATTACCGACGAGGGCGTGTTCCACCCCGTGATGCGCGGCGCGGCACTCGACCGTATGACACCCGACCGCCACCTGTACCTGGACTCGCTGACGGGGCTACGTATTCCCCACGGCAACATCTACGCCTACCAGCGGCGCGACTCGGTGCTCTACGCCTTCGGCAGCGATGGCATCTACCGCGTGAACGGCCACGTGCTGCAACGGGTGATGGCGGCCAGCTGGACGGAGGCTTCCTTCGGCCTCACGGTGCGCAGCCTGCACTCGGGCGATATGGTCATTGCCGACGAACACACCGTCTACCTCTACGACCAGGCGGGCATCCATCAGATCATGACGGGCATCAACCTCATTCGCGACGTGCTCGTAGACCGCTGGGACCGCCTCTGGGTGGCCACCTATCAGGGCGTGTACTGCTTCTTCAACCGCAACTTCACCAACCACCGGCTGCTGGATGACAACGACATCGTGAGGGCCCTGGCCACCGACGGGGCCGACCGCCTGTATATGGGCACGCTGAACGGAAAGGTACTTGCTGAAGACGGAGGGTGGAAGACGGTGAGCGACGACCCGGCGCAATACTACGGCACCAGCGCGGTGACGATAGGCCCACGGGTGTTCATGCCCTGCCACAGCGACGTGGCCTGCATCGACGCCAGCGGGCCGGCGCCCCTCCGGCTACCGCAAGACCGCTACCGCTTCCTGACGAAGGACAGCCGCGGCCGGCTGGTGCTGGTGAGCCAGAAGTGCGTGGTGAGCGCCTACGACCCCGACAACGGGACGATCGACACGCTCTCGGCCGATATTCCCTACCCCTGGTGCGCCGCCTTCGACGCTGAGGGACGGCTATGGGCTGGCGGCACGATGGGCGTGTTCTGCCTGAAGGACGGGCAGGTGGAGAAGGCCGACTACGCGCAGCGGCTGCTCGTGACCACGATGGTGGCCGACAGCGCGGGCACCATCTTCTTCGCCTCGGCCGACTCGCTGTTCATCATCAGGAAAGGGCAGATAGCGGGGCTGAACGACCAGCTGCCCCAGCTGTCGGGCCACGAAATACGCTCGCTGCACCTATCGCCACGGGGCTATCTGGTGGTGGCCGCCATCGACGGGCTGCTGGTGTGCCGCGTCGACGAGGACTATAGGCTGAGCCGCACCCACTTCTTCAACCACCTGAACGGCTTCACGCTCTTGGAGCCGCTCATGGCCACCATGGCCGAGACCAGCGACGGCACGGTGTGGCTGCCGGGCGTGGAGGAGATGACCTCGTTCCGCCCCGCCGACCTGCTGGCCTACGACGAGGAGGACACCTACGTGCCGCCCCTGCCCCGCTGGTGGCAGCACTGGTGGGTGTGGGTGCTGGGGCTGCTGCTCTTTGCCGTGGCGGTGTGGGCCACGACGCGCGCCATTGAGAAGCGGCGCAACCGCAAGCGCATGATACGCCTGCAACGGCAGAAGCTGGAGCGCGAGCGGCAGATAGAGAGCATACGCCAGAAGGCCATCGAGGAGGCCGAGAGCACCAAGCTGGCCAAGGACATCGTGAAGATGACGGAGAAACCCATGGACAACCGACTGACCCTGCGCACGGTGAACGGCACGGTGGTGGTCGACGTGAACGACATTGCCTACTTCAAGGCCGACGGCAACTACTCGCAGATGGTGGCCTTCCACGTTCAGGACATGGTGTTCATGGGTCTGGGGGCCATCGAGAAGATGCTCAACCCCGAGACCTTCGTGCGTGCCGACCGCAGCACGCTGGTCAACATTCACAACATCAGCTTGCTGCTGCCCAAGCAGAGCCGCTGCATCTTCCGCTCGGCCTCGGGCCAGGAGGTCGAGGTCAGGCTGCTGAAGCCTGCCTTCAAGCGCCTGCAGGAGCTGCTGTAGCACCGCCCTATCATAATGGAGGCTCCGTTGCGTGTCAACGGAGCCTCCATCACGTTGCAACGGAGCCTCCGTTGCATCCTAACGAAGCCTCTGTTCCGGCACAACGGAGGCTTCGTTGTTAACCCAGTTAACGAACCATGGCCAAGCGCAGGAACGTGACCATCTGCTGCAGGTTGTCCTCGCTGTACATGCCCATGCCGTGACCGCCCTCGGGCACGAAGGTGGCCTGGCTCCTGACGCCGGCTGCCTGCAGCACCTCATGGAACTTGCGGCCCTGGCACACGGGCACCACGTTGTCCTTCTCGCCGTGGAAGATGATGATGGGCGGGTCGTTCTTGTCTACATAATGCGTGGCACTGAGGCTCACGTACTTGTCGGGCTCCTTGTCGATCTTCGAGGCCAGGAGCACGTCCTCGGGGCTGTCGGCCCCCATCGTGATGTGGTCGCCGCAGTCCATGGCCGTGAGGTCGACGGGCCCCGACCAGTCACAGGCGGCACTGACGGTGCTGCTCTCCTGCAGGTGGTTGCCCACCGTGCCCTCCAGGTCGAGGGTGAGCGAGCCCACGGTGGCCTGCTTCGTGCCGCTGGTGGTGGCGGTGATCGATGCCAGATGGCCACCGCTGCTAAAGCCGCTGGTGGCGATGAACGAGGGGTCGAAGCTGTATTTTTCGGCCTCGCCCCTGACGAAGCGCACCACGGCCCTGATGTCGTGCAGCTGGGCGGGCCACTTGGCGTCCATGCTCGAACGGTGGTTGGGGCACACCACGGCGAAGCCCTCTTGCAGCAGCTTCCTGACGATGGTGCCCAGGTCGGCGGCGCCCTTGCCGTTGTTGTTGAACCACGCGCTGCCGTAGATGTGAATGACCACGGGGTAGCTCGCGCGCTCCTGCTTAGGCAGGTAGATGTCGCAGGTGTGGTAGGCCTGGTCGTCGTCTGCATAGTTCACGTCCTTCCACTCCTTTGAGGTCTCAAGGTTGGCCTGGGGCAACTGGAAGCCTCCGAAGCCGCCCTGCGGTGGTTGGGCCATACCCACGAGGGCAAGGCACCATGTGGCAAATGCCAAAAGAATCTTTCTCATATATAAAAATAGTATAAGGTTTGTTGCAATTCGGTTGCAAAGTTAGGAAAAATAAGTAATATTGAAAAACGGAAAACGCCTATTATTGGGCGTTTGACACATCGGTGAAAAAAAAAGTGACAAGGTGAAAAGAGGGTCTGCTATATCTTTTATACCTTTGCACCAGTCAAAAAAACAAAAACAACAGAACGGATGAAAAAGATTCTTCTTTTGGCGTGCCTTGCCTGGTGTGGCCTGATGCTGGCCCAGGCAGACGAAGTGGTGACAAGCCCCGACGGGCGCATCAGCGTGGCGCTCAGTGTGAATAACGGTCAGCCCTGCTATCAGGTGAGCCTCGACGGGCAGGTGGTCGTCAGCCCTTCGGCCCTGGGCCTTGTGACCAACATGGGCGACTACAGCCGCGATATGGCGCTGACCGCAGTGAAGACCAGCGACATCAAGGAGAGCTACACGCTGCGCAACATCAAGCAGAGCCACGTAAGCTATGAGGCCCGCGAGGCCGTGGCGCAGTACGAGCAGCAGGGGCAGCACGTCATGGACGTGACCTTCCGCATCAGCAACCGCGACGTGGCCTTCCGCTATACCCTTCTGCCTAAGAAGGAAACGCGCTGCTGCGTGGTGGAGTCGGAGGCCACGGCTTTCCAGCTGCCCTCGGCGGCCACCAGCTTCCTCGCCCCGCAGGCCAAGCCTATGACCGGCTTCGCCCGCACCGCCCCCAGCTACGAGACCCGCTATGGCATCGACGAGCCGGTGGGCAAGAACGGCTGGGGCCAGGGCTACACCTTCCCCTGCCTCTTCAAGGTTGAAGATGTTGCGATACCATCGCAACACCCCGCAACGTGGCTCCTCATCAGCGAGACCGGCACCGACGGCGGCTACGTAGGCTGCCGCCTGCTGGGCCAGGAGGGTGGCCGCTACCAGATAGGCTTCCCGCAGCAGGAGGAGGGCAACGGCTGGGGCAGCACCTCGGTGCAGATGGCCCTGCCGGGCAACACGCCCTGGCGCACCATCACCGTGGGAGGGCTGAAGGACATCGTGGAGACCACCGTGGCCTGGGATGTGGTGAAGACAAAATATGCCGCAACCCAGCATTATGAATATGGTAAGGGCACGTGGTCGTGGATCATCGGCATGGACCCCAGCTGCAACTTCGACGAGCAGAAGCGCTACATAGACTTCGCTGCCCAGATGGGCTATCGCTCCGTGCTCATCGATGCCCTTTGGGACATGCAGATAGGCCGTGAGCGCATAGCCGAGCTGGCCCGCTACGGCAAGACGAAGGGCGTGGGCCTCTATCTGTGGTACAACTCGAACGGTTCGTGGAACGATGCACCGCAGTCGCCCCGTGGCATTATGGACAATGCCACCTTGCGCAAGCAGGAGATGAAGTGGATGCACGACGTGGGCATCCTGGGCATCAAGGTCGACTTCTTCGGTGGCGACAAGCAGCCTATGATGAAGCTCTACGAAGACATTCTGAGCGATGCTAACGACCACGGGCTGATGGTCATCTTCCATGGTTGCACCCTGCCGCGCGGCTGGGAGCGTATGTATGGCAACTACGTAGCCTCCGAGGCGGTGCTGGCCAGCGAGAACCTGCACTTCTCGCAGGGCTTCTGCGACAACGAGGCACGCGACTGCGGCGCGATGTACCCCTTCACCCGCAACGTGGTGGGCTCGATGGACTTCGGCGGTTCGGCGCTGAACAAGTTCTATGGTGCCGACAACAAGCGCGGCACGCAGCGCAAGACCAGCGACATCTATGCCCTGGCTACGGCGGTCATCTTCCAGAGCGCCGTGCAGCACTTCGCCCTGGCACCCAACAACCTGCAGGATGCACCCCAGTGGGCCGTCGACTTTATGAAGCAGGTGCCCACTGAGTGGAACGAGCTGCGCTTCATCGACGGCTATCCCGGCAAGTACATCATCCTGGCCCGCCGGGCGAGCGACAAGTGGTATGTGGCCGGCATCAACGCCACCGACCAGCCGCTGAAGCAGACGCTCTCGCTGCCTATGCTCAGCGAGGGCACCGTGCAGCTCTACCAGAACAGCCAGCTCGCCACCGCCAAGCTGTCGAAGAAGAAGACGCTGAAGGTCGAGATTCCCACCAACGGCGGTATCGTCATCACCCAGTAATCTGTATCAGTTATGAAACGACTTTTTTCCTTCCTTCTGGCCCTGGTATCGCTCAGCGTGATGCAGGCCGCCGAACCGTTCATCGTCTTCTCGCCCCAGGCCGATGCCATCGACCTGACGAAGCCTTCCATCGACCTGGCCGATGGCGAGCACTCCTGCGTAAAGCTGGCCGTGCAGTCGCTGGCTCAGGACTTCTGGCGGGTGACGGGCAACACAGCCACCCAGGGCACCAGCTACGACTTTGGCGACAAGGGGCTGGGCTATGAGGCCCCGGCCAACAACGCCGCCACCATTGTGGTGGGCACCGTGGGCTGCAACCGCCAGATAGACCAATGGGTGAAGCAGGGACTGCTGAAGGACCTGAAGGGCAAGCGCGAGAAATACATCATCAAGACCATCGGGCGGCAGCTGGTCATCGCCGGTAGCGACAAGCGCGGCACGGTGTTCGGCATCTACGAGCTGTCGCAGCAGATGGGCGTGTCGCCCTGGTACTGGTGGGCCGACGTGCCCGTTCAGCACCGCGACCGGCTCTTTGCCCTGCCGGGCGAATATACCGATGGCGAGCCGGCCGTGGAGTTCCGCGGCCTGTTCCTGAACGACGAGGCTCCCTGCCTGACGGGATGGGTGAAGAACACCTTCGGCACCAACTACGGCGACCACCGCTTCTACGAGAAGGTCTTCGAGCTGATTCTCCGTCTGAAGGGCAATATGCTCTGGCCCGCCATGTGGAGCTGGGCCTTCTATGCCGATGATCCCGAGAACGGCAAGACGGCCGACAAGATGGGCATCATCATGGGCACCAGCCACCACGAGCCGATGGCCCGCAACCATCAGGAGTATGCCCGCCACCGCAAGCAGTGGGGGCCGTGGAACTACCAGACGAACCAGGCGAAGCTGGACCAGTTCTTCCGTGAGGGCATTGAGCGTATGAAGGGCACCGACGATATGGTGACCATCGGTATGCGTGGCGACGGCGACGAGGCGATGAGTGCCGAGGCCGACACGAAGCTGCTGCAGCGCGTCGTGGAGAACCAGCGCCGCATTATCAAGGAGGTGACGGGCCGTCCGGCCGAGAAGACCACGCAGGTGTGGGCGCTCTACAAGGAGGTGCTCGACTATTACGACAAGGGGATGCGCGTGCCTGACGACGTGATTATGCTGCTCTGCGACGACAACTGGGGCAACGTGCGCCGCGTGCCTACTACTGAGAAGGAGCGTAAGCATCCCGGCGGGTGGGGCCTCTATTACCACGTGGACTACGTGGGGGCTCCCCGCAACACGAAGTGGATCAACGTCACCCAGACGCAGCAGATGTTCGAACAGCTGTCGCTGGCCTACGACTTCGGCATTCAGCGCATGTGGATCCTGAACGTGGGCGACCTGAAGCCCATGGAGTACCCCATCCAGCTCTTTATGGATATGGCCTGGAACCCCAAGGAATACACCCAGCAGACCGTCACCGCCCACACCCGCCGCTTCTTCGGTAGTGTGCTCAGCGGTTTTGCCGCTGAGGAAGCCGCCTCCATCTACAACCTGAACTGCAAATACATAGCCCGCGTCACCCCCGAAATGCTCGACGCCCAGACCTACAACGTGCAAACGGGCGAGTGGAAGCAGGTGGCCGATGAATACCTGCGCTTAGAGGCACGCGCCCTGCGCCTCTTCGAAGAGATTCCCGCCGAGGCCCGCGACTTCTACCGCCAGACCATCCTCTTCCCCGTGCAGGCGATGGCCAACCTCTACGATATGTACTACGCCCAGGCTATGAACCACTACCTGGCCGCGAAGAACGACCCCGATGCCAACGAGTGGGCCGCCCAGGTAAGGAAATGCTTCCGTCGCGACTCGCTGCTCTGCCACCATTATAATAAGGTGATGAGCGGCGGCAAGTGGGACGGCTTCATGACGCAGAAGCACATTGGCTACACCTCGTGGAACGACAACTTCCCCGCCGACCGCCTGCCTGCCACAACCGCCGTGCCCGCCGCTTCTCCAGCCACCGTGCCCTTCGCATCTCCGAAGGGTCGCACCTTCGCCCCCAGTAGCGGCTACATCGCAATGGAGGCCGAGCACTACTACGAGGCCCACGCCGCCGAAGGCACCGCATGGACCGTCTACCCCGACTATGGCCGCACGCGCAGCGCCGTGGCCCTCACACCCTACACCGCCCCAGTGGGCGATGCCTCGCTGAGCTACCGCTTCACGCTGCCCGAGGGCACGGACAAGGTGAAGGTGCACGTCATCGTGAAGTCGACGCTCGACTTCCTCAACGTGGGTGGCCACGAGTACACCGTGAGCCTCGACGGCTCAGAGCCGCAGGTGGTCAATATGAACAAGACGCTCGTAGACCGCCAGCCCTACATGTACTCTGAGTTCTACCCCACCATCGCCCGCCGCATCATCGAGAAGGTGGTGGAGCTGCCCGTGGGCCAGCAGACCACCACCCACACGCTGACGCTGCATCCCCGCCACCCCGGCATCGTGTTCGAGAAGATCGTCGTCGACTTCGGCGGCTACCAGCCCAGCTACCTCTTCGGCAACGAGTCGGAACACCAGTAACTCTCCTGCCAGACCGATAGGGCAATCCGCAATAGGACAATCTGTTGCGGATTGCCCTTTACTGCTACCCTAAAGTATAAAAAATGCAAAAAAACAGGGTGAAAATTATGAACCTATCGATTTTTTTCTTAATTTCGCGCACTTTTCCAGGAATAGTATATGAGACAACTAAAGATTCAAAAGAGTATTACCAACCGTTCGAGCGAGGCGCTCGACAAGTACTTGGTTGAGATTGGTCGCCAGCCGCTCGTGACTATCGACGAGGAGATTGAGCTGGCGCAGGCTGTGCGTCGTGGAGGACGCGAAGGAGAAAAAGCTAAGGAAAAACTGGTAAGCGCCAACTTGCGCTTCGTGGTCTCGGTGGCCAAACAGTATCAGCACCAGGGACTTACGCTTACCGACCTCATCGACGAGGGTAACATCGGTCTGATTAAGGCAGCCGAGAAGTTCGATGAGACGCGTGGATTCAAGTTCATTTCTTATGCCGTTTGGTGGATTCGCCAGAGCATTCTGCAGGCCATTGCCGAGCAGAGCCGCATTGTGCGTCTGCCGCTGAACCAGAGCGGAGCGCTGAGCAAGATTAATCAGGAGATTAACCGCTTCGAGCAGGAGCACCAGCGCCGTCCGTCGGTGTCGGAGCTTTCAGAACTGACGGGTGTAGAGGACGAGAAGATTGAGCAGTCGATGAAGGCCGACTCGCACCACATGAGCATCGATGCCCCCTTTGGCGAGGACGACGACAACTCGATGGCCGACCTGCTCTCGTCGGGCGAGGACACCCGCACCGACCGCCAGGTGGACTACGAGTCGCTGACCAGCGACCTGGACCATGTGCTGGGCAAGGTGCTGAAGGAGCGCGAGCTGCGCATCGTGAAGGAGTGCTTCGGCATAGGCTGCTACGAGAAGGGCCTCGAGGAGATTGGCACCGAGATAGGCCTCACCCGCGAGCGTGTTCGCCAGATTCGCGAGAAGAGCATCACCAAGCTGCGCGAAAGCGGCTATGCCAAGATGCTGATGAAATATCTTGGATAAGACCGAGAATTGAGAGAACTGAAAAACAGAGAGGTATGGTTAGTCAAAACGCTTGATACTAACCATACCTCTTCTGTTTTCTGTTCTTTTTACACCAGGTTCATCGTGCCGGTGGCAATCATCAGCTCCTCGTCGGTGGGGATGACCACAACCTTCACCTTCGAATCGTCGGCCGAGATGATGGCCTCTTCGCCGCGAACGTTGTTCTTCTGCTCGTCGAACTTCACGCCGAGGAACTCCAGACCCTCGCAGACGGCCGAGCGCATGCTGACCTGATTCTCGCCCACACCGGCGGTGAATACAATCACGTCGACGCCACCCATGGCGGCAGCGTATGCACCAATGTACTTCTTGATGCGGTAGAAGTACATGTCCTGAGCCAGACGGGCACGCTCGTCGCCAGCCTTGGCAGCGTTCTCCACGTCGCGCATATCGCTCGAGCCACCGGTGATGCCGGCCACGCCGCTCTTCTTGTTCAGCAGGTTGCTCATGCCATCGGCATCCAGACCCAGCTTCTTCTCGATGAAGGTCACGGCACCGCCGTCGATGTCGCCCGAACGGGTGCCCATCACCAGGCCTTCCAGCGGGGTCAGGCCCATCGAGGTGTCAACGCACTTGCCGTCGACCACGGCAGCGATTGAGCCGCCATTGCCCACGTGGCAGGTAATCACCTTGGTGCCCTCGGGCTTCATGCCCAGGAACTCCAGGGCGCGGGCGCTCACATAGCGGTGGCTGGTGCCGTGGAAGCCATAGCGGCGCACGCCGTAGTCCTTATAGAGCTCGTAGGGAATGGCATACATATAGGCCTTGGCGGGCATGGTCTGATGGAAGGCGGTGTCGAACACGCCCACCTGGGGCAGACCGGGCATCAGCTCCTTCACGGCATTCACGCCCTTCAGGTTGGCGGGGTTGTGCAGCGGGGCCAGGTCGCTCACGGCCTCGAAGGCCTCGAGCACCTCGTCGGTCAGCAGCACGCTCTTGTTGAACTTCTCGCCGCCGTGCACCATACGGTGGCCCACGGCATCAATCTCGTCGAGGCTCTTGATGACGCCGATCTCGGGGTCGGTGAGCAGCGAGAAGATGAACTTCACGCCCTCGGTATGCTCGGGAATGTCGTGCATGATCTGCTTCTTCTCGCCGTTGGCCAGCTTCACCTTCACGAAGGCGCCGTCCAGACCCACGCGCTCTGCGCCGCCACTGGTCATCACCGAGCGGTCGTCCATGTTATAAAGTGCATATTTAATAGAACTGCTGCCACAGTTAAGAACTAAAATTTTCATAGTTTTAATTGAAAGAAATTTGTTTTGGTTTATTGAAAGAAATGCTCTTGTTTTTTGATTGAAAGAAATTGGAATAATGAGAATAATTTTTTGCTTAACTAATCGTCGATGTAGAGCTTGTAGTTTTCTTGGGTGAGGAGTATGAAGTTATCGTCAACCTCATCATACAGATAGCGCTCAGCACGCAGACGTTTCTCTCCGAAGTTAATCAGAATACCGCGAGTGTGGTCGGTGATACGCATGTAGTTGAACAACTGTGCACGATGTTCAGAGTTGATAGCTTCGACCGACACCATTGTAGTAGAAGTCTGCGATATAGGTCATATCAAGGTCTACGCCCTTATAGGTAAGGTGCAGGTGCTTTTCGCGTTCAAAGTCCAGTCCCCTCTGCTTCATCTCCACAGCCAAGGCTTCCTGATAGATGCGCTCGTGCATGCCTCTTCCTAAGGTTTTATGCACTTCCTGTGCAGCCCCAACGACCTCATAGATATCCTTGTACTCCTGCCTCGTCATATAGAATTATTCCAATTATTCCAATTTCTTTCAATCAAGAAACAAACACATTTCTTTCCTTGGTTAAGTTTACTTCTTCGCATCCATGGCCTGGCAGGCGGTGATGGCCACCAAATAGTAGATGTCCTCTACCGAGCAACCGCGCGAGAGGTCGTTCACGGGGCGGGCGATGCCTTGCAGGATGGGGCCAATGGCGGTGGCACCAGCCAGACGCTGCACCAGCTTGTAGGCGATGTTGCCCACCTCCAGACACGGCATCACAAGCACGTTGGCCTTGCCGGCAATCTCCGAGCCGGGAGCCTTCTTCGCACCCACGCCGGGCACCAGGGCGGCATCAGCCTGCAGCTCGCCGTCGATCTTCAGGTTCGGGTCGAGCTCCTTGGCCAGACGGGTAGCCTCGACCACCTTGTCGACCACCTCGTGCGAGGCGCTGCCCTTCGTCGAGAAGCTCAGCATAGCCACGCGGGGATCATCGAAGCCAGCCACCGAACGGGCGGTCTGTGCCGTGCACACGGCAATCTGCGACAGCTGGTTGGCATCGGGCATAGGCGTCACGGCCACGTCGCCGAACACCAGCACGCCGTTCTCGCCGTACTCAGGCTTGTCGGTAATCATCAGCATAGCGCCGCTCACGCAGGTGATGCCGGGGGCGCACTTGATGATCTGCAGGGCGGGGCGCAGCGTCTCGCCGGTGGTGCTCAGTGCACCCGAGATCTGGCCGTCGGCACCCTCGGTCTTGATGATCATGCAGCCCAGATAGAGCGGATCCTTCACCAGTTCGCGGGCCTTCTCGATGGTCATGCCCTTCTTCTCGCGCAGCTTCTGCAGCAGCTGGGCCAGCTCCTCGCTCTTCTCGTAGTTCAGCGGGTCGATGAGCGTGGCCTTGTCGATGTTCTTCAGTCCCTTCTCTTCAGCCAGGGCGTGCACCTTCTCGGGGTTGCCGATGAGGATCAGGTCGGCAATGTCGTCTTGCAGCACGCGGTCGGCTGCACACAGGGTACGCTCCTCCTCAGCCTCGGGGAGCACGATGCGCTGCTTGTTGCTCTTAGCACGCGCAATAATCTGTTCAATTAATCCCATAGATTTGTTTGTTGATGATTAAATAAGAGTTGTTTTAAAATGTTTCGTGCAAAATTAGCAAAAAATATCCGAATACCTGCGAAGTATTCGGATAAATAATGTTATTTTCTCTGTTATACGGCAATCAGTTCCTGTCCAACATCGTGAATCGTGCTGCGAATGGCTGCCATACGGGCATCGCTTGCCTTTTTCTTGCCACTGATATATTGGGCCATCAAACTTTGTGAGATTCCCATTCTGCGGGCTATTGCCGAAACATTCAGTTCGGGATGCTCTATAAAAAGACGGTAGAGAGGGGTTGGCTCCTTTTTGTCAAAGAACCCCTCAAAGCTGAGGTCTTCGTCCAGTTCCTCCCAGTGCAGTCCAAACTCGTCAGCCTCGAACTGCTCCAGCTGTTTCTTTGTGGCATGTCTCAGCCGTGGGTAGTCACAGATATTCTCGCAGGCCTCCCTGCCATCGTCTGTTCGTATCCAAATAGCTGTTTCTGTCAACCAAATCTTTTCAATCTTCATTGTCGCTCCTCCCTTTATTTGTTGTTGTTGAAAAATAGATTCCAGTGCATAGCAATGGTTTCAACATTGTCCTCAATGATAGCCTCAATCATCTTTAGCTCAGAAGGCTTGAAGCCATGAATCTGTATCCAAATAGTATGAATATGGTCGGCATCGTTTCTTTTTGATTGCAAATTTAGGTAATAAAATTATTACCACCAAATATTTGGAGAAGAAATCGTTTGGATATTAGCAATTTTTTCCTACCAATGGCGGCTACACCAACTTAATTTTGGCCAATGGCAATCAATATGGAATAGTGTTCTATACGCATTCGAAGGAGGGCGAGATTGACGCTGGAAAGTTCTACCTGCGAATCATTGAGCGCTCCATTACAACGGAACGGAGGCTTCGTTCTGTTGTAATGGAGGCTCCATTGAATTGTAACGGAGGCCCCGTTACGCTTCAATGGAGGCTCCGTTGGAAAAGGGGCTGTTTGGACTTCTATTTGGACTTGATTTGCAACCCGTCGGCCTCGTACCACGGATTGTCGGGTGCGATTTGCCCACGACGCGCAGACCGTCGTGCAGGACGATGTAGTTCAGGTTGCGACAGCGGTTGAAGGTGAAGTTGCCGGTGCGCTTGGCCACGGCCACCAGCTCTTCCTTCGACAGGCCGCCGTGGACCGAGCGGTACATCAGTTCCCAGTCATACTCGTACTTGCCGTCGGGGCTCATCGAGGGGTACTGGTGGTAGTTCACCATCTGCGCCATGGCCACGGGGCCGCATCCGGCCAGGTTGTGCTGCAGCGCTTCGTCGGTATCGCTCTTGGGGCACAGCAGGTTGAAGGGGTAGCCCTGTCCCCAGTAGGTCTTGATGAGCGGCTTGATGTCTTCGGGAAAAGTGTACGGCTCTTGTGCCCCGGCCGACGTGGCGGTCAGGAGCGCAAGAAGTATGCAAAGTAGGGTCTGTTTCATCTTGTTTTCTGTATTTGAGCGTGCAAAGTTAGTAAAAACTTGCGACAGGGCCTATACATTTTTTGTAATTTTTATGCAGAATATTGTTGCCATTTGAGAAATTTTTTGTTACTTTGCAGCAGAAATCTTAAATCTATATTGGCAATTATGAAAAATATACTGGTAATTGGGTCGACGGGGCAGATTGGCTCGGAACTGACGATGCGGCTGCGACAGCTGTATGGAAACGACCATGTGGTGGCGGGCTACATCAAGGGCTGTGAGCCCACGGGCGTGCTGGCCGAGAGCGGGCCGATGGCACTGGCCGACGTGACCGATGGCGAGGGCATAGCCGACGTGGTGCGCAAGCACCGCATTGACACCATCTACAACCTGGCCGCACTGCTCAGCGTGGTGGCCGAGCAGAAGCCGCGGCTGGCCTGGCGCGTGGGCATCGACGGACTGTGGAACATCCTGGAGGTGGCGCGCGAGCAGCACTGCGCCGTGTTCACGCCCAGCTCGATAGGATCGTTCGGATTGGAGACGCCCCACGAGATGACGCCGCAGGACACCGTGCAGCGACCGCGCACCATCTATGGCGTGTCGAAAGTGACTACCGAGCTGCTCAGCGACTGGTATTTCCATAAGTACGGGGTCGACACGCGGTCGGTGCGCTTCCCGGGCATCATCAGCTATGTGACGCCGCCGGGCGGGGGCACTACCGACTATGCCGTAGACATTTACTACTATGCCGTGAGGGGCGAGCGCTTCACGTGCCCCATCAAGGCGGGAACAAGGATGGATATGATGTATATGCCCGATGCGCTCCGTGCGGCCATCGAGCTGATGGAGGCCGACCCTGCACGGCTGGTGCATCGCAATGGCTTCAATGTGGCGGCCATGAGCTTCGACCCGGAGATGATCTACAATGCCATCTGCCGCTTCAGTCCCGGCTTCGAGATGGTCTACGACGTTGACCCGCTGAAGCAGTCTATTGCCGAGTCGTGGCCCGACATGATGGACGACTCCTGCGCCCGCCGCGAGTGGGGCTGGCAGCACCAGTACAACCTGCTCGATATGACCCAGGATATGCTGGAGAAGCTGCAGCTGAGGCTACAGTTGTGATTCTCCCTCGATGTACTGCGACATGAAGAGGTGGTCGCCATCGTAGACCACGTAGGTGAAGTGGCTGATCCAGTCGCCCAGGATGATCATGCGGGCCTTCTTGGTGAGCTGCAGGTCGACCTCGATGTGGCGGTGACCGTAGATGAAGTAGTCAACGTTGGAGTGGTACTGTATGTACTTCTTGGTGTAGAGTACCAGGTGCTCGCGGTCCTCGCCCAGATACACGGGCTCGCCCTCCTGCTCGTGCTTCAGCCGCGAGTGCTTGGCCCACTGCAGGCCGAACCACAGGCCCCAGCGGGGATGCAGGCTGCTGAACAGCACCTGGCAGACGCGGTTGTGGAAAATGCTCTTCAGCAGTTTGAAGCTCTTGTTGGGGTCGCCCAGCCCGTCGCCGTGGGCCAGGTAGAAAATCTTGCCGTAGATCTCGATGGTCTGCGGCTTTTTGTGCAGGATAACGCCGCACTCCTCCTCTAAGTAGGAGTAGGCCCAGATGTCGTGGTTGCCGGTGAAGTAGTGCACCTCGACCCCCATATCGGTGAGCTCGGAGAGCTTCCCCAGGAAGCGGGTGAAGCCCTTGGGCACCACGTAGCGGTATTCGTACCAGAAGTCGAACATGTCGCCCAGCAGGTAGACGGCTGCCGCCTTGTCCTTGATACTATCGAGGAAGCGCACCAGTCGGCGCTCCTGCATGCGGCGGTGGGGGATGGCGAGCGAGCCTAAGTGGGCGTCGGATAAGAAGTATATTGGCTTCATAGTTGTGCTATTTTAGAACCCGAGTTCCACCCTTGCCTCTTCGCTCATCATGCTTTGGTCCCAGGCGGGTTCGAAAACGAGGTTGATGTTGGCCGCTTTTACGCCTTCTACGCTCTCGACCTTGGTGCGCACATCTTCCAGGATGAAGTCGGCGGCGGGACAGTTGGGGGCGGTAAACGTCATGTCGATGTCGACCTGCCCATTGTCTTGCACATCGATTTTGTAGATCATTCCCAGTTCGTAGATGTCGACGGGAATCTCAGGGTCGTAGACGGTCTTCAGCACGTCGACGATGCGGCCCTCTATGAGCGATTTCTCTTCCTGTGTCATGTTGATAGTTGTTATATACTGGTGCAAAGATACGAAATTCTGCTTGCACTTCCAAATAAAATGCCAAAAAAGCAGGCACTCGCCGTTTGCGGGGAGTGCCTGCCTCATGGTATTGAACGTTAGTGCTTATGCAGCGTTTATGATCTGGAAAACATAAATCTCGCCACTGGTGGTCTCGATAATCAGGGTGTTGCCCTCTCTCTTGGCACTCTTGATGGCATCGACCTTTCCGTCCTTGCCGTTGGCCGGACCGCCGAGCGACCTCCACTGGCCTGTTGCCTCGTCGTAGACCTCCCATTCGTTGGTCTCGTTGTTGATGCGCAGCGAGGGGAAGTTGGTCTCGGCATCCTTGCCGTTCTGGCCATCCTGGGCACCTATCCTGATCTTGTTGCCGTTGCTGTCAAGCAGCCACTCGCCGTCGATGGTCCAGTAGCAGTTGCCGTCGGTGTCTTTCCTTACGCCGAAGACGTGCGAATCGCCGTCAGGCCCTTTCTCGCCGGGAGTCAGGGTGATGGTGCCTTTGTTCTTGAAGGTGATGGTGACCGAGCCGTCGGCGTTCTCCACGACCGAGGTCACGTAGTCGTTGACCTCGATGGCCTGGGCCAGCACCAGCAGTGCCTGTATGGTGCTGTCTTGCTTCTTCAGCAGGTCGGTGTTGGCCTCCAGATATTCCGTCCGCTTGCCTATCGATGTCAGGTCGTCGCCATATTCCTGGCAGGCCCCCATGCCCATCGTGAGCATCATGCCTCCGGCCACGAGCAAGGCCCCTGTGCCTAAGCGTAGTTTGTTCTTTGCCATAGCGCAATTCGGTTTTTTAGTTGGCATCAATTACGTTGATCAACACTTCGTCCCACACGCTGTCGTCCTTGGCGAAACGTGCCACGATGCGCATAGTGACCTGGCACACTTCGTTGCCCACGATATACCAGTCGCCATTCTCGTCCTTCTCGTATGCCACGCCACCTGTTTGGCTCGTACTTACAGCGAACCATTGGCTGGTATAGAAGAACACGTCCTTGTAGGAAGCATTCTCGGGGTAGATGGTGTAGTAGATTCTCTGGCGGGTGCCTTTCTTGACGTTGATGACAGACGAGGTGAAGTTCAGCCTTATGTTTTCCACATAGACGGGCATCGACTCCTTCTTGGGAATCTCGATGGTCTCTTCCTCGCCCCCGCTGTTGATGGTGATAATGACATACTGGCCATCGGAGCTCTCCGTGGCGCCGATCACCACTCCGGGAGCGTCCTTGCCGTCCTCGCCCGTCACCTTCTGGCCGGTGGGAATCCAGGTCTTTCCCCCGTCGAGCGAGTAGTACCACATGCCACCCTCAATCTTCACCTGTGGCGTGTTGCCGTCCTCACCGTCCTTGCCATTGGCCTGCACCTTCTGGCCGTTCACCATCAGGGGCTCGCCGTTCAGGGTCCAGTAGTAGTTGCCGTCGGTGGGGTCCTGAACCACTGCTATGTTGGGCAGGGCTGCATCGTCGCCCTTCTCGCCATCGAGGATGGTGATGGCCCCGTGCTTGGCAAAGGTGATGATGGTGCCCGTGGCCGTCTTGGTCACGTTGGTAATGTAGTCGCCCTGGTCCATGGCATCGACAATAGTCCGCAGCGACGCCAGGTTGGTGTTCACCCTGTTCACCAGGTTCTCCAGAGTCGTCACGCGGTTATCCAGTGCATCGACCTCGTCTTGGTAGTCGGTGCACGAAGTGGTGGTCATAGCTCCTGCTGCCACGGTGAGGGCGGCGAGCAGGAATAGTTTGATGGTCTTGTTCATAACGCTGTGGGTATAAATAAGGTGTTGTTAATCTAATAAGTCTACTACGAAGCAGATGGTCACGCGGTTGTCTTCGTTGATGGGGAATGGCTGCACGCGGTCGCCCTTGGCATCCTTGAAGATGCGGTCGCTGCCTATGCCATGATCCATGAGGTAGTTGGCCACGGCCGTGGCACGTTCGCGCGAGAGGCGCTCGTTGATGGTGGGCGTGCCCGTGAGACGGTCGGCATAGCCCGTCATCTCAACATGCGAGCGCGGATGTGCCCTCAGGTAGCTGAGCAGCTGGTTCAGCTTGCTGAACTCGGAACTGCGCAGCACGCTGCTGTTGATGAGGAACTGAATGTTGGTGACCAGGGCCACGGTGTCGCGCACGATGGGCTCCTGCTGTACGGGCACCACCGGTTCGGGAATCTCGCGGTAGATGGGGTCGTAGCTGCGATAGCTCTTGCCCAGGTTGATCTTCAGGCCCAGCAAGGCGTTGAAGTGCCAGTCTATGTTGTCGTTCTTGCCTTTCTTCGAGTTGAAGTGGTCGGGCAGCAAGTTGGCGTTGGCCTCGGCGGTGATGGCCAGCGCGTCGTTCAGCCGGAAGTCGGCACCCAGGCCCACCCGTGCCACGGGGTTCCAGCGGTCTTTCTTCCATAGCTTCTGGAAGTCGATGCCGAACTGCTTGTTGGCCTCCACGGCATCGTCGTTGTTGAACGAATAGGCCACGCCGCCGCCCACCACCAGATAGGGGCTAACGGGCTGGTCGGGCACCCATCCCAGGAAGAGCGATGCCAGGTCGACCTTCAGTTCGAGCGTGGGCTGCAGGAAGTTCCACTGATATTTGGCAAAGGGGTAGGAGTACTGATTGCGAGCCCACAGTCCGCTTACGGCCAGGCGCGCTCCGAATATCTCGGAGAACTGGTAGGTTCCCGCCACTTGCAGTGCTGGCGATAGCAGGTCGCCAAACTTTGCTTCGCCCACATCGGCCGCAGCACCTCCTTGCAAGGTAAGTTGCCAGTGGGGCAGGAATTCCGGAGCCGGAACTTCAATCAGCTCTTTCTTGCCATTTTGTGCCATTGCCGAAATGGTGAATAGCATTGTCAGCAGTGAGGCAATGAGTTTTAGTCTTGTCATTATCGATAGGTTTTTGTTTATCTTTTTCAGTGGAATGTCATTTCCTCTAACAAATTATCACTGCAAAATTAACAAAAAACTATTGAGTTGTTGGATTCTTATTGTTAAAAAAGCGTAATTTTGTCGCAAAGCTTTTCTACAGCTCACAATTTACCCGCTTCGTGGTAGGAAAAGTACTGCCCATCGGCCACAATGACGTGATCCATAAGGTGCAATCGCATCACTTCGCAGGCATGTTTGATGCTCTGCGTAATCTGGTCGTCCTGACGGCTGGGGGCGATGCTGCCCGAGGGATGGTTGTGGCAAACGGCCACAATGGTGGCCCCGCAGAGCAGGGCTTCGCGCAGGATGATGCGCACGTCGACGCTCACTTCGGTGATGCCGCCCCGTGCTATGCGCACCTTCTTGATGAGGCGGTAGTTCTGGTTCAGCAGCAGGGCCCAGAACTCTTCTACGTCCAGGTCCTGCATCACGGGGTGCATGTGGTTGTAGAGCCGCGTAGCCGTGCCCAGGTCGGGGCGCTCCTCGGCCTTCTCCAGCTGGCGGCGCTTGCCCAGTTCGCAGGCGGCCAGCAGGGTGATGGCCTTGGCCTCGCCTATGCCTTTATACTGCATCAGCTCGCGAATGGTCATCTTGCCCAGAGTGTTCAGGTTGTTCTTGCAGTCGCTGAGCACGTTCTGCATCAGCTCCACGGCACTGACGCCGGGCGTGCCCGACCCAATGAGTATGGCCAGCAGCTCGGCGTTGCTCAGCGCCTGCGCACCCTTGTCGCGCAGCTTCTCGCGGGGCTGGTCGTCCTCCGACCACTGGGCTATGGTCAGCTTCTCGCTCATTTGTAGAAGTTCTTCTCGAAGGCGGTAAATTCGTCTTTCTTCAGCACGCAGCGTTTCCACCACGACTCGATGAAGCCCAGGCCGTAGCCCATGAGCTGCGTGAAGGCGGCGGGCACCGAGAGCAGGCCCACCCAGAGGCTGCGGTTGCGCAGGCTCGAGTCGATGAAGATGAGGGCGCTATATAATAAAAGAGGTATAAGGGCCAGCACGCAGAACACGAAGCCTATGCCCTGGTGCATATTGTCGGTGGGGCGCAGCCCTTGGTAGTCCAGCCACTCGCCCTCGGCATACAGCCAGGCCCCCAGCAGGAAGAGCAGCAGACAGCCTATGACGCCCAGCGTGAAGACCGTGGGCAGCAGGTGCACCAGCTTCAGCGTGCCGGGGTGGCGCTTCTCCAGGTTGATACGCGCGATACCACTATTATATACTTGCCGGAAAAACTTGCGGAAGTCGGTGCGCCGCTTGTGCCACACCCATGCCTCGGGTATGAGCGCCGTCTTGTAGCCGGCCTCCACGATGCGGTAGCTGAAGTCGATGTCCTCGCCGAAGCGCATCTTCGAGAAGCCGCCCAGCTGCTGGTACACCTCGCGGCGAATGCCCATATTGAACGAGCGGGGGTAGAACTTGTCGAGCTTCTTGCCCTTGCCGCCCCTGATGCCGCCGGTGGTGAAGAACGAAGTCATTGAGTAGCTGATGGCCTTCTGCACGGGCGTGAAGTCAGGGTGCGCCGCGTCGGGGCCACCCCAGGCCACGATAGCCTCACCCCTTGGAGATGGGCCGGGGGTGAGGCTTCTCATATAGTCCTTTGGCAGCACCACATCGCTGTCGAGCACGATGAGCCACTCGCCCCGTGCCCGCTCAGCACCATAGTTGCGGCTCTGGCCGGGGCCGCTGTTCTCCTTGTAGTAATAATGCAAGTCAAGGATGCCTGCATATTTATCGCAGACATCCTTGCAGGGTGTTTCCGACCCGTCTTCCACAATGATTACCTCAAAGTCCTTCAGCGCTTGCTGGCAAAGGCTCTGCAGCAACTCGTCGACCTCGTCGGGACGGTTGAAGACGGGAACGATGACAGAATACTTCATTTCGCAGCGACTTACTCCTTGGCGCGGGCCAGATACGAGCCGTCGCGGGTGTCCACCTGAATCAGGTCGCCCTCGTTGATGAACAGGGGCACGCGCACCTCGACGCCGGTCTCCAGCGTGGCGGGCTTCAGGGTGTTGGTGGCGGTGTCGCCCTTGATGCCGGGCTCCGAGTGAGTGACGCGCAGGATGGTCTTCACGGGCATCTCGGCGTAGAGGATGGTGCCGTCGGTGGTATCAGATACCACTTCCACGATGTCGCTCTCCTTCATGTACTCGTGGCCGATGACCAGGTCGTTGTCGATGGGAATCTGCTCGAAGGTCTCCTGATTCATGAAGATGCGTCCCGACTGGTCCTCGTACAGGTACTGGTAGGGGCGGCGCTCGATGACCACGTCTTCCAGCTTCTCGCCGATGTTGAAGCGGCGCTCCAGCACGCGGCCGTCGCTCACGTTCTTCAACTTGATAATCATGATGGTGTTTCCCTTACCGGGCTTGCGGTGCTGGAAGTCGATGCAAACCCAAATGCCGCCGTCCATGCGTACGGCAACGCCTTTCTTAATGTCTTGTGAATTGATCATAAAAGCTTAAAATGTATATATACAAAATGAAAATGTGCTTGTTTGCGGCTGCAAAGTTACGAATAATTTTCGGTTTTCACGAAAAAAACATAAAAAATGACGCTAAAATTCGTGGTTTTCTTGCGTAATTCAATATTAATTACTAATTTTGCAGCCCGAAATTGAGACAAATAGTACTAATAATAAAGATTCATTGCAATGAAAAGAACATTCCAACCCCACAATCGCCGCCGCGTGAACAAGCATGGTTTCCGCGAGCGTATGGCTACCAAGAACGGTCGCCGCGTGCTGGCTTCGCGCCGTGCCAAGGGCCGCAAGAAGCTCACCGTAAGTGACGAGCGTCACGGAAAGTAATTTCCCCTGATGGCCATCAAAAAGGCAAGAAACTGGGCGCAGCCGAGAGGCCGCGCCCAGTTTCTTGGTATATGTGTAGGAAGTATGGGACAGGGTGCCTTTATTCGGCTGGTGCCGCTGTCTTCTTGCGAATGAACGAGGGCCTTCCCTTCTTTACGTTTTCCTTGATGACCACGGTGGTGTCGCCATCGAGAATCACCTTGTTGTTTCGGAGGAAGGCGCCCAGCGTGAGCTGGTTCACCTCGATGATGGCCGTGCCTTCGTACTGGCCCTTCACGTTTTTCTTGGGCTGTCCTTCAAGTTTTGAGCTCACCACGTAGGCCCTGTAGGCCAGGCTGTTCTTCACGTCGCTCTTGCCAGTGCGCATGCCCAGCAGTTCCTTCTGGTACTTAGCGTGAAAGAACGATTCGAGTACGGGCGAGTAGCGCTCTACGAGCGGCTTATCATCGTTGAAGTTCTCAACGCCGTCGAAGAGTATCTTCTGGAAGAGGTTCTTCTCTGCGGCCACGAGCACGTCGTCGTCTTTTTCGGCTGTGCCCACCGAGCTGAAGGTCACGTTATTTTCGTCGATGTCCATCACCTCGACGGCCCCGCCATAGGTCTCGCGCTGCTGTGCCGTGGCCCGGTTGGCCACGACCAGCAGTGCAAGCAGCGTAATAAGCCAGAATTTCTTCAAAGCCATACAGTTATTGTTTTACTTGAGCAGACCACCGAAGGGATCCTTCTTGGCGCGCGACACAACAGTAATCTTGTGTCCGGCGTCGAAAGCCTCCTTCACGGCTACGCCGCCCTTGTTGATCTTGACGAGCGTCAGCGTGCCGCTCACCACCTCCTGAGCCTTGGCGTCGCCAATCTGCTTGGTAGCCTTCTCGCCGGCAATCTCAACCTCCTCGAAGATGTCGAACATCTGTCCAGCGGCGATACCAGCGTTGCTGCCTATGGTGACGTAGGCCGTCTTAACGCCCTTCTTGGCATCGACCTGGTCGAGCTGCTTGATAGTGGCCTCGGCCTTGAAGTTGTCGTCGACGAACTTCTTCATGTCCTTCACTGTCTTCTCTAAGCACTTGTTGATGGCATCGGTCGAGTTGTCGCCTACCAGCCATGAGTTCTCATAGGGAGTGGTAGCGATGACGGCACCGCCCACGTCGGTCAGCGTCAGGGTGTAGTTGGCCGTGCAGGTCCAGTACTTGCCATCCTTGTCGAGGGCCGACTTCAGCGAGTTGAAGTGACCGCTCAGCACTGCGTCGACACCAGCCTCAGCCAGTGCGCCCATGCGCTCTTCCTTGACTGTGGGCAGGCTGCTCAGCGACTTCACGTCGACCACGTTCACACGGCCTGTGGCGGTTATGCCGCTGATGATGTTGTTGCGCAGAACCTCAACCCAGTTAGTGCCTATCGAACTGTTGTAGGTCAGTTCTTCTACGGCCACACCCTTCTTGTCTTGTGCCATTGCTCCGGCACACACCAGTAGCATCATTGCTACGAACGAAAAGATCTTTTTCATTTTTTTTGATTGATTTAAATTGTTAATAATTAAGAATTGATAATTGATAATGAATGCTTTGTCGTACACTTTTGGTTATCTGCAAATGTAGGTTTTCTGTTGTTTTCGCGCTACATGTCCTGGGCCAGGCGCAGGCCTGTAGTGGGCTTTGCGTCGGCGGGCTTCTGCTTGCCGCGGAAGTAGCAGCGCAGGTGGTCGCGGCTCTGCTTGTCGCCATCGGCATAGCTGCCGCCGCGCACCACGCGGAAGAACGAGGTCTTGCGGGCCGTGGTGTTCTGTTTCGAGGCGTAGCTCTGCCACCAGTCATCGCACCACTCTGCCACGTTGCCGCTCATGTCGCAGATGCCCAGTGCGTTGGGTTTGCGGCTGCCCACGGGCAGCGTGCGCCCGCTGGCGTTGGCCACGTCGTCGGCACTGCGGCTGCCTGCAAAGTCCTCGGCGCGGGTGGCTCCGGCGGCGCGGGCGGCATATTCCCACTCGGCCTCAGTGGGCAGGCGGAAGTGAGTGCCTTGCTGTTCGTTGAGCTTGCTGATGAATTCCTGACAGTCGTCCCATGACACGTTCTCCACGGGTAGCTCCGGACCCTGGTTCATGCTGGGGTTGCTGCCCATTACGGCTTGCCAGAGGGCCTGCGTCACCTCGGTCTTGCCTATGCGAAACGAGCGCAGGCCCGTCACGGTGTAAGTCTTGTCGATGCTCTCGGGGCTGCCCATCAGGAATGAGCCCGTTCCGCTCACATTGATCATTTCGTAGCTGATGCCGTCTATCTGGAAACTGCCAGCCGCCTTCATCGTCACCTGTTGGCGCAGTCGTTGGTTCAGCTTTACGTCGATGGTGATGCGCTCGTCGTTGTAGCCGGGTGAGCGTAGTTCCACGGTGTGCTGGCCCTCGGGGCCCCGGTAGTCGAACGGCGTGACGCTGCTCAGCTTCTCGCCGTCGACGTAGACGTCGGCCTGCCGCACGTTGCTCGTGACGACAACTGTGCCCGTGGGCCCTTCGTAGGCCGTCTGCGGCTTCTCTATCTGCATGATGTAGGTGGTGAGCTTCTTTACTCCCGCGAATTCGTAGCGCAGCGGCAGATACTTCTTGGTCTTGATGTTCAGCCAATTGGCACCGTCTATCAGGTACACCCAGTATTCGCCGTCGCGGTATTCCTGCTTCACGATGTCGCCCTCGAAGGTGGCATCGGGCAGTGCCAGTCCCACTTTCACCAGGGCGCAGGCATCGCCATTGGCATCCTCAACCTTGAATTTCACAGCGCTGATGTCGCTCTCGTCGGCCTTGAAACTGAGCACTTTCAGCTCTTGCGCCTGTACTGGCAGTGCCAGAAACAGAAGATAGCAAAGGCAACAGTAAATAGTTTTTCTCATCATGGCAGTTTCACGCTCTGCAGGTTGAACACTTCGTCTTCTGGCGTCTCCATGGGCTGCCAGGTGCGCACGTGGATCTTGGGTGCCTGCTCGTCGCTGAAGTCCCACACCAGGAACAGGATGCCCTTGTCGTTGTAGCGCTGGCTGTTCCACTCCTGTGTGAGCGTCACGCCGTAGTAGTTGGGCTTGGCCCCGTGGCGGCGAATGCGAATATCGTCGAACCGCACGTTGATATAGCTGTTGGCGGCAAAGGTGCGTTTCAGGTTGGCCAAGTATTTCTGCTTGCCCATGGGCGTATAGCTTATTTCGGGCCGCAGCCCCACCTCGGTCTTCACACGGCGCACCACTTTGCCGGTGATGATGAGTGCATCCTCACTGAAAATGGCATCGAGGAACTTCATGTCCTTGTTGTTATAGGCTGTGCGGAACTGCTCCACGTAGTTCAGTATGAGTTCACGGCGGTACTGGTCTTCCAGGTCTACGCCCTCCTTCATCAGGCGGGTGTACTGCTGCAGGCCAATGGTAATGTTGAAGTCGGTGATGCGGCCCGTGCGGTCCATGTCGATGGTTACCTCCTGGTTCAGCTCGTCGGTGTAAGATGCATTCTGCGGCTTCATTTCCACCGCAATGTTCATCACCTTGTAGCCACGGGGTGCACCGTGCTTGTCCTTCAGCGTGAGGCAGTGCTCCACAATGTCGTCATCGCAGATGCGGAAGTGGGCATTGTTCCACAGCATGCCGATACTCTGCGAGGCCATGTTGTCGATGTCGATGCCCGAGTAATTAATGTCGGTGCCTATGCTCTCGGCGCGGTTGATGGCTGTGAGCAACTGGCTGATTTGTTGCTCCATGCGGCTCTTCAGAGCGGCATTGTCTATGCCGTCACTGAACTCGAAGGCCACCACGTCTTGTGCCATGGCAGGGATCACCAGGCTCAGGGCAAGAACAATAAATGATAATAGTCTTTTCATAACTCCTTATTCCTAACTTATAACTCCAAACTGCTAACTCATTTCGCCATTTCGAACCAAAGGGCGTCGTTGCCGCTGTAGGCCGAGAGCTGGTCGGTTGTCATCGTGCGGTAGTTGATGCGCTCCTCATTGCCGGGCCCCAGCACGGTGAGCCCTCCGCCATTGGGCAGTGCCACCACCCAGAAGAGCTGGGCCGTGTTCTTGGCTGCTGCAGGAGCCCCCAGACGCTTCACCTTGTACTCGGCCTTCAGCCTGTTCAGGTGGGCGCGTGCCTCGGTGAGCGTTTGCTTCTGTAGCAGCTCCTTGATCAGTTCCTGCTGCCATTGTGGCAGGCCCGTCGCCTCCAGGCTGGGTGCGGGTAGTGGCTCGATGGTCGATACCGGCTCTGCCTGTCGGTCTGGGTCGCCGGGGCCGTCGGTCACTACCACGTTCTCTGCGGGAATGATGTCGCTCTTCTTCACGTAGACAAAGGCCCTTACCATCGTGCCCCGCTTCATTTCTATGCGGTCTATCTTGCTCTGCAGGTCCTTGATGACGATGTGCTCGGCCTTCTTCAGCTTCTTTTCCGTGGCCACATACTCGTCTATGTAGGTCTGCAGTGTTTCCTCTGCCCCCTGCCGTGCCTCCTGTTCGGTAGGCTTGGTGTCTTCGGCATAGAGGTACTTGTTGTCGCGCTTTATCTTGTTGATGCGCTTCGAGTCGCTTTCCTGAGCCATGCCGGTGATGACACACGTCAGGGCGAGCGAAAGAATGAACAATAGTCTTTTCATCATATCAGAATCACATTATTTTTTTATTTTTTCAGTTCGTCAAAGAGGTACATCAGCCGCGAGGTGGGCAGGTAGGCAGTCAGCCGGGCCGTGGCTGTGCCCTGGGCCGTGGCAGTCAGGCTGGTGGCGGCCTCAATCTTCATCACGTGGTGGTAGCCCAGCGTCTCGTTCTGGTAGACCACCTCGCAGGTGGCCTTCTGGCCGTCGAAGTTCATCAAGCCGAAGAACAGCTTGCAGCCCTGCCGCACCATATAACTGTTGAGCCATGCCAGCGGAACGGTGAAGTATTCCTGCCGCAAGCCATACACGTCGAGCGCCACGCTGACACTGACGTGCTGCCCCAGCTCGGTGCTGGTTACGAGGTTTGCCATCGACTCCAGCGGGAAGCGCTCGTCTTGCAGCAGCTGCAGGCATCCCTGACTGTCCTCGCGGTAGTAGCGGGCGGTGCTCAGCTGGGGTGTATAGAGTGCCTCGCCAGGGAGCACGTAGTGACCCGTGGCCAGACTGCGTCGCAGCCCTTCGGTGCTGGTGGGCAGTACGTCGGGCATGGTTGCTCCAACGTGGCGCAGGTCGGCTATGAGCCGCCGCTCGCGCTCCTGCATCGTGGTGCCGCTTAGCAGCTCGAAGTCGAGCGGAAAGGTTAGCTCACATACCGTGTGCTCGCCTCGCGCCCACTTTACCAGCATTTGTCGGCCAAAGCGGTTTTCGGTCGAAAAGCTACAGGTAGTATCGGTCGACACCGTAGCCGTGAGTGCCGCGAGTGACCCCTGTAGCACGTCGACGTGGTCTTCTACCATCTTCGCAGCCACGCTCTGTGGCCGCTGCAGGGGCAGCGACAGCTCCAGTATGTAGCGTTCCAGGAAGTCGGCTATGGCCTGCTGCCTCAGCAACTGCCGCTGGTGCGGGGTGAAGAGAGCTATCCCTATGTGCTGCACGCGGCCCTGCTGCTTCACCACCACGAGCGGCTGCCACTGGTGCTGAAGCGTGCGCCAGTGGGTGCCGTTGGGCAGTGCCTGTAGGCGTGCGTCGAGCTGCATGGCTTGAGCCATTTGCTGAAGCAGGTCGGTGGCATAGTCGGTAGCCCACAGGGGGCCGCCAACTATACACAGCACGATGAGTGGCAGCAGTCTCTTCATTGCCTTGTTGCTATAATGCCCTACAGGTTGATCCATTTTCGGCGACCGTCGGTGAAGACGATCTCGCCCTGCTTCAGCTGTCCATTTACGAACTTGGTGTTCACGATTTTGTCGCCGCTGCTCAGCTGCACATACTCGGCAGGACTCTTCTTCAGGTCGAGCGAATAACTGCGCGTGATGCGTACCTCGCCGCCCACACCGTGCGGGTTGCCGTTGCCGTCGCGCGGACCACTATAGCTGCCGTAGGGCGGGTTCTTGGGCTTCGGGCCTGGCTCCTGGGGTTCTTCCTTGGTCTCTTCCTTGGCCTTGTTGGCTGCCTCAATCGAGTCGTTGATGCGGGCCTGGGCTTCGGCTTCCTCGCGGGCCAGGGCCTCCTCGCGTGCTTTCTTATCGGCCTCGGCCTTCTGTGCCTTGGCTATGCTGTCCTGCCGCAGGCTGTCGGCCACGAAAGCCAGACGCTCTTCTTGGGCCGCTTTCTCACGCTGCTGAGGCTGGTAGATGCCGAAGAACCACCCCAGACCTCCGCCTATGAGGACTACTGCTGCGGCAATGATGCCGATGAGCTTCCAGTTGGGACCCACTGGGTCGGTGCCTCCCACCTTGGTGAGCTGTTCGCCACACTCGGGACACACGAACTCGTCGCGCAGACTTAGTCTGATTCTTTCTTTCGATGCACACTTGGGGCACGGATTGCCATTGCCATCGTGGTCAGTGTTGGTGCAGATGCCATAGGCATACTTTGCACCGCCTTTTTCTCTTGCCATATTCTCTTTGGTTTAAGTACTACGTTATTATTTCTTGTTGATCATGTCGAGTGCTTTCTTGGCAGCGGTGGCCTGCTGCTGGAACTTGGGGCTCGTGGTGCTGGAGCACTCTTTGTAGACCACGTCGCGCATCATCTCGTTTACGTGCTGCGTCAGGGCATCGCGCTCGCTCTTCTTCAGGTCGGGATTTGACAGATATTCGTCGACGCTTTCGACAATCTGGTCGCGCAGGGTGGCGGTGAACTCCTCGCTTTCAAGAATCGTGGTGTACAGCCGCGAGATGAGCTTTACCATCTTGATGCCCCATTCGCCCTCGGTCTCAGAGCACCAGCCTTCATCTTCTTTCTCATCCTTGCCCAGTTTCAGCAGGCCCAGTGTGGGTGCCGAGGCTATGAAGAGGTAGGGCAGCACGTCGTTGCCCTTGGGGCCGTCGGCCTCGCCCTCCAGCAGCGGCAGGCGGGTGCCGTCGCCCTCGGTGTGCAGCAGCATGCGGGCATACTGCTGGCTGGCCTCGCTGCGGCTGGCAATGAGCTCGCGGTACTCCTTGGCATAAAGGGGCAGCCACTCTATGGCACGTATCGGGAAGCAGCACTTTACGGCCACAATGGTTATCTCGTTCATGCGGTCTTCCGACTCGTCGAAGCCTATCTTGCGACCTTCGCTCGAGTGAAACTCGCCTCGCATTTCCTCGGTAAGCTTGCGGGCAAACTCCTTCAGCGAGTCATCGCCTTGCGTCTTAGGCATGCAGATCATGATTGACTCACGGTCGATGGAATGGGGCTCGGCCACGGGGTTGGGGTTGTTGTTGAAGGCTTTCTGCATTTCGCCGTCGTTCAGTTTCAGGAACACGCCGCTGTCGTTGATGATGGAGCGGGCAAAGTCGCGTATCTTCTCGTCGGTGTCCAGAATCTTCTTCAGCTGCTCCAGCACGTTGATGCCCAGAATCTTGTCCTTGGCATACTCGTCGTTGTGGTAGGAGCTGATGAGGTCATAGAGCGTGGTCTCACCCCGCTTCCGCTCTTCTTCGGTGAGTCGTTTGGTGGCTATCTCGGTCACGGTGTTGTCGTCGATCTGCGCAGCCAGCTCGTCGAAGTGGGCAAAGGCCTGGCCTTTGGTAATCTTGTTGCGCATGAACGAGGCAAAGGTGTCCATCTTCGTGTGGTTGTGCGTCAGGTCTTGCTCGAACTTGCGCATCTTGTCGTCCTCGGCCACCTCGATGATGGTCTGGTGCGTGTCGAGACCCGTGCTCTGGCGGGTGCGGTCGCTGATGGCATTCACCAGCAAGGTCTGAGAGCGCTGCAGCTTGCCCACGAACAGGGCTATCTGGGTGCTGAACTCCTCGAAGGCTTTTCTGAGCCTTGACATCAGGGCCCGCTGGAACTCGGCGGCCAGTTTGTGGGTCTTGGCCACAAACAGCTTGCTGAGCACAGCCTGGTCTTCTAAGTACAGGTCGCTGCGCTTGCCCAGTAGCTGCTTGTCGAAGAAGCCCAGGCTGGCATACTCCTCTACGATGTCCTTGTGGTCGGCCAGATACTCATCGGCCTCCTCGGCATATTTAGTGATTTCGCCCGGCAGCTTCTCTGAGCGGGTCTTGATGTACTCGAGCACGGTATCGCAGATGCGACCCAGGTCGTACATGGAGTAGTGGCCCTCGTACCACTGGGTGTAGAGGTGCTTCTCAATGTGCTCCACGATGTCCTGCACGTATTCGTTCAGCACCTGGTCTTCGGCTTTTTCTTTATAGTAGGCCTCTGCACCCATCTTCAGGCGGAACTTGTGGTCGTAGGTGTCTTCGCAGAAGGTGTAGTTGAACCCGCAGGGGTTCTTGGGGTCGGCCTTCTTTGCATCCTCGAAGGTGTTGAAGGTGGTGGTGTCTTCCCAGAACGAGCGTATGGGCTTGAAATTCTTCTCGGTGTCCAGGATTTTCTCGTTGAGCATCAGGTGCGAGTCATTCAGCTTCCACGACTGCATATTGCTGTCGCTCTTCACGGTCAGCTCGCCATAGTCGCGGTGCTTCGGTCGGTCGCAGAAGCCCATGTCCTCGCTGAAGTTGTTGTACTGCATCTGCAGCACCAGCTTTTCGCTGACGGTGTAGGAAATGTGTTCGATAATGCGCATCTCAGGGTAGACCACGCGCTTGATGCCAAACGAGCTGACGGCCTTGGTGCGTGCCCGCTCTTTGTCGCCCTGCTTCGAGCGGAAGTTGTACTCGGCCAGGAAGTCGTTGTAGTTCTCAGCACTCCAGGCACGCAGGAAATTGTCGTTCACGCCAGACTTTTCTTTCAGGAACAGGCGGAAGTAAACCGTGTCGGCCAACAGCTGTGGCAGTTCGCTAAACGACTCTACCACCACGCCGTTCTCGTTGACATTGCTGTAGAGCATCAGGCCAAACTGCTTGTTGGGCACTTCGTTCAGTGTCACGTGTTCCTCGCCTGTGACCACGTTGCTCGGCAGGTACTTGCACACGTTGAGTGCCGACAGTTCCATCAGTGCGGCATAGCCGTTCTGGTGGTAGCGACCAGCCTGACAGCCTGTGGGAATGTCGAGCTCGGGCACCATGGCATATACGTCGATGGTGGCGTTGGGATACTTCATACGCGTCTGGGCCACCACGTCGATGATGGATCCCGACCCCGTGCCGCCAGCCAGACCAGTGAAGATGTGCACGTGGAGCGAGTCTTGCCTCGTGGCGTTCTTCAGCTCGGCATACTTCTCGCCCAGGGTAGAGAGGTAGCGGTTGCAGTTGGTGGCGAAAAGTATGCGGCCTGCACGGCGCTTCTGTCCGGCTGCAGCCCCCACTTCGCCCAGCGTGGTGCGCATGCTCTCGGCGCTCCTCACCACATAGCGCAGGCCGGGGAAGGTGTCTATGTTGTCGAGAATCTGCCCCAGGTCGGCCGACTTGATGAAGACGAACTCGTTCTTCTTGAACGAGGCATCCTTGCCCAGCACGCGGAAGGTAGGGTCGTTGGGCTGCATCATCTCTTCGGTAGAGTCTACGTAGACGAAACCGATGGCCGGTACCAGCCTGGCTCGCACTTCATCGTCGGGGTACTCGCGAAAGAGACGCTTCTTGAAGGCTTTCAGAACCTTGCCTCCGGTTCCGCCAAGTCCTACAAGGATGTGGTTGGGATTTGTTCCAATAAATGGCATAGTCGTAATATGTTTTTAGTTATGATGTTTTTTTTAATGTCTTCTGCGGCGGTGGTGGGCAGGTCTGTCGTCCATCAGACTGTCGTGGCGGTGTCGTGAAGTGCTCCGTGTGGTTCTTGCATAGCCACCACTTTTCCTTCCTGCCCATGCTAAGGCTACCAGCGTGGCGACGACAAAGGCCAGGGTCCAGAGTGCGCGACGGGTGATGTAGCTGCCGAGGGCGCTGGTCAGTTCCTCGCGCACGTAAGAAATAGAGGTGTCGGCCACGGCTTCAATGTGCAGTTTCTTGGCCAGGCTGGCCAGCTGGGGATATTGGCTCAGGCTGGCAGCTGCATCGGTGGCCTCTGCCAGTTGCTCCACATAGTCGCGGGCATAAACGGCTCCTGTTATCATCGTGCACTGTGCACCGCTCAGTACCAGCAGCGCTATCAGTGCGACCGCAGCCACGGGGCCCTGCACGCTCTGGCGGCTCAGGGCGCGGCAGATACCATAGGTGGCCGCCGTGACCACTATGGCTATGAGCGCACCCCAGAATATGCAGCCAATCAGATTGCCTATTATCATCTCGCTAAATGTACTTTCTTGTTTACATCAAGGCATAAAAAGAAAGTGTGAACTCACTTCCATATTCTCTGCTGGGCTCTGGACTGCCGAACGATGAACATAGAATAACAGCTCACACCTTTGACTATATATGTAGTGTATACATATACTTACGCCAAAGGGAGAACGTCTGTCTATTCCTTTCGTTCGCTCGAATTGTCCAGATTCAGCAGATGGAACAGTGCTAAACGCTTCCTAATATGTCTGCCGCAGACACTCTACGGCGAGGCAAAGATAAGCAAATTTTAGCAATTAACGTCCTTTATGAGCTGTTATTTTTGCAAAATTAGCTGTTTTTTCTCGTTTTCGGGTCCTTTTTGTGCATTTTTTTGTGTTGCTCTGCATTTTGCTGGCTGGAAAGTGGCAGTTTAGCGATGGAAATGCCATACAATCACCCTGTTTACAACGGGGGCTCCGTTACGGTTCAACGGAGCCTCCGTTGCTGCATAACGGAGGCCCCGTTGCCAGGCAGTTGAGGCTCCGTTGCGGGCTAATGGAGGCCTCATTGCAAATAGGGCAGTTATTTTTCGCGAAATAGTTTGCTTTTCTCGCCGATTCTTTGTAACTTTGCGGCTGGTAATTACTAAGACGCAATGAAAGTGAAAGAATTTTTGGGCAAACTGGTAGGCCGGTACCTGCTGCTCAACCTGCTGGCCATGGTGCTGGTCGTTGTGCTGCTGTGTGTGGGCGTGAAGTGGGGCCTCAATGCCTACACGCGCCACGGACAGGAAATCACACTGCCCAACCTTTATGGCATGGACTACAAGGATGCCCTTGTGCTGCTGGACCAGGACGGTCTGCTCATCGAGGCCAACGATACGGGCTACAACAAGCGCATGGCGGCCGACTGCATCCTGATGCAGAACCCTGCCGCCGGTACCCACGTGAAAGAGGGGCGCACGGTCTATGTGACCATCAACTCTACCCGCTCGCCCATGGTGGCCCTGCCCGATGTAATCGACAACAGCAGCTACCGTCAGGCGCAGGCCCATCTCACGGCCATAGGCTTCCGCCTGTTGCCCCCCAAGCGCATCGAGGGCGACTACGACTGGGTCTACCGCGTGGAGTGCGGCGGTCGCGAGCTGCATGCCGGCGAGATGGTGTCGATAGAGTCGCCCCTGACGCTGGTGATAGGCGGCACGCTGCCCGATGAGGCTGAGGACGAGGACATGCTGGAGTGGATGAATGAAGATGCCGACGACGGCAGCGACGACTTTGAGGAGGTAGGCATAGATGATTGACGAGGAATATTTTGACGACCCGGAGCTTCTGGACGATCAGGAAGCGGCTGAACCTGCCGAGGGTGCCCTCTACGAGCACTTCCGCATAGAGGTGGACCGCGGGCAGGTGCCGCTGCGCATCGACAAGTACCTTATGGAGCACACCCAGCACCAGACGCGCAACCGCATTCAGGCGGCTGCCGAGGCTGGCTTCATCCGTGTAAACGACAAGCCCGTTAAGAGTAATTATAAGGTACGCGCGGGCGAGGTGATCACCCTGATGCTCGACCGGCCCCACTTCGACTCGACCATCGTGCCCGAAGAGCTGCCGCTCGACGTGCGCTATGAGGACGACGACCTGATGGTCATCTACAAGCCCGCCGGCATGGTGGTTCACCCCGGCTGTGGCAACTTCCACGGTACGCTCGTGCACGCCATAGCCTGGCACCTGCGCAATCTGCCCTCCTACGACCCCAACGACCCGCAGGTGGGGCTGGTGCACCGCATCGACAAGGACACCAGCGGGCTGCTCGTCGTGGCCAAGACGCGCGAGGCCAAGTCGCATCTGGGCAAGCAGTTCTTCCACCACGAGACACACCGCAGCTACGTGGCTCTGGTGTGGGGCAACTTCGTGGAGGACGAGGGCCGCATTGAGGGCAACATAGGCCGCGACCCGCGCGACCGTCTGCGCATGGCCGTCTTCCCGCCCGACAGCGACACGGGCAAGCCCGCCGTGACCCACTACCGCGTGCTGGAGCGCTACGGCTACACCACGCTGGTGGAGTGTCGCTTGGAGACGGGCCGCACTCACCAGATACGCGCCCACATGAAGCACATAGGCCACCCCCTCTTCGCCGACGAGCGCTATGGTGGCACGGAGATTCTGCGCGGCGAGCGCACGGCCTCGTACAAGGCCTACATTCAGAACTGCTTCAAGCTCTGTCCGCGCCAGGTGCTCCACGCCCAGACCTTAGGCTTCCGCCACCCCACCACCGGCCAGCAGATGGACTTCACCAGCCCCCTGCCCCAGGACATGGAGGCGCTTATTGATAAATGGCGCAAGAGGCTGGGGGGGGGCTAGGCAGTCCTAGGCAGTCCTAGGCAATCCTAGGCTATCCTAGGAAACCCTAGGTGCTCCTAGGAAACCCTAAAAGAACCAATAAAAGAAAAAATAAAAAAACAATGACACCCCAAAAACGCACCATTGCCATCGTATGCGGTGGCGACTCATCAGAGCACGACGTATCGTTGCGCTCGGCACAAGGTCTTTATTCGTTCTTCGACAAAGAACGCTACAACGTATATATTGTTGACATGAAGGGCACCGACTGGCAGGTGCAGCTGCCTGACGGCACCACGTCGCGCATCAACCTGAACGACTTCTCGTTCCAGGAGAACGGCAAGACGCGTCTCTTCGACTATGCCTACATCACCATCCACGGCACGCCGGGCGAGAACGGCATCCTGCAGGGCTACTTCGACCTCATCGGGATGCCCTATAGCACCAGCGGCGTGCTGGTCGAGGCCATGACGTTCGATAAGTTTGTGCTCAACCAGTACCTGCGTGGCTACGGCGTTCGCGTGGCCGAGAGCGTGCTCGTGCGTCGTGGACAGGAGCAACTCATCAGCAAGAAGGAAATCATCGACAAGGTGGGCATGCCCTGCTTCGTGAAGCCCGCCAACGATGGCTCGTCGTTTGGCGTGTCGAAGGTGAAGAAGCCCGACCAGCTGGCCGCCGCCCTGCGCGTGGCCATGATGGAGAGCGACGAGGTCATGGTCGAGTCGTTCCTCGAGGGCACCGAGATCACCGTGGGCTGCTACAAGACGAAGGACAAGGAGGTGGTGTTCCCCGTGACCGAGGTGGTGACGAAGAACGAGTTCTTTGACTACGACGCCAAGTACAACGGCCAGGTGGAGGAGATCACCCCCGCCCGTATTCCTGCCGAGCAGGCCGAGCGCGCCCAGAAGCTCACGTCGGCCATCTACGACATTCTGCACTGCAACGGCATCATCCGCATTGACTACATCATCTCGCCACAGGGCGACATCTCGATGCTCGAAATCAACACCACGCCGGGCATGACCGCCACCAGCTTCATTCCCCAGCAGGTGCGGGCCGCCGGGCTGAACATAGGTGATGTACTGAGTGATATTGTGGAAAACCAGTTCTAAGCAAGGGGCCCACCCAAGCCCTCCCCAAGGGAGGGATGTTTAGGTGGAGAATAAAAACAAGAATAATTATGAGTACGATAGAAAATGTAGCTGAACACCCCTCCCTTGGGGAGGGCTTGGGTGGGCCCTTCGACGACATCAGACCGTATGAGGCGGGCGAGATGCAGCAGGCCTTCAACGATATGTTGGCCGACCGCCAGTTCAATGTCATTATGAAGGGCTTCGTCCCCTGGCTGCCCAAGGGCCTGCGCAACGGTATGCTGCGCCTGGCCTTCACGGGGGTGAAGACACCGCTCGACTTCCAGAAGCGGTTCATGAAGCCTGTGGTGAAGTACATCATGCGCAAGCACACCGATGGCTGCACTTTCAGCGACGGCGAGCTGCCTGCCGACAAGGCTCAGCGCTTCACCTTCGTGAGCAACCATCGCGACATTGTGCTCGACTCAGCCTTCCTCGATGTCTTACTCGTCGAGGCTGGCTATCCCACCACGGTCGAGATTGGCATCGGCGACAACCTGCTCATCTACCCCTGGATCAAGCGCCTGGTCAGGATGAACAAGGCCTTCACCGTGCGCCGTGGCCTCACGCCCAAAGAGATGCTGCGCAGCAGTCAGCTGATGAGTCGCTACATACACTACGCCGTCAATACGAAGAAGGAGAACATCTGGATAGCCCAGCGAGAGGGTAGGGCGAAGGACAGCGACGACCGCACGCAAGACTCGGTGCTGAAGATGCTGGCCATGGGCGGCGAGGGTGCCAGTCCCGTTGAGAAGCTGCGCGACCTGAACATTGTGCCGCTGACCATCAGCTATGAGTACGACCCCTGCGACTACCTGAAGGCGCAGGAGTTCCAGCTGAAACGCGACAATCCCGCCTTCAAGAAGAGCCGTCAGGATGATCTGGACAATATGAAGACGGGCATCTTCGGCTATAAGGGCCATGTGGTCTATCATGCCGCTGCCCCCATCAACACCTGGATCGACGAGCTGGCCGACCTGCCCCGCACCGAGGTCTTCTCGGCCCTGAGCCAGCGTATGGACCACGAGATACACCGTGGCTACCAGCTCTTCCCCGGCAACTATATTGCCCTCGACCTGCTCAGTGGCCGTCGCGACCATGCCAGCCACTACACCGAGGCCGACGAGCGTCGCTTCAGCGACTATCTGGCCGGGCAGCTGGCCAAGATTCAGATTGCGCAGAAAGACGAGGACTTCCTGCGAGAGCGAATGCTGACGATGTATGCCAACCCCGTGCTTAACTACCAAGAAGCCACCAAATGAGAAAGCTATTCCTGACCCTGACGGTGCTCGCCGCGGCGCTCCTCGCTGGCTGCGAGCAGGATGCCTACGAGAAAGGCGAGGGCGAGAACTCGCTGGTGCGGGCCGATTTCGTCGAGGCACACGTGAATGCCGACAAGAAGATAGTCAGCGTGACCACCGACGATGGCGAGCTGCTGAACGTCTCGAACCCTTTCAACCAGAACTGGGTGCAGAAGGGCGACACGCTCTATCGGGCCATGCTCTACTACCGTCCTGCCGATGCCGGGCAGGTCGAGGCCGTGTCGTGTGGCAAGATCGAGGTGGCCTCGCTGATTCCGCTCGACAGCATCGATGATGGCATGAAGACCGACCCCGTGCGCCTGGAAAGTGTGTGGATGGGCAAGAACCGTCGCTATCTGAACGTGGGGCTCTACCTGAAAAGCGGAGCCACCGACGATGAGGATGCTGTTCACCGCCTGGGCATCGTGGCCAGAGAGGTGGTGAGCCATGCCGATGGCAGGCAGACGCTGCTCCTGCAGCTGTATCACGACCAGGGCGGCGTGCCCGAATACTATTCGCAGCGCAACTTCTTCAGCATAGCCCTCGACAAGATTCCCGCCGATAGCCTTAGCATCAGCATCAATACCTACGATGGCGAGGTGGTGAAGACGTTCTGCCTGGCGCAGGAGTAGCAAGGCAAGAAGCAAAAAAATGGCTGCCGCAAAGATTCATGCGGCAGCCATTTGCTTTTCCGGGGGGTGGGGATTACTTCACCGTGATCTTCTCGCCGTTCACGATGTAGATGCCACGGGGCAGGCTCTGCAGGGCATCGGCACCCGACACCTGCTTGCGGATCATGTTGCCCTTCAGGTCGTACACGTCGACCGTTCCGGCAATCTTCTGAGCCACGTTGATGCCAGCAGTCTCCAGCTCGGCCATGCTGCTCAGGTGCTTAATCTCCAGGGTCTCGGCCGAACCCGACTGTATGTCCCAGTTGAAGCCGCAGCGGGTGGGCAGGAAGGTCTTGTCGGCATCGGTGCGCACCAGGATGCTCTGCAGCGGCATCACGTCCTGCTTGGCGGGAATGCCATAGCGTCCGTTCTGCTGCATACTCTCCCAGCTGCTGCCGAAGGTCACCACGTTGCCCTGGTTGTCGCTCATCACCACAGCCTCGGGGCTGGCTCCAACGGTCATGGCGTCGGTGTTCTTCACACGCAGATACTGCGACTTCTGCGAGTTGATCAGGTAGGGCTGACCGGCCTGCAGGCCCTCGCTGGTGCAGTCTACGAAGTACAGGTTCAGCACCTTGCCCTCCTGGCGCACGGCTACCATGCGCTCAATCGTCACTCCCTGTGCCTGCAGCTGCTCGGCGCTCACCGAGAGGGGCAGGCAAATGGTGTTGTAGCCAGCAAAGAGGTAGCGGTTCAGCTGCACGGCCTCCTTGGCCTGCTGCAGCATCTCTACGTTCAGCTTAGCCGACGATGCATACACGTTCTTCACTCTGTTCTGTGCCACGGCCTGAGTGCTCAGTGTGGCAGCTGCCATCAATGCAAGTACAAAATGTTTCATAGTCTATCTCTTTTTAAGTTCTTTCGATGTGCAATATTACAAAAAAAATGGGGGCTACGATAGCTTTTTGCTTATAATTTAATATTATTTAATGGTTTATTCTTCCTGCCTTTCATCATTATTCCTAACTTTGCAATAAATTCTTACTCAACTAAAACAACAAGAGGCTTATGAAGAAGAAAATCGTAGTTCTTACTGGAGCAGGCATGTCGGTGGAAAGCGGACTGAAGACTTTCCGCGATGCCGACGGCCTTTGGGAGGAATATCCCGTAGCCCAGGTGGCCACTCACGAAGGCTGGGAAGCCGACCCTACGCTGGTGACCAATTTCTATAATATGCTGCGCCGCAAGTGCTGGGGCGTGCAGCCTAACGAGGGCCACAAGCTGGTGGCGCGCCTGGAAGAGCAGTATGACGTAACGGTGGTGACGCAGAATGTAGACAATCTGCACGAAATGGCAGGCTCGTCGAAGGTCATTCACCTGCATGGCGAGCTGATGAAGGTGTGCTCGAGCCGCGATGTTGACGATCCACGCTACCAGATCACGCTGACGCCCGACAACTGTGAGGTGGCTCCTGGCACCAAGGCAGGCGATGGCTCGCTGCTGCGTCCCTTCATCGTGTTCTTCGGCGAGGCCGTGCCTAACATCGCGGTGGCTGCCGAAGAGGCTCAGGAGGCCGACATCTTCATCGTCATTGGTACCAGTCTCAACGTCTATCCCGCTGCCGGTCTGCTGCACTATGTGCGTCCTTCGGTGCCCATCTATCTCATTGATCCTAATCCCATCAGTGCGGGCGAGAAGGTACAGCAGATTCAGAAGGGTGCCTCCGAGGGCATGCGCGAGCTGTTCCAGAAGTTGTGTAAATAGGGCCGCCGGCTACTTTCTTCCCTTCGCAATGACGTAGATAATGACGGGGGCACCCATAAGCGGGGTGACGGCCCCAAGGGGAATGACGCCGTTTTCGCCGGGAAGAAAGCACACAAGATTGCACAACAAAGCGATGGCCGAGCCACAAAGAATGGTGGCAGGCATCAGTATGCGGTGGTTGTCGGTACGGAACAGCAGCCGGGCTATGTGGGGAACGGCCAGTCCGATGAAGCTGACGGGGCCGCAGAAGGCGGTGGTAATGGCCGTGAGCAGGCCCGTGACTACGAGCAGCCAGTTGCGCACCCGCCTCACGCTGATGCCCAGGTTCTCGGCATAGTGCTCGCCCAGCATCAGTGCGTTGAGCGGCTTGATGAGCAGCAATGAGGCCATCAGGCCGCACAGCGTGATGCCCGCAAACACTGGCATGTGCTTCATCGAAACGCCTCCGAACGATCCCATACCCCACACCATATAGGAGCGGACGCCCTCGTCGGTGGCAAAGAAATTGAGCAATGAGATGGCCGATGACGACAGGTAGCCTATCATAATGCCGATGATGAGCAGCATGACGTCGTTCTTCACGGCGGTAGAAAAGAAGAAAATGATGCCCATCACGGCCATAGCCCCTACAAAGGCGGCCACGATGATGGCCACATAGCCGCTCACCGCCAGCGAACCCACGCCCAGTGAACCGCCCAGGAGCAGCATGACCAGCGCCACGCCCAGCCCGGCTCCGCTGCTGATGCCGAATATCGAAGGGTCGGCCAGCGCATTGCGGAAAGCCGTTTGCAGCATCAGTCCGCTCACGGCCAGCGCTCCTCCGCACAGCAGGGCGGTGATGGCTTGCGGCAGTCGTGACTCCAGGATGATGAAGCGCCACGATGGCTTCAGCCCCTCGGCATTGCCCAGAAGAATGCTCAGCACGTCGCCGGCGGGTATGCGGATGGCCCCCACCAGCAGGCAGAGCGCGAAAAGCACGGCTATGAGCACCGGCAGCACGGCCAGTTTCAGGGTGTTTCTTTGCATTTATTCCACCTTTTTATAATAGCGCAACTCAGGCAGGTCAGGCAGCTCCGGGTGCAGGATATGAATGAAATCCTGCAGCAGCAGGTCTGGACGGAAGGGCGACTGCTCGTAGAACTGGGTGGTGCGCACGTTGCAGCCATAGGTCTGTCCCGTCTGTACGGGGCGCAGCTGGCTGTAGCCGTGCTGCTCGCTGAGCAACTGGGGCAGGGTCATGGGCTGCTCGTTGTCGTAGCGGAACAGCCACACGTCGCTGTCGCCAGCCTTCTCCAGAACGGCCTCGAAGGGCAGGGGAATGCTGCCGCTATGCTCGTCGGAGGCGTAGGGATAGTTGGCTCCCGCGTCCTGTAGCATCTGTCCGATGGTGCTCCGGCCCCCAGGCATATACCAAACAGAACCCACCTGCTTGTCCATCAGCACTTTTGGGCTGCTCTTTGCCTGCCGGGCGGTCTTGGCCAGAGCCTGGTAGCTGCTGTCTACAGCGGCAAAGAGCGAGTCGGCACGCTGCTCCTCGCCGAAGAGCAGACCGTAGAATCGCATCCATTCGGCCCTTCCCAAGGGCGAAGTCTCCATATACTCGGCACACTCTATGAGCGGAATGTCGATCTCTTCCAGTCGGCCATAGCCCCCGCTGTTCTCAAAGGGCGAGAGCATAATGGCATCGGCCTGGGCATCGATAATCTTCTCGGCCATAGGGTTCAGACCGTCGCCGCAGTCCACGATGCGCCCTTCCTTCACCCCTTCGTGAATGAACGGAATCTTCATATACTTCACATCGGCCACGCCTGCTATGCTCTGTTCACGCCCGAAGGTCATGATGAGCGAGGCATGCACCGTGGTGAAGACGGCCACCCGGCGCAGCGGTGTGCGCACCACGGTGGCACCATGTTCCGAAGGCAGCGGCGTGGTGGCGTCGTAGGGAACGAGGAAGTAGCGGTGCAGCACCTTCCCTTCCTTCCACGGGTTCTTCAGCGTCACCTCCGTATAGCCCTCGTGCTTCACGATGACCAGCCGTTCGGCATACTTCAGCCGTAGCGTGTCGCCCTCGTTCTGGGCATCGGCACCCCTGCCGCCACCGCACGAGCAGCAGGCGGCCAGGATGCCGATGATGAGGCCCAGCAGGGCCAGTCGATTACTCATACTTCACGCCAGTGTTAGCCACGATGGCGGTGGGGCCAACCCAGCAGTCGAACTTGGCAACGAACTCGCCGTTGGCCTTGTACTGCTTCACGTAGCCGGGCAGGTTGTAGCTGGCATAGCCCGTGTCGGGGTTCTTGCTGTTCGAAGCCACAAACACATCGCCCGTGATGGGGTCTACGCCGATGGCATTGGGATACTCCACATCCTCTGAGGGCGTGAAGGCCTGCACCGTGCCAGCTGCCACTTTATAGACGGCATAGGCCGTGGTACCCGTTCCGTAGGGAGCATTGATCACGTAGATGTCCTTTCCGTCGGAAGCCATGGCCGTGGCATCGGCCACCTTGGTTACCTGTCCGCTGGTGGTCACCTTGCGCACGCCGGCATTCACCTGGGCATAGGGAGGCTCAGAGCCGTAGGCACCCGAGTCGAGGTAGTACAGGTTGCCGCCAATGGCCACCATGGCCACGGGGTTGATGATGTCGTCGCTGGTAATCTTGCTCTCTTCGCCCGTGGCCAGGTTCACCTTCGAGATGCTGGCATTGCCCATGCTGTACATCGAGTTGGTGGCATAGACGTAGTTGCCCACGACGGCCACGCCCTCGGGGAAGCCACCCACGGCGTAGGACCCAGACACCTGGTAGTTCACGGTGTCGATGGCCACCACATAGCCATTGCCTGTCACCTGATAAGCCGACCAGTCGGCAGCCGACGATCCGTAGGTCGTGACGTAGATCTTGCCGCCATCGGCCGTGATGTGGCGGGGCTGGCTGCCCTCGCCCGAGGCCAGCAGGTCGCCCATCTTCAGCTGCTTCACCGATCTCAGCGTGGCCTTGTCTACCACTTCAATCGTGTTGGCGTTGGTCACCACGATATACATCTTGCTGCCATAGACCAGCGCGTCGTTGGCCGTAAGGCCCAGTTCGCGGCCATTCACCTGCTTGAAGGCCTGCTGCGTGGCGCTCTTGGTGGCATAGTCGTAGTAGGTCAGGCCGCCATCGATGGGGGTGCTCATGTGGCCCGAGCACACTACGAACATGCCATTGCTCACGTCGACGGCCTTCGGCACGTAGGGTTCGTCGTCATCATCGCCGCAGGCGGTAAATGCTGCTGCTCCCATCAGGAGCACGGCAAGACTCAGTAATTGCTTTTTCATTTCTTTTTGTGTTTTTGAATTAAAATTGATATTTAAGTGATAAAAAATAACTTCTGCCTGGCATGGGATAGTGGTTCACGATTTCATACTGCTGGTCCAGCAGGTTCTTCACGTCGGCCCTGACCTCCAGCTTGTGGCGCTTTAGCTGCCAGCTGTGCCACACCGTGAGCCCGTAGTCTTCGTAGCCCTTCACGCGGGTGCCTTCCAGATGGTCGTTGGTGGCCCAGCGGCTGCTGATGGCTGTCATGTGCACGCTCACGTTGGCCCACGGGTTCTCGTAGGCCAGCGCCCCGCCCACGCTGTTGCGCGGGTAGTAGGCTATCTGCTTGCCATAGTTGGGCGACTCGGTGTTCGAGCGGTTCTCCACCTGCTGAAAGCTGTAGTTGGCCGAGGCCCACAGTTCGTGGCCCGCAGCCACCGTGGCGTTGGCACTCAGCGTGGCATCGAGTCCCAGCACCTTCACCTTGCCCACGTTGATGCACGTCCACACGAACATATTGTAGGGCACGGCCACGATCATATCGTCCACGTGGTTCAGGTAGGCATCGACCGTAGCCTTCACGGTGGCCCGTTGCCGCAGGGAGGCGGCGTAGGTGATGCCCATGTTCAGCTGGTCGGCATTTTCCGGCTGCAGGTCGGCACTGCCGTAGTGGAAGAAGTAGCTTTCGTTGAAGGTGGGCGAGCGGAACACGTTCTTGTAGGAAGCCCGCACATAGAGCATCTGCGACAGGAGCGGCTGCCACGACAGCGACAGCGAGGGCGACAGGTGGCGCAGGTTGCGCGCGCTGCGGGTGCCGTCTTTCGTGTCGTTCAGGTAGAGCGAGTGCAGCAGTCGAGCCATGGTCGTGAGGTGGCGGGAGCGGTATTTGGCCGTCAGCGTCTGCAGCATGGTATGGCGGCGCGGGTGGTTCATCTGCACGGTGTTGCCGTTCAGGTTGTTGTAGCTGTAGTCGGCAGAGTAGTCGAAGGCCCAGCCTTCGGCAGGGGCGTAGAGCACGCAGGCCGATGCATAGGCCTCGCGCTGCCAGTAGATGGCCTCGGTGGTGCTGCCGAAGTGGGCCCCGTTGCGGTAGATAGAGGCTGCCCAGTTGTACTTGGCCTGCGCCTTCACCGACCACCCGGCGTGGCTGTGCAGCCGGTATTGCAGCTGGCCGAAGGCGTTGCGGTCGCGCAGCGTCTCGTTGCTCTCGTTGGTGTAGTAGCGCACCTGTCCCGGCAGCTGGCGGTCGTTGTCGAAGTAATAGGCTTTCAGGGCCAGCTCGTTGCGGCTGTCGGGCTGCCAGCGCATGTTCAGCTCGCCGTGGCCCTGGTTCATTCGGCTGTTGGTGCGATGCTCCTGGGTGACGATGGTCACGTTCTTCAGGGTGAAGGGGTAGTCGTTCTCGGCGTAGGTGTACTCGCCCACGGCCGAGAGGCTGAGCCTGGGCGTGAGGCTCTGCTCGTAGCGAATGAAGGGGCTGGTGTAGCCGAACGAGCCCACCTTCATCTGGGCCGTGAGGTGCGGCCGGCGGTCGTCGCCCGATGGGGGCCGCACGCTCTCTATGGCCAGCACGGCAGGGGTGCTGGCCTGCCGGGCAGGTATGAAGATGTCGTCGTTGTCGCCAATGGTCAGCTGCAGGTGGTCCACGTTGTCGAGCGAATAGCGCGAGAGGTCTATCTCGCTGCTCTGGCACTCCGAGAGCATCACGCCGTCGTAGCTCACGCCCGTGTGCTTGGCCCCGAAGCCCCTCACCGATACGGTCTTCATGCCGCCCGCACCACCGTAGTCGCGCAGGGTGATGCCCGGCAGCCGGTGCAGGGCGTCGGCCATATCGCTGATGCCCATGCGCAGCATCTGCCCCTGGTTCAGTCGGTGCAGGGGGGCAGTGCTCGTAGCCTCGCGTTCGGCCTGCTGGCCCGTCACCACCACCTCGTCGAGGCGTTGCAGCGTGTCGGCCCGTTCGCCGGTTTGCGAGAACATCGCAACACACGGTGCGGTGAAAGCCATCAGCAGTCCCAGCAAGCGTTGTGTCATTTGCTTTCCTTGTTCGTTTCGTTGTTGTGCGGCCCCGCTCCTTAACCCCAGAAGCAAGCGGGGGGCTTTCTTATCAAAACCGTGGCAGGTATTCTGACTTGTTGCCGGTCTGCAAGCGTCTTCCCGAAAATCTCAGTGACGTTGTTGCTTGCACCCATGCCAAAGGGCAACTCACAGCTGCGGGACAGTCGGGGACTCGCACCCCTGTTCCCTATTAATCTGCGTGGCAGAACCACGATTGCGGGTGCAAAGGTACGGCGAAAAAATGAAACGACAAAGGAAAATGGAAGTTTTTTGGGCGTTGGGTGACTATGGCAGCTGCCACCCAACGCCCAGAAACGGGGTAGTATCAATACAGATAGATCTTGAAGTTCTTGACCGAACCGGGTGCGCCCTGCTCGGCGCGGGGCAGGTACTCCAGGGCCGTGACGGTCTGCACCGAGCCCAGGTCGATGACCAGCAGGTGGGGGGCCTGTGTGCCCTTCTCGGTCTGCCAGTAGGTCGATTCTTGCAGGTCGAACACCTTGTCGCCCGTGTGGTTGCCGTTCTCCTCCTCGCTGTTGGCGTACTTGCAGGTCCAGGGCTCGCGCGAGAGGCGCTTGCCGTCGGGGCCTTGCAGGTAGAGCTCGGCAATAGCCACGCGGTCGCCGTCCTTCTGGGTCGAGAGCACTTCGATGGCCAGGTAGCGGCCCTTCTGCGGGGCCTGGAAGCGGAAGGTCTGCCAGCCGTTGCCGGGGGCGGCGGTGGCGATACCCGACGGAGAAGCGTCGGGCACGGCGGCTCCGGCGGCAGAACCGCCGGACACACTGGCGGGCGTGGCGCTGTTCAGGTCGGGCTTGTCGCCGATGGCGTTGTGCTTGTTGCTCTTCTCCAGCTGCAGCTTGTTCAGCTCGGGCTTGTCTTGGCCCCAGACTATCGGCTCGCGCGGGCCTACCACATCGAGCACGATGACCTCGTTCTTGCCCTTCTTCAGCCAGCAGCCGGGTACGTAGAGCGTCTGCTGCGGGCCGATGCTCCAGATGCGGCCCATAGCGTGGCCGTTGACGTAGACCTGGCCCTTGCCCCACGTCTCGAAGTTCAGGAACGTGTCGCCCACCTTCTTCAGCGTGAAGTAGCCGCGGTAGTAGCCGGCCTTCTGTCCACAAAGAGTCTTCTCGTCGAACTTCTTCTGGACAGAGAGTGCTTTCTGGGCTGTCTGGTAGTCGTCGGGAATGATCGATATGTCCCACTGCTTCAGGTCATAGGTCAGTTCGTGGCCATTCTGCTCGGTTTGCAGCGTCACGTTCTGCGTGATGCCCTTGAAGTCTTTAATGGCACGGCCGAAGTTGATGCGACCCATAGCCTCGACGAGGATGGTGAGACGCTGACCAGCCTTCACAGCGGGGATGGTGATACTCTTCTCGTTTTTCACGCGATCTATCTTGCCAATATATTCTCCGTCGATGTAGACCTGTGCAAAGTCGTGGCAGTCGCTCAGCGTGAGCAGCGATGAAGTGGTCGTAGCGGGCAGCGTGGTGCGGTAGACCACCGAGCCCCAGCCCATGTCGAGCGCTTCTATCGTCTGCACGTCGCGGCTCTGCACAGAGCGCTCCACGCCGCAGAGAATGTTATGGAACTCCTTCAGCTCGAACTTCGGCACGGTCACTATAGGATTGGGACTCTTTGGGACGGATGGGAGCTTTTGGGATGCGTATTTCTCCATCATCTTGCGCAGTTCCCAGAACTTCGGGGTGGCCTGGCCATACTCGTTGATGGGCGCATCGTAGTCGTAAGAGGTGACATCGGGTGCGAAGCCGGGGCTGTTGGCACCGGCCCAGTGGCCGAACGAGGTGCCGCCGTGCGTCATATAGAGCGAGAAGGATATGCCCTTGCTGAGCATTTCGTCCATACCCGCCACCATATCCTTGGCGGGGCGCGTCTCGTGGCGGGCACCCCACTTGTCGAACCAGCCGCTCCAGAACTCGGAGCACATCTTCGGGGCGTTGGGGCGCAGCTCGCCCAGTCGGCGGAACTGGTCGTCGATGTTGGCGCCGGTGCCGAAGTTCATCGTCCACGTCAGGTCGTCCAGACCGTTCTTCGTGAAGTTCGAAGACCAGTCGCACTGGAACAAGAGAAGACCCTCCCCCGGCCCCTCCCTCTGAGGGAGGGGGGTAGATAGTTTGGAGCCTTGAGACTGAACACTCCCCTCCCTCACAGGGAGGGGTTGGGGGGTGGGTCTGTAGACCTCCCTCAGACAATCCCTTATCTCGCTGACATACGGCTTATCCTCGCCATAGCTTCCGTACTCGTTCTCCACCTGCACCATAATGATGGGGCCGCCGTTCTGAATGGTCAGCGGGGCCAGCTGCTCGCCCACCTTCTGCTCGAAGATCTTTACGCGCTCCATAAAATACGAGTCGCGCTCGCGCAGACGGATGTCCTTCTTCTTCAGCAGCCACCAAGGCAGACCGCCCATCTCCCACTCGGCGCACACGTAGGGGCCGGGACGCACGATGACGTACATGCCGTTCTTCTGCGCCAGACGGCAGAACTCGGCCACGTCGTTCTGGCCCGTGAAGTCGAACTCGCCCTCACGCTGCTCGTGGATGTTCCAGAACACGTAGAGGCACAGCGTGTTCATGCCCAGCGCCTTGCACATCTGGATGCGGTGCTCCCAGTAGGGGCGCGGTATGCGGGGGTAGTGCACTTCGGCCGCCTTCACCACGAAGGGCTTGCCGTTCAGCAGGAAAGTCTTGTCGCCCACGGTGAAGTCGCCGGGCTTCTGCGCGGCCGTCATCGTTGCGGGAGCCGCCAGTAGCAGGGTGGCGAGGGCGAGGTTTCGCAATAGGTGTTTCATTGTTTTTGCGTATTAGTAGTTTTTTCACTGCAAAAGTAAGAAAAAAAAGTGAAATACGCCCTATTTTTCGGTTGAAAAATAACGGAGGCTCCGTTACGTTTCAACGAAGGCTCCGTTCCGATGCAACGGAGGCCCCGTTGCGTAGGAACGAAGCCCTCGTTACGTGACAACGCGGCCTTCGTTGTTCGGGGGTCAGAAATCGGGGTCGGTTTCGAAGGTCATTCGCTCGCCGGTAGTGGGGTGGTCGAAGCTCAGCACGGCGGCGTGCAGACACAGGCGGTGGGCCTTGCGCCCGTAGAGCGCGTCGCCCACGATGGGCGTGCCCAGCCCCTCGTGGTGGGCGCAGTGCATGCGCAACTGGTGGGTGCGGCCCGTGTGGGGCTCCAGCTCTGCCAGCAGGCCTTGGGTGGCGGGGATAGGGGCTTTGCCTGTGTAGGGCAAAAGGCGGTAGTCGGTCACAGCCTGCTTGCCGTGCAGGTGGTCTACCACCTGGCGGGGTCTGTCGAGCGGGTCGGGGCGCAGGGGCAGGCTGATGGTGCCCTGTTGACCGGGCTGTAGATTCCTGTCGGACGTGGCCACGTCGAGCAGGGCTATGTATTTTTTATATATGGTACGCGCGTAGAACTGCCGTTGCAGATGCTTGTAGGCCTGCTCGGTGCGGGCCACCACCATCAGGCCCGAGGTGTCCATATCCAGCCGGTGGGGCATCCACACCTGGCCATACCGCTCCGCAAGCAGGCTTTCGACCGACGGCTCCTGCCCCCTGCCCGGCACCGCGAGCAGTCCACTGGGCTTCTCAATCACCAGCACCGCCTCGTCCTCATAGAGCACCTTCGGCTCCAGGTCTTTTGGGGCGGCGATGCCTTCGCGGCAGTCTACCACCCCTTGCAGCATGAAGGTGAGGATGGGCAGGCACTTCCCCCGGCAGGCGGGGTAGTACTGACCGTCGTGGCGCACCTCGCCGCGCGGCGACTCCCCCATCCAGAACTCGGCAATGGCCAGAGGCCGCAGGCCGTGCAGGAAGGCATACTGCAGCAGCTTCGGCGCACAGCAGTCGCCGCTGCCACCGGGAGGCAGGGGGTACTGCCGCCTGATCTTCTCCGACTGGTGGTAGTCGCGCCATATCCCGATCAGGTCTTTCCGCTCGCCCTGCGCGTTCACCATCAGGTACTGCCGGAACAGCCACGCCTGCAGCTCTTCCGAAAGCTGCTTTCGCTGCCGCTTCAGCTCCTCTATCTGCTGAAGGGGTGGGGCTTCCATCGCCGCCAAATCCGCTACCTGGGCGTTGATTTCAGAAATGACCCTTTCCGTCTGCTTGAAGTGCCCCTCTGGCTGCTGCGCGTCGAACACCGGCGGCACGAAGTACTCCCAGTCGTTCCGCCCCGCCAGCAGTCCCGAGTAGGCCGCCAGGAAGCCTAACGGTCCCCGTGGGCTGCCTTCCCCTGGTCTCCGTGGGTCGCCTCCTCCTGGTCTCTGTGGGTCGCCTTTCAGGGCAGCTCCCTCAGCGTCCTCTCTTTCCACCACCAGCACCCCCATCATCTTGCCCCTCCGCGCGTCTTCTATGAGCAGCGGCTGGCTTTCCACATAGGCCCGCACCTGCCGTGCCGCCATCTGGCACAGCGGGTGGGGCTCGTAGCCGAAGGGGTTGTTCAGCCTTGCGGGCCGCTCCAAATCACTTTTTAAGCTATGAAAATACATAATTAGCCGCAAAGTTACGAAATTTTCTAAACTTTTTCGTAACTTTGCACCGTTAATTAGCTACTAAAACAATATCCGTAATATGAAAAAGCTGTTTTTCACCACCGCACTGCTCGGCCTGGCCCTTGCCGCCGGGGCACAGCGCATCGACATCAACAACTCGCAGAACCGTACCGAGGATGGCTTCGAAGGCTGGGTCATTGGCACCGCCACACAGGCCAGCACCACGGCCGATGGCATCACCATCACGGCCACCATCGACGGCACGCAGCAAGGCCGCACGCTGAAGGGCGAGTGGTGGAAGGACGGCGTAAACAAATACTCGAAGCTGGTGAGCGACGGCGTGGGCGTCTATGGCCTCGACGCCTCGGGCAATACGCCCCAGCTGCAGACTGGCGAGGTGGGCATCACGCTCACCATCAGCGGTCTTTCTACAGGCGAGCACTCGCTCATGGCCTACCACAACAACCCCTCGGGCTACAACGGGCCAAAGCTCGATGTCTACGTGGGCGGCACCCTGAAGGTGCAAGGCGTGGAGCAGAGCAACCGCGCCCAGACTACCACGCTGAGCGGACAGTCGTACGTCAAGTTCCAGGCCCAGGAGGGTCAGCCCGTGGTCGTGACCTATCGCACCACACCCGATCCGTCCTTCGACTATACCCAGGGCTACAACACGACCTCGCTCTTCATCAATGCCCTCATCTTCGACCGCCCCAACCCGCTGACCACGGCCAGCGACCCCACGCCTGAGAATACCGACGAGCACGCCGAGGTGGCCGATGACAACGCGGTGACGCTGAGCTGGACGGCTGCCGAGGTGGCCCGGAAGCACCACGTCTTCGTGGGCACCGCGCCCGATGCTCTCAGCGAGGTGGCCGTCACCACCGATGCCAGCTACCGCCTGGCGCAGGCCAACCCGATGAACACCTACTACTGGCGCATAGACGAGGAGGATGCCGCCGGACAGACATACGAAGGCGATGTGTGGACGTTCCGTCCGCGCCGGCTGGCCTTCCCCGAGGCCGAGGGCTATGGCCGCTTCGCCATCGGTGGACGCGGCGGCACGGTCTACCACGTCACCTCGCTCGATGACGACATACAGAACCCGCAGCCAGGCACCTTCCGCTATGGCATCACTCAGGTGCATGGCCCCCGTACCATCGTATTCGACGTGGCGGGCGTCATCACGCTGAAAGGCCGACTGACGTGCAGCGATAAGTACGTGACCATAGCCGGACAGACGGCTCCCGGGCGCGGCATTATGTTCCGTGGGGCACCCTTCGGCATGCAGAGCGACGGCATCACGCGCTTCATCCGTATGCGCTTAGGCTATCACAATGGCAACGTGGATAAGGGCCTCGACGGCCTGGGCATGGCGGGCAACGACCACGCCATTATGGACCACTGCTCCATCTCCTGGACCATCGACGAGGGCTTCTCCAGCCGCAACGCCAAGAACATCACCTTGCAGCGCACGCTCATCAGCGAGGCGCTGAACATTGCCGACCACCCCAACTACGAGAGCGGCAAGGCCCACGGCTTCGCGGCTACCATCGGCGGCGGCGAACTGGGCGGACTGGGCAGCTCGTTCCACCACAACCTGCTGGCCCACAACGAGGGGCGCAACTGGAGCATCAGCGGCGGTCTGGACGGCGCGGGGGCCTACGACGGCCATCACGATATGTTCAACAACGTGTGCTACAACTGGGGCGGGCGCGCCACCGATGGCGGCACCCACGAGGGGCAGTTCGTGGCCAACTACTATAAGGTGGGCCCCTCAACCACGCAGATGGCGCTGCTCAACGCGCAGCTGGAGGGCACGGGCTCGGGCACGCAGGCCTACTACGTGAGCGGCAACATTCGCGAGAACCTGAACGGTTCGAAGACCCAAGACGCACTGAACGACACCTATAAATATACGCTCTCCGGCGGGCAGAAGCTCGACTGGACGGTCTTCCAGTCGGAGCCTTTCTTCCCCAGCTATGCCACCATCGAGACCGCCGAACAGGCCTTCCAGAGCGTGCTGAGCGACGTGGGCTGCAACCAGCCTGAGCTGGACAACCACGACGAGCGTATGATCCAGGAGACGCTCCACGGCACCACCTCGACCGTGGGCTGCAAGTCGAAGAAGAAGGGACTCATTGACCGCGAGACCGATGCCGAGGGCTTCGAGGGCCTGAACATCGTCGATGCTACGCGACCCGACAACTGGGACACCGACCAGGACGGCATGCCCGACTGGTGGGAGCAGACGATGGGCACCAATGCCAGCGCTGCCGACCACAACGACGGGGCCACCGAGCTGAACGGCTATATGACCAACCTGGAGCAGTACTTAGACTTCCTGGCCCACCCGCATTTTGTGGCCAAGCCCAATGAGCAGATCGTCGTCGACCTGCGCCCCTACTTCGCGGGCTACACCAACTTCGAGGTCATAGACGATGGCGAGCGCGCCAGCGACGGCTTCATCTATGCCTACGAGGGCACCACCCTCACTGCCAGAGCCACCTGGGCCTTCCAGCAACCCCGCGTCGTAAATGTTACGGTGCGCGATCGCCAGTCGGGCAACACAATAACCCGTTGCTTCTACTTTTGCCTTACCGAGGCACCGTTGCCCGCTGGCATCGCCACCCCCACGGCATCGCAGCCGCATGCCACGGGCTCTTCTGCCCTCTACAACCTGAAGGGCCAGCGCCTGTCGGCACCCAACAAAAAGGGCCTCACCATAGGGCAAGGCCGCAAGTTTATTCAGAAATAGTAGAACGATTCGCTGTTCACTATTCACTATTCGATAGGGCCGTAGGCCCGCTCAATACTCGAACGACGAGCCGCCAAGGAACTCGCGCAGCAGCGAGGTGGGCGGTATCTGGTCTTGGGGTATGGGACGTATGTACTTCAGAAACTTCTTCAGGCGGTAGGCTTCGGCATACTCCACGCAGTTCTCGGGCACCTGGTCGAGCAGGGGCTCGGCCTGTTGCTTGATGACGGCCAGCTCGAAGAGCATGGCGGTGTTGAACATCTGGTCGGCGTGCTCCTGGTAGGGGAATATCCACTGGTTCTCGCCCTTGCGCACCGAGGGCCAGCGGCGTATGGTTTCGCGGGCGCTGACGCCGCGGTACTTGTGGTCGCGAATGATGCGGCGCAGTAGGCGGTTGTCGGTGGTGGGTATGTAGTTGTGGTTGTCTAAGAGCAGCGTGGTGAGGGCCGAGGCGTAGACGCGGAACTTCAGCTCCTGGGGTATCTGAGCCGTGAGCTCGGGGTTCAGGGCGTGTATGCCCTCTACCACCAGCACCTCGTCGGGCTGCAGGCGCAGCCGCTTGCCGCTCCATTCGCTCTTGCCTTCCTGGAAGTTGTAGCGTGGCAGCTCGACCTCCTCACCGCGGAACAGGGCAGAGAGCTGCTCGTTGAGCAGGGGCAGGTTCAGGGCGTGAATGGACTCGAAGTCGTAGTCGCCCGAGGCATCGCGGGGTGTCTGTTCGCGGTCTACGAAGTAGTCGTCGAGCGAGATGGGCACGGGCTTGATGCCGTTGGTGATGAGCTGCACCGACAGTCGCTTGCAGGTGGTGGTCTTTCCGCTGCTGGAAGGGCCTGCAATGAGCACCATGCGCACGCCCTGGTTCCGGGCAATCAGATCGGCAATCTTCGCAATCTTCTTCTCCTGCAGAGCCTCAGAGACCTGTATGAGCAGGTTGGTGCGGCCCTGGTCGATGGCCTCGTTCAGGTCGCCAATGGTGCGCAGGCCTATGATGTCCTGCCACTGGTGGTGCTCCTTGAAGATGCCGAACATCTTGTCTTGCATCACCATCTCGCCCAGCTCGTCGGGGTGTTCGCGCGAAGGTATGCGCAGCAGCAGACCGTCGTAGTATTTCTCCAGTCCGAAGAGGTAGAGCTGCGAGGTGTTGGTGAGCAGGGCACCGTAGAAGTAGTCGTAGTAGCCGTCGATGTCGTAGACGGTGGTGTAGAGCGAGCCCTGGCCCTTGAGCAGCTTCACCTTTGAGTGGGTGTGCAGCTGGGTGAACATCTGGATGGCCTCTTCGGTGGTGACCTGATGGCGGTGTATGGGCAGGGCGGCATCGATGAGCTCGCGCATCTTGGTGCGGATGCGGCCCGCATCGTCGAGCGTCACGGGATGGCCTATGTTCAGGTTGACGTAGTAGCCGTTGCTCACAGGTATGTCGATGGCCACCTTGCAGGGGGTGTACAGTTCGTGAATGGCCTTGCAGAGCACGAAGAACAGGGTGCGGGTGTAGGCACGCAGTCCCGACTCGCTGGTGATGTCGAGGTACTCCACATCGCGGGTGTTGTACAGGCGGTAGTGCATGCCCTCTATCTTGTTGTTCACGCGGGCCAGCAGCGGGGGGCGCTGCATCTCGAGGCCCAGTGTCTGGTAGGCTTCCTCCAGGGTGCTGCCCGTCTCTACTTCATAGGTCTTGCCGTCGTTCTTCAGGCGGATGGTTACAGATGTTTGTTTCATAGGTTGTAATATTTTACAGAACACAAAGACACGAAGACACGAAGTTTTAGTTTCCTACGTATAGGCGGGAGCCGTCGAAGCTGATGTTGTAGCGCAGGAGGGCATCGCCATCGTCGCCTTCGACAATGCCGCCGGTGTCGAGCGAATAGGTGCGCAGGCACTTGTTGCACCTCACCTGCTGGCGGTTGGTGGCCCAGCTGAGGGGCTGCCGCGTGGCGCAGTTGGGGCAGGTGCGGTCGTAGGCCGCGGGGCCGTTGAAGTTGGTGCAGCCCACGATGAGCCCCATCTCGTTGTTGGCACCCAGCACGTAGGGAGCCTTCAGCTCCAGGTCGGTCGATATGACGTTGTCCTCGAGCGGGGTCTTGCCGTCGTTGCTCTGCACGTAGACGTGGCGGCGCCCGGTGTTGTCGATCTGCGAATAGACGTAGACGTAAGCGCCTGGCGAACGGTAGGCGGCGAAGATGAGGCTGGTGGGGTGTGGCTCTTGGTAGAAGTAGAAGCGGCAGGGATAGCGGCGGCTGATGAGGTCTTCCTCGGTACAGGCCAGGAACCCCATCAGCAGCGCTGTGATGATGAAAAGAGTGTGTCGCTTCAGCATTGCAGTAGTCGTTTCTCGGCCTGCTCGGCACGCTCGAAGCCGAAGCCGCCGAGCACCTGGCCCATGAGCTGCTCGATGCGGTCGTTGCACAGGTTGCCGATGGAGCCTTCGTGGGTGTGGTGAATGTCCTTGCAGGGCGTGAAGCGGCCTGCCTCGATGTCGAGCCCCACCTTCTTGTAGGCATCGCGGAAGGGCATGCCCTCGGCGGCCAGGCGGTTCACCTCTTCTACCGAGAACATCGGGTCGTACATCGGGTTGTCCAGGATGTGGTCGTTCACCTCGATGCGGTTGATGATGTAGGCCGTCATGCGCAGGCAGTCGCGCAGCTCGTCGAAGGCAGGCAGGAACACCTCTTTGATGATCTGCAGGTCGCGGAAGTAGCCTACGGGCAGGTTGTTCATCATCAGCGTCACCTGGTAGGGCAGCGATTGCAGCTTGTTGCTCTTCGAGCGGATAAGCTCGAACACGTCGGGGTTCTTCTTGTGCGGCATAATGCTCGAGCCGGTGGTGCACTCCTTGGGCAGCTTCACGAACGAGAAGTTCTGCGAGTTGAACAGGCAGGCATCGAAGGCCAGCTTGGCTATCGTCCCGGCGATGGTGGCCAGGGCGAAGGCCACGTTGCGCTCCATCTTGCCGCGCCCCATCTGGGCGTAGACCACGTTGTAGTCCATCGAGTCGAAGCCCAGCAGGTCGGTGGTCAGCTGGCGGTTCAGGGGGAACGAGCTGCCGTAGCCTGCTGCCGAGCCTAAGGGGTTGCGGTTGGTCATCTTGTAGGCAGCCTGCAGGAACAGCATATCGTCGGCCAGGCTCTCGGCGTAGGCACCGAACCACAGGCCGAAGCTGGAGGGCATGGCCACCTGCAGGTGGGTGTAGCCCGGCATCAGCACGTCGCGGTACTGGTTGCTTTTCTGTATGAGCTGGTCGAAGAGGTCCTTCACGTCGTCGGCCACGAGGCGCAGCTGGTGGCGGGTGAAGAGCTTCAGGTCTACCAGCACCTGGTCGTTGCGCGAGCGGCCCGAGTGTATCTTCTTGCCCATGTCGCCCAGCCGCCGGGTGAGCATCAGCTCCACCTGCGAGTGCATGTCCTCGATGCCCTCCTCAATCACGAACTCGCCGCGCTGCGTGGTCTCGTAGATGCTGCGCAGCTCCTTCAGCAGCACGGGCAGTTCGTCCTTGCCCAGCAGGCCGATGCTTTCCAGCATAGTGATATGGGCCATCGACCCCAGCACGTCGTAAGGAGCCAGGTAGAGGTCCATCTCGCGGTCGCGGCCCACGGTGAACCGCTCTATCTCGGCGTTCACCTCAAAGTCTTTTTCCCAGAGCTTCATTGCGGTAGCAAATTGTTCACTATTCACTATTCACTTTTCACTTACACATACGGTATCATTGCCAGTGCGTCGGCAATTTTCTCTACTCCGTCTTGCAGGGGGCCGGAGACCATGCCCTTCAGCATAAAGGGGATGTCGGCCTTCACCGTGACCTTCATCTTCGAGGTCTCGGCCGTCACGGGCAGCACCTGGATCCACAGGTTGAAGGGCATGGGGCTCTGCGTGGTCTCGAACTTCACGCACTTGGGCTCCTCGCGCTCAATGATGTGCAGGGTGATCTGGCCCACGGGCGACACGTTGACGCTCACGGTATCCTCGTCGAACGAGAAGTCCTGCAGCTTGTCCTCGGGCACACGGTCGCGCACCTTCTCCAGGTTGCGCAGGTCGCTGATATTGCGGTACACCGCCTCCTGCGGGTACGGCACTTGCTTGATGCTACTTTCGAATTTTGTCATTGTCTCCACTCGCTTGGGTTCTTTCTCCACTCGGCCAGCACGGCCTTGTCTACTTCCTTGATATAGCCCGTCTCGGCGGCTTGCTCCAAGACGGCGTTGTAGTCGCTCAGCGTCACGAGGCGCACGCCGGCCTGGCGGAAAGCCTCCTCGGCCACGGGGAAGCCGTAGGTGAACGAGGCCACCATGCCCACCACCTCGACGCCATACTGGCGCAGGGCCTCGACGGCCTTCAGTGACGAGCCGCCGGTGCTGATGAGGTCTTCGACCACCACCACCCGGGCCCCCTGGGGCAGGAAGCCCTCCACCTGGTTGCCCATGCCGTGGTCCTTCGGCTTCGGCCGCACGTAGGCGTAGGGCAGGCCCAGCTCGTCGGCCACCAGTGCGCCCTGGGCTATGGCACCCGTGGCCACGCCGGCCACGGCCTCGGCCTCGGGGAACTCGCTCTGAATGAGGTGGCACAGCTCCAGCTTCACCAGCGAGCGCACCTTGGGGAACGACAGCGTCTTGCGGTTGTCGGTATAGATGGGCGACTTCCAGCCGCTGGCCCACGTAAACGGCTCGTCGGGTTGCAGCCTGATGGCCTCTACGTCCATCAGCTTCTGTGCGAAGATTTTCTTGATTGCGTTCATATCTCTTTTTTATGATTAAAATTTTCTGCAAAGATACGAATTAGTGGCCAAAACAGCCCGAATTGAAGTGTTATTTAACGTGAATTGCTATTTCTTTGTTTCCTGTTTCGTCAATTTTCGCCCTTTTTTCTTTGCCCGTCAGCAGAATTTTCGTAATTTTGCAGGCAACGAGAGAATCTCAGAATAAAATAATGTAGAACCCTTTAAAAACAATTTTCAAGAAACAGACAGACAAACCAAAAGAAGCGAAACGCAGCAAAGGGGAGTAGTCACGCGGCTCAGCCGGTGCGCCCCGCAGGGAGAGTAACCAACAAATTATTAATCCGGCGTTTCTGCTCTAAACGACTTTTTTAGATAAAACTTGGACTTCGAGTCCTTGTTCTCTCCTCAATAAATCCGCCAAATTTATGCATGAGAACAAGCGACAATCAAGGTTCACGTCCCGGGAGGGCGTGGGCTGTTGGCGCTTTTCTATGCGTGGGCTACTTGGCGGTGCCTTTGAGGAGGAAAAGCAGAGAGCAGTTCCGTCCTTTTTTTTATTTCAATCAACATGACAAACAAATTCAAGATGATGAGCCTGCTTTTAGGCTTATGTGTATGCACCCTCGGCTTCACCGCCTGTGGTGGCGACGACGATGATGACACCACCCAGCCCAACACCCCCGAGGTTCCCAACAATGGCGGCGATGATGACGACTGGGAATCGGATGCCAACGACCCCGTCACCGCCGATGAAGTAAAAGGCATTGGCAGGGAGCTGCTGAAGGTGACAACCGTGGGGTCTAATGGCAGTGAGATGGTTACAGAGTTTACATACGCTGACGGGAAAGTTGCTTCAATGACAACGCATAGCGCAAGCGAGAGTTTAGAATGGATATTTATTTATTCAGACAATGAAATTATAGTCAAAACGCCTGGGGGCACAATGGAATATGTTGAAACTGTGTACAAGCTGGAAAATGGAAGAATTGTGGAATCACAGTTTAATAGTTTTATACGTTCCACGTACACGTATAATGTAAATAATAGATTGGTTTCTGTAAACAAAGAACCGAGGCCAGGAACTTATTCTATTAAAACGGGCAGTGAGGAACGTTGGGTATGGAAAAATGGCAATATTCAAAAAGTAAGGAGTGTAACGCTTTCTGGTGAAGATACAACAACAACGGACGTTGCATATGGGTACAATAATCACAAAGTAGGCAAATATGCTTTGGCCATGTCAGACCCACTCGTGTCTATGACTCTTTCTATGTTTGAAAGTAGCTCTAATGTGTTGTATTTAGAAGGCTTCTTTGGTAGGCAAAGTATAAACTTTGTATCAAATTGCGGCGTTGCTGGCCAAGAATATGATTATGAGTTTAATTCCGATGGGTCTCCTTCGAAGATGTATCTGAAATATCAAAGGGGGATCCCTTATTATACATCGACCTTCGAATGGGGCAACTTCATTAAATAGTTATCATCCCCAATCGGTCGTTAGACCGTAAAAAAGTTGTACCTGTTGTAGAAGTTGTTAAGGTTGTCTTGTAAAAACAACAAATCAGTAAGACAACACAGACAACAAAAAAACTTTACAGATTTCAACGGAGGCTCCGTTGAGGTGGAACGGAGCCTCCATGGCAATTCAATGGAGGCTCCATTAGGATGGAATGGAGGCTCCGTTCTGTTGTAATGGAGCGCTCGATCATTTTGAGGGGGGGAAAGGCGTCACGATCTCGAATAGCCCAGGGCCAGCACGCTGATGCGCACACCCTCGGCCTGGCACAGCTGGCGGGCGCAGGCGCTGATGGTGCTGCCTGTGGTGATGACATCGTCGACGAGCAGCAGGTGGCGGTGGGCTATGCGGCGGGCATCGAGCAGACGGAAGGCCTGCTCTACGTTCTCGCGCCGCTCGTAGGGAGTGAGGCGTGTCTGGCTGGTCTTGAAGTCCAGCCGCTCCACCACCTTATTATATATAGGAAGCCCCGTGGCCTGACTGATGCCCCGGGCTATCTCTTCGCTCTGGTTGTAGCCGCGCTGCCGCTGGCGCTTGCGGGCAAGGGGCACGGGCACCAGCGCGTCGATGCCCTCGAAGAAGCCCTCGGCCAGCAGGTCGTGGGCCAGGACCTGTCCTGCCAGCTGGCCCACCTCGGGGCGGTGACGGTATTTCAGAGTGTAGACAATCTCGGCTGATTCAGAATGAGGCTCGTAGTAGAACATGGCCGTGGCCCGCTCCACGGGAAACTGCCCCCAGAACAGGCGGGCCAGCGGGTTGTCGAGCGGCTGCGATGAGAAGCCGGTGAGCGGCATGTGGAGCATGCAGCCGGCGCATAAGACCGACTGCTCGGCCGACAACCTTCGTCCGCACGCCACGCAGAGGCGGGGCGAGATGAGGTCGAGCAGCTTAGTCCAGAAACTCGTCTTCATCGCTCACGTCGATGCACTGGCGAATGATGTCCATCGTGAAGCCGCGCCCCAGGGCCCATTTCATCAGCTTCATGTTCAGTTCGTAGTCGCTGGCGGCCTTGGTAGAGCGGCGCTTCTGCTTCAGCAGAGGCTTCAGGATGTCGATGTACTCCTCGTCGTCGACCTCGTCGAGCACCTGTCTGGCCGTGGCCTTGTCTATCTGCTTCAGCCACAGGGCCTGCTCCACCTTGCGGCGGCCCCACTGGTTGTAGCGCACCTTGTCGCGTACGAAGGCGCGGGTGTAGCGCTCGTCGTCGATGTAGCGCTCCTTCAGCAGCCGCTCCATGACGCGGGCCTGCGCCTCCTCGCCGAGGCCCCACTGGCGCATTTTCTCCTGGGCGTCGTGCTGGCAGTGCTCGCCCCGGGCGCACAGGGCGGCCAGCTTCTGGAAGGCTTGCTGTTCGCTGATTTCTTTCATTGTAGGATGGCTTTGGTGAAACGCTCCCGGTCAAACTGGTCGCGGCGCGTTTCTATCTGGGTGAAGCCCGCCTGGCGTAGTAGCTCTTCGGTCTGGCGGGCATAGAGTGAATTGATTTCGAAGTAGAGGCTGCCGCCGCGGGGCAGGGCCTTGACGGCATAGCGGGCAATGGCGCGGTAGAACAGCAGCGGGTCGTCGTCGGGCACGAAGAGGGCCAGATGGGGCTCGTAATCGAGCACGTTGCGCTGCATGGCTGCCTTCTCGCGCTCGCAGATGTAGGGCGGGTTGCTCACGATGACATCGAACGAAGAAGGGGGAGGCGCGAGCACGTCGACTTGGGCGAAAGACACAAGAACATGGGCACGTTTGGCGTTCTGGCGGGCTATCGTCAGGGCTTCTGCCGAGACGTCCCACGCCGTGACCCTGGCCCTGGGCAGCTCTGCGGCCAGGGTGCAGGCTATGCAACCGCTGCCCGTGCCTACATCGAGGATGGTGGGCGCCGGGCGCTGAGCGTCGGTAGTGGAGAGGTCGGCAGCCACCCACTGGCATAGCTCGTAGGTCTCAGGGCGGGGAATGAGCACGCCGGGGCCTACCGCAAAGGTGCGCGGGCCAAACTCGGCCACGCCCAGCACATACTGCACAGGCTCGCCCTGCAGCAGGCGGTGCTGCAGCGGCCTCAGCTCGGCGTCGGGAATGCGCTCGGCCTGTCCGCAAAGCACGTCGGTCATCGTCAGGCCGAACCTCAGCTCCAGCACCATGCGGGCCACGGCACGTGCCTCGGCGGCATCGTAGAGCGTGGTGAGCGGTTGCCAAAATTGTTCGTAGGTCATAACGAGTGCAAAGGTACATCAATTTTTCGTACTATTCTCCTTTTCTTTGCCAATATTTTTGTAAATTTGCAGTCAAAAAGAAAAGAAGAAGGTATGATGAACGACGACGAGAGATACATGAGCCGGTGCCTGCAGCTGGCACGCTGCGGCCGACAGAACGCGCGCCCCAACCCGATGGTGGGGGCGGTGATCGTGGCCGAAGGGCGAATCATAGGCGAGGGCTACCACGTGCGCTGTGGACAGGGCCATGCCGAGGTGAACGCCTTTGCATCGGTGAGCGGCGACGACGAGCGGCTGCTGCCGCAGGCCACGATCTATGTGAGCCTGGAGCCCTGTTCGCACTATGGCAAGACGCCACCTTGTGCCGACCTGATCGTGAGCAAGGGCGTGAGGCGCGTGGTCGTGGGCTGTGTCGATGAGTTTGCCGAGGTGCAGGGCCGGGGCATCCAGAAGCTGCTCGATGCCGGTATCGAGGTCAGCGTGGGCGTGCTCGAGGAGGAGTGCCGCGAGCTGAACCGCCGGTTCTTCACCTTCCACCGGCTGCACCGCCCTTACATCATCCTGAAGTGGGCGCAGACGGCCAATGGCTTCATCGACGACCACGGGCAGGCGCTGCAAATATCCAGCCCCTACACGCAGATGCTCAGCCACAAGCTGCGGGCCGAGGAAGATGCCATCCTCGTGGGGCGCGTCACCGACGAGCGCGAGCATCCGCAGCTGTCGGTTCGCCACTGGTATGGCCAGAGCCCCCGCCGTCTGGTCATAGACCATCAGCACCCGCTGAACATGGAGAGCCTCTACGCCCACAACATCCAGTCGCTCATCGTAGAGGGGGGCACGCGCACCCTGCAGTCGTTCATGGATCAGGACCTGTGGGACGAGATTCGCGTGGAGACGGCCCCGCTCACCGTGACCGACGGCACCCGTGCCCCGCAGGTGCCGGGCAACGTGCGCGTCGCTTCTGCTGCCAGCTTCGATGGCCGCAGCATCGTGACGTTCCGTAAGAAAGACAGCTTGTGATGGTTTGAAACGCCTCTATTTCCGGCCGAAGTCGGCAGGAACCTCGCCCCACTTCGACGTTTCCCATTTGATGATAGGGTTCTGATAATTGTGCGTGCGCAGCCATTGCTCGGCACGCACAATGATCTGGTAGAGCTTCTCTGTCTCGGGTGTGCGCTCCAGCTTGGTCTTGCACTGGCGCTTGCGCACCCATAGAATGGCGTTGTAAGAGTCGCTGTAGATGGTCTTCTGGTGCAGTCCGCGCTGCCAGCACAGGGCCAGTGCGTGCACGATGGCCAGGAACTCGCCTATGTTGTTGGTGCCCTTCATCGGGCCGAAGTGGAACACCCGTGCCCCCGTCTGCAGGTCGATGGCCTGATACTCCATAGGCCCCGGATTGCCCGAGCATGCCGCATCGACGGCCCAGGCATCGGCCATCACCTCGGGGGGCAGCGGCAGCACGGTGTCGTGGCGGTAGTCGGGCGGGTTCTGTAAGAAGTTCTCCATTCGGCTCTAATACTTTACTTTGTGGGTTTCTACAAGACCGCTTGCCAGTTCCACATGGACCAAATAGAGGCTGTGGGGCAGCCTTTGCAGGCTGAGTGTGGGGCTACTGCTGTGCAGCAGGTGCTTGCCCTGCAGGTCGTAGACGTCGATGTTGAGCACCTCGTCGCGGGCAGCGGCGCTGAGCTGGCCGTCCACGATGCCAATGCTTACCCCGGAAGAACCGACCACGGGCGAGCTGATAGCGGCAGGCACGAGCTGACCCTCGGTAAGGCCCTGGAAGAAGATGGACACTGGAATGTCGCCCTGCTTGTCCTGGAACACGGCCTCGGGCACGCTGATGCGCACCTTATGGCGGCCTGCCTTGAAGGCTCCTACGCCCACGATACGGTTGTCGATGACATCGCCCGGACACCAGTTGCTGAACGACTGCCACGCGGCATCGCTGCGTTTAATCAGTCCGTAGATGCCGTTGCTCTGCGTGTTGTACTTTCGGAACGGCTCGCAGCTGGTGCGCCCCGGCTTGTAGGTGAGCACCAGCGCATCGTCCAGATAGATGTAGTGCCAGCGGCGGTTGTACTCCTCGCCCCCGCTATTGGCCCCGTGGTTCGAGGTGACGATGACCAGCTGGCCGTCGGCCACGTCGCAGGGAACGTCGAAGGTGTAGGTCTTCGTGGTCAGCCCGATGGTGTCGGTGCCCGCTTCGCTGTAGTTGTTCAGGTTGTGGCCACGGGCTTCGTTCTTCTTCATCACGATGGGCACCAGCACGTTGCGCTCGGTGCGGGGTAGGGCAGGGGTGGTGGTCTCGAAGACGAGCGTGCCCTTGAACACATCGCTACGCCCGGCGCATCCGGCCACCTGCGTGTTGGCGGCGTAGGGCACTCCAAACAGCTCGAACTCAACCCAGATGTCGTTCTGACGCAGAATGCTGGCATCGCGCAGGATGTGGCTCACGTAGCTGATGTCGTAGTCGTAGGGCACCACGTCGGGCAGTTTGTTCTTGTTCATAAACGGGGTGATGAAGCGTCCCAGCTCTATGCGCTGCACGCTGTCGGGCAGGTAGGCGGCCTGTCCCTTGGGCACGAAGGCCAGGTTGATGTTGCCTATGCGGTCGTAGTTGTCGCAGCAGGCCCGCACGTTGACCTTCATTTGCAGGCTGTCGCCTATCTGTGCTATCTGCTCGTCGGTGAGCCGCACGGCATAGAGCGAGGTGCTGTGGCGCAGAATGCCGTCCTGCACCAGACTGTCGGGATTGCGGCTGAACAGGTAGCCGTCGTAGAAGGTGGCCTCGTCGAACAGCGTGAGCGCGGTCTGCGCCCCTGCGGGGCTAACGAATAGTGAACAGTGAACAGTGAATAGTATCGCGAGTACCATCCCCCATTGCCTTTTCACTACCTTTTCTATTTTACGCATATTGTCTCTCATTCTCTTTCTCACTATTCACTATTCACCATTCACTGTTCACTATTCACTATTCGTTAGCCCGCAAGGGCGCTTACATTCTCTCGGGTACCTCGATGCCCAGCAGGCCCATGCCGCTCTTCAGGATCTTGGCCACGTTGCGGGCCAGCACCAGGCGCACGTTTCGCTTCTGCTCGTCGGGCTCGTTCAGGATGCTGTAGTCGTGGTAGAACTGGTTGAACACCTTGGTCAGCTCGTAGCAGTAGTTGGCAATGCCGCTGGGCGAGTAGTCCTTGCCGGCCTGCTCCACGGCGGCGGGATATTCGTTCATCTTCTGGATGAGCTCTATTTCCTTGGGACTTATAGGTCCTATAAGACTTATGGGCCCTATGGGGCTAATGGGACTGGGGTCGCTGGCATTTTGCGCCTTGCGCAGAATGGAGCGGATGCGGGCATGCGTGTACTGGATGAAGGGGCCGGTGTTGCCATTGAAGTCGATGCTCTCTTCGGGGTTGAAGAGCATGTTCTTGCGGGCGTCGACCTTCAGGATGAAGTACTTCAGAGCGCCCAGACCCACAATGCGGGCTATCTCCTGGCGCTCCTCCTCGGTCATGTCGCTGAACTTGCCCAGCTCCATAGAGGTCTTATAAGCATCGTCCACCATGAGCTGCATCAGGTCGTCGGCATCGACCACGGTGCCCTCGCGGCTCTTCATCTTGCCGTTGGGCAGCTCTACCATACCATAGCTGAAGTGGGTGAGCTCCTTGCCCCACTTGAAGCCCAGGCGGTCCAGCAGGATCGATAGCACCTGGAAGTGGTAGTTCTGCTCGTTGCCCACCACGTAGATCATCTTGTCTATCGGGTAGTCCTCGTAGCGCATCTCGGCCGTGCCGATGTCCTGCGTCATGTAGACGCTGGTGCCGTCGCTGCGCAGCAGCAGCTTCTGGTCGAGGCCGTTGCTGGTGAGGTCGGCCCACACCGAGCCGTCGTCCTTGCGATAGAACAACCCCTTGTCGAGGCCTTCGAGCACTTTCTTCTTGCCCTCGAGATAGGTGTTGCTCTCGTAGTATAT
>JAFVEE010000123.1 GCA_017478085.1 Prevotella sp. | reverse complement strand
GTCTGCACCAGGGCGATGAGGTCAACCAGGTTGATACTGTCAAGATTGAGCGTCTCCTTCAGGTTCGCATCGGGTGCGAATTCGCTCTCTTCGATTTCAAACTCTTCAGCCAGGAGGCTGTTTACCTGCGAAATGATTTCTTCTCTTTTCATAATTGTTGTTGTAAGATTATAGATTTTTGATGATAAGTGTCGAGTTGGTGCCGCCGAAACCAAAGGAATTGCTCAGGAACAGGTCGAAGTGCTGCTGGCGGGTCTCGGGGAGGACGTTGATGCGGCAGGTCACGTCGTCGGGGTTCTCGAAGTTCAGCGAACCGGCAATGAAGTCGTTCTTCATCATCAGCATCGAATAGACGATCTCCGATGCCCCGGCCATCCACATCTCGTGGCCCGTCTGACTCTTGGTCGACGTGACGGGCACGCGGTAGTCGCCAAACACCTGCGCGATGGCCTCGGCCTCGCGGCTGTCGCCGATGGGCGTCGAGGTGGCGTGGGCATTCACGTAGCCTATGTCCTGCGGCCTCACGCCCGCACTCTCTAAGCAGCGCAGCAACGAGCGGGCCGGCCCCTCCACGTTGGGCGTGGAGATATGGTCGCCATTGCCCGAGAAGCCCCAGCCCAGGATCTCGGCCAGGATGGGCGCACCGCGGCCCACGGCGTGCTCATAGCTCTCGATGACGAGCGTGGCCGCGCCACCGCTGGGCACCAGACCGTCGCGGTCGCGGTCGAAGGGGCGGCTGGCCTTCGTGGGGTCGTCTATGCGGGTGGAGAACGTCTGCAGGGCATCGAACGAGGCAATGCCGTACATGTTGGTCTCCTCGGCACCGCCACAGACGATGCAGTCCTGCAAGCCGTTCTTGATGAGCAGGAAGCCCAGTCCCAACGACTGCGAGCCGCTGGCACAGGCCGCCGAGGCCGTCAGGTTGAGGCCCTTCAGGTGGCACAGCGTGGCGAGGTTCATCGTCACCGTCGAGTTCCTCGACTGGAAGATGGCGCCCGAGCCGCAGGCGGCCGTGGAGCGCGCGGCGCGAAACTTGTCCATCGCCACCATCGTCGACTCGGCCACCGAGTCGTTGCCATAGATCACGCCCACCTCGTGCGCGTCGATATAGTCCTGCGTCAGCCGTGCCTGCTCCAGGGCCTGCACGGTGGCCACGTAGGCATACTGCGCCTCTTCGGGCATCATCTGCCGCACGTTGCGGCTCAGCACGTTCTTCAGGTCGGGGTGTGGCACATTGGCACAGATGGGCGAGCGGAACCCCGCGTCCTTGCGTTCCTGACTGAACACAATGCCGCTGCGCCCTTCAAACAGGGACTGGCGCACCTCGTCGAGTGTCGTGCCGATGCACGACCAGATGCCCATACCCGTAATTACTACTCTTCTTTCCATATCTTAATTCTTAATTCTAAATTCTTACCTCTTACCTCTTACCTCTCACCTCTCACCTCTTACCTCTCACCTCTTACCTCTCACCTCTCACCTCTCACCTATCACCTCTTACCTCTCACCTCTCACCTCTTAATTCCCTGCGGTAGCACCTCCGGCGCTTCACATACTCAGGCTTCAGCGGCTTCCACTGCGACAGCTCGCGCACGTTGTCCTCCAACTGCGGACCCGTCTCGGCCCACTTGAAGCCCAGCCTATTATAAATAGGTATCAGGTCGTCGAAGAACAGGGCGTTCACGCCCATTCCCTGATAGTCGGGGCGCACGCCTACGAGCAGCATCTCCACCGTGTCCTCATGCCGCCACTTCAGCGCCTTCAGCAGGTGGTACCAGCCAGTGGGCCACAGGCGGCCATCCGCTTTCTGCAGGGCCTTCGACAGGCTGCCGATGGTGACGGCTGCCCCCACCACCTCGTCCTGCTGGTTCAGCACGATGGGCACTATCTGCCTATCCAGCAGTGGCAGGTATCGGTCAAGGAAGGCGGCCATCTGCGCCTCCGACAGGGCCGAGAAGCCGAAGATGGGCTTGTAGGCCTCGTTGAACAGCCGCATGGCCTGCCCGGCATAGCGGCGGGGACTGATGCCGGCATCGCCCAGCTTCACCACGCGCAGCCCCATCTGCTCGCGCACATACTGCGCCGTGCGCTGGTAGCGAAGGGGCGCCTCCGGCGGTATCTGTATGCGAATCTGCACCCAGTCGACTGCTTTCTGGAAGCCCAGTGCCTCCAGGTGGCGCGGATAGTAGTCGGGGTTCCAGATGGTGTTCATCGTGCCCGATAGGTGGAAGTCGTCTACGAGCATACCCTCCTTGTCGAAGTCGGTGATGCCCATCGGCCCTTGCAGGGTGTCCATGCCCAGCTCCCTGCCCCAGCTGCCTACGGCGTCGAGCAGGGCACGGCTTACGTCCAGGTCGTCGATAAACTCTATCAGGCCGAACCGCACCACCCGCTGCTGCCACTGCTCGTTGGCCTTGCGGTTCACCACGCCCACGATGCGCCCTACGGCCACGCCGCCCCGATAGGCCACGAAAGGCTGGACGTCGGAAAACTCCAGTCCCGGGTTGCTCTTCCTGCTGAACATGTCGCGGATGTCGCGCTCCAGGTCGGGCACATACTGCGGCACGCCACGATAGTGCATGCGCGGCAGGCTCACGAAGTCGCGCAAGCCCCTTCCATCCGTTATCCTGCTAACTTCCACATTCATCGGCCTGCTTTCATTTTGTTTCTATATGCTATGGGAGTCATCCCTGCCTCTTCGCGGAAATACTGTCCGAAGAACGAGGCGTTGGGAAATCCCAGACGATTCGATATTTCCTTCACCGACAAGTCGCTCTCCTTCAAGAGCAGATAGCTGTCCTGCATGACGCTCTCCGTGATCCATCGCGACGGCGACTTGTCGCTCACCCTCTTGCAGACGGTAGAGAGGTATTTGGGCGTAATGTGAAGGAGGTCGGCATAGAACGCCACTTGCTGCTTCTTTTGCTGCTGCTTGCCGAGAAGCACGAGGAAGCGGTTGAACAGCTCCTTGTCGTGTTCCGTCGACGAGTCCTCCACGATGGCGGTCATATTATCGTGGTGAAGCAGATCCTCGCAGATGAGCAGCAGCATCATGCGCAGAAAGCCTTCCAGGATAGCCTTCGACAGGTGCATCTCGCTATGCCGGCGGAGAATAGGCTTCGACAGGTTCTGAATGTCGCGCAGCCAGTCGGCCTCGCCGATGACGTAGATTTCCTTCATATACAGCGCCTTGTTCCAGATGTTGATCTGACTGCCAAGCAGCATTTTCAGCATCTTGTCGCTGATGAGCAGGGCATTGGCCTCGATGTCGGTACTGATCATCATGGGCTGAATGAGCTTCCCGGCCGGAATGAGCAGCATCTGCCCCGGCAGCACCCGTACCTGGCTGTTGCCACCCACCTCTACGATGATGCGCCCGTTGCGGCACACGACAATGGTGTTGTAGTCGATCCTGAGCGAAGGCAGATTGCGCACCTCGCGCAGATTGCTGATGAACAACACGTCTTTGCCGATGACCTGTAGAGGTTCTGCAATGTTGGCCAATGATTCCATTCCTATCCCCGCGTTCTTAAAAAATTATGATGTGGCAAGCGGCCCTGCCCCACCTTTTTGGGTTGCAAAATTAAACATTTTCTGCAGAACCCCGATGTTCTTTCCTTCTCTAAGAATATTCATTTCATCTCTGCTGCACAAAAATGTATTGTGCAAGATGGTTCTTCGTTTTTGTTGGTTTTACTTTTTTTGCCTGCAAAGGTAAGCAAATTTCTTCAACAAATTGGTTCAAAAATGCCCATCACAAAAAATTTTGCAGATTTTGAAACAAATTTTGTGAATTTTGAAACTCCCCCCTTCTTTTTCACTAATTGGGATAAATATAATTCACTAATTGGGAGAAATAAAACTGAACTTTCCCACCCTTATGAAGAGCAGTAAAAGAAAGCCCTGTAGGGGCTTGATAGGGGTAGCCAGCCATGCAGCCGTGCCGTAGGTACGGCGAAATGGCTGGTGCTAAGATGGCATAGGGAAGCGTGCCTTTAGGTACGCGATAACCCTCTGCTTCAGTCGCGTACCTAAAGGCACGCAGGCTACCGCTGCCTATTTACCAGCCATTTCGCC
>JAFVEE010000122.1 GCA_017478085.1 Prevotella sp. | reverse complement strand
CAAGGTGAAGCGATTCAGTATGCCCGACCTGGAGGGTATCGAGGCCAACATGAAGCAGTTCAATGCTCCCACCGAGCGCATCAGCGACCCCGTGCCCGTGCTGTTCCAGAGCGGCTACCTCACCATCAAAGGCTACAATGCCAATTCTGGCAGATACAAACTGGGCTTCCCCAACGAGGAGGTCTATCAGGGCTTTGGCTATTCGCTTTACCAATATTATTGCGAAGAATACGTTGGCAGCGAGAACCAGATGGACATAGCCTACCAGCACATGCGCATCAAGGACATCACCTTCGAGCAGTTCCTCGAGGCCGTTCGCAAGTGGTATGCGGGCATTCCCTACAGCATTACCAGCAAGAACCAGAACGAGCAGTTCTACCAATCGCTGTTCTACTCGCTCATGGTGGGCGTGGGTGCCGATGTTCATGCCGAGGAGCAGACCAGCGACGGTCGCATGGACATCTCGCTGAAGATGCAGGATGCCATCTACATCTTCGAGTTCAAGTACGACAAGACCGCCGAGGAGGCCATGGAGCAGATCAGCCGCAAGGACTATGCCGTGCGCTTTGCCGCCGACCCGCGCCCCGTCTACGCTGTAGGCCTGAACATCGACAGCCAGAAGCGCACCATCAGTAGCTATGACATCACCAAGCTGTCGGTATGAGCTACACAATATTCTGTTTTCTTGAGCGTTTTATTAAAAAAGAGAAGAGAATATGAAAAGAAGTTTAGCAGTGTGGCTCCTTTCTGCCTTGTGCCTGGCAGGCCGTGCGGGCGACCCGCCACAGGTGACCGTCGACGTGGAGCACGCTATATTCGTGGCTGAGAAAGACAAGTTCATCCGAGTTGTGCGTATCCCCATCACAGTGAACGGGTCAATTGACAAACTCGTCGTGTCTCAATATGATAATGGCGACACCACCCCTTTCTATTTCACGGCTCCTGTCGGTTTACCCTATTTTGAAGCGCAGGTCGACTGCGAGTTCGAAACCCGCTTTCAGCTGGATGCCTACAATGAGTTTGGATGGTTCCGGACAGACCTCTTCACCATTCGTCCCACCGAGGGCCTTGAGCGTAACTTCCAGACGGCAGTCAGTTCGCCAGAGGCAGCAGTGGGCGAGCGGTCATGTACCGTCTACTCGCTCAACACTTCGAAGGTAGTGTGGCGTGGCACCGTCATCAGCGGCCAGCCCGACTGGTCATTTCTGCCCAGTGGCATCTATCTCGTGAGTACAACCGACACGGCAGGCAGACGCTCAACGCGCAAGTTTGTCAAGCGCTGAGAGTGGAATTCGGAAAAAGATTTGTATATTTGCAGGCGAGTAACGCAACTAAACGATTCGTTGTATGGCAGAGAAACGGAAATATGGCATCGGACGGCAGTGGTTCCCCGACTTTAAAGAGAACGGCTGCGTGTATGTGGACAAGACGGAATACGTGTGGAAACTGGCCCATCACGGCGGCATCAACTACTTCCTGAGCCGCCCTCGCCGCTTCGGCAAGAGCCTGCTGGTGAGCACGCTGCACGCCTACTTCGAGGGTCGCCGTGAGCTGTTTGAGGGGCTTGCCATAGAGCAGCTGGAGACGGAGTGGACGCCGTATCCCGTCATCCACCTGGACCTCTCGAACGGCAAGTACTACGAGCTGGCCCGCGTACACCCCATCGTCAACGGTCTGTTGAGCCGGATGGAAAAGGAGTGGGGTGTGACGATGACGGGCGATCCATACGCATACGGTGAGCGACTGGTGGAAATCATTCAGGCAGCCTACCAGCAGACGGGTCAGAAGGTGGTGGTGCTCATCGACGAGTACGACGCTCCGATGCTCGACACCGTCCACAAGCCCGACCTACAGGACCAGATACGCGAGCGCATTCGCGACCTCTTCTCCCCGCTCAAGGGCCAGGCGCCCTACCTGCGCTTCGTGTTCCTCACGGGCATATCGAAGTTCTCGCAGCTGTCGGTGTTCAGCGAGCTGAACAACCTGACCGACCTGACCTTCGACACGGAATATGAGGGCATCTGCGGCATCACCGAGGAGGAGCTCTTCACCGTGCTGAAGCCCGACCTGGAGTGGCTCACCAAGGCGATGAGCCGGTGGCGGCAGCCTGGCTGGGGCTACGATGACTGCGTGCGCGAGGTGAAGCGTATGTACGACGGCTACCACTTCACCGTCAATATGGCCGACATCTACAACCCCTGGAGCCTGTTCTACGCTTTCGACAAGGGTATGATAGACCACTACTGGTTCTCCACGGGTACGCCCTCGTCGCTCATCAACCTGTTCAAGGTAAAGCGATTCAGTATGCCCGACCTGGAGGGTATCGAGGCCAATATGAAGCAGTTCAACGCTCCCACCGAGCGCATCAGCGACCCTGTGCCGGCCTTGTTCCAGAGCGGCTATCTTACCATCAAGGGCTATAATCCCAATACAGGCAGATACAAACTTGGCTTCCCCAACGAGGAGGTCTACCAGGGCTTTGGCTATTCGCTCTACCAGTATTATTGCGAAGAGTACGTTGGCAGCGAGAACCAGATGGACATAGCCTACCAGCACATGCGCATCAAGGACATCACCTTCGAGCAGTTCCTTGAGGCCGTTCGCAAGTGGTATGCGGGCATCCCCTACAGCATTACCAGCAAGAATCAGAACGAGCAGTTCTACCAGTCGCTGTTCTACTCGCTCATGGTGGGCGTGGGAGCCGACGTGCATGCTGAGGAGCAGACCAGCGACGGTCGCATGGACATCTCGCTGAAGATGCAGGATGCCATCTACATCTTCGAGTTTAAGAGCCTCACCCCCAGCCCCTCTCCAAGGGGAGAGGGGAGTATATGCTTTCAAGGCGGAGATGCGGTGTCAGGACTATCTACTCCCCTCTCCCCTTGGAGAGGGGCTGGGGGTGAGGCCCCTTTTGCCGCCGACCCGCGCCCCGTCTACGCCGTAGGCCTGAACATCGACAGCCAGAAGCGAACCATCAGTAGCTACGACATCACGAAGCTGTAGTGTGCTATGCCGAGACGATGCCTGCTCCTCCTGCTCAGCCTCTGTGCCCCGCTGATGGCGCTATGGGCTCAGCAGGGCTTTACGGTGAGCGCCATCCCCGACAGCGTGTTTGCACGGATGCAGGGGCGGTCGTTTCCCCAGGAATGCACGGTGAAACGAGCCGATTTACGCTATCTGCAGGTGCTGCACTACGATGCCGAGGGCACGGTGCACACGGGCGAGCTGGTGTGCAACAAGCTGATTGCCAACGATCTTCTTTACATCTTCAAGAAGCTCTATGAGGCACGCTACCCCATAGAGCGCATGCGGCTCATCGATGACTATGATGCCGACGACGAGCGATCGATGGCCGACAACAACACCTCTTGCTTCTGCTTCCGTGCCATCAGCGGCAGCAAGAAGCTGTCGAAGCACGCCCAGGGCCTGGCTATCGACATCAACCCCCTCTACAATCCCTGCGTCAAGGGCCAGACGGTGCAGCCCGCCTGTGCCAGGAAGTACGCCGACCGCACCCAGAAGCATCCCTACACCATCAGTCGGGGCGACCGGCTGTGGCAGCTCTTCACCCAGCGCGGCTTCGGCTGGGGCGGCTCCTGGCGCTCGCTGAAGGACTACCAGCACTTTGAGCAAAGATGAAGCGCCCCCTGCTGCCACCCGCCCCTCTGTTGCCCCTGGCCGTCAGCCTGATGGTGGGCATCGTGCTGGGCGACGGGCTGCAGTTGACAATAGGGTGGGGGTGGCTCATAGGAGCCGTGGTGCTGACGCTGGCCCTGCGGCGATGGGCGGTGGTGCAGTCGGTGGCCATCGGGGTGTGCATGCTGCTTTTAGGCATGCTCCTGGTGGAGCGGCAGGAAAGAGCTTTGGATGTGAAATTTCCCGATGAAATCGTCGATTTTTGCGGTATAATTGTCTCTGAACCCGTAGAAAAACCGAAGACCGTGGCCGCCGATGTGGTGACGGCCCAAGGGCACCATCTGCTGAAATGCTATATCGCGAAAGACAGCGCGAGCCGCAGCCTGCACCTTGGCGACGGCCTGTGCATCAGGGCGCGGATAGACACGCTGCGCGACTTCCGCCGTGGCACGTTCAGCTACCGCCGCTACCTGCAGGTGCACGGCTTTGCCGGTCAGTGCTTTGTGAGGGACTACCAGTGGCGGCGGTCGCGGGTGGAACGCAGCTGCCTGACGCGCATAGAGCGTTCGCGGCTGTGGTTCCTCGGCCAGCGCGAACGGCTGCTCAGCCGCTACCGCTCGGCGGGTGCCCGCGACGATGCCTACGGCGTGGTGGCAGCCATGACGCTGGGCGACAAGAGTGCGCTGCGGGGCGAGCTGAAGGAGGTATATGCCGTGGCCGGAGCCTCGCATGTGCTCGCCCTGAGCGGTCTGCACTTAGGCATCATCTACGCCCTGCTGTCGCTCCTGATGCGCGGTCGGCGGTGGCGCGTGCTCTCGCAGACGCTGCTTGTGGCGGGCATCTGGGCCTTCGCCCTGCTGGTGGGCCTGCCGGCCAGTGTGGTGCGGGCCGCCACGATGCTCACCGTGTGCGCCGTGCTCAGCGTGGGCGGGCGGCGTGCGCTCTCGGTCAATGTGCTGGCCTTCGCGGCCATCGTCATGCTCCTGGTCAGTCCGCTGTCGCTGTTCGACGTAGGTTTCCAGCTGTCGTTTGCCGCCATGTTCTCCATTCTGGTGGGCCTGCCCCTGCTGCAGGGCTGGGTGGCCCGCGAGTGGTTGCAAGAGTATCGGCTGCTGGCGTGGGCGTGGGGACTGGTGGCCGTGTCGCTCGCGGCACAGGCGGGAACGGCCCCGCTCGTGGCCTACTATTTCGGTCGCTTGCCCGTGTGGTTCCTGCTCACCAACTTCATCGTGGTGCCAGCGGCCTACGCCATCGTGCTCGGCTCGCTGCTCGTGCTGGCTGTGCCCGTGGCGGCTCCCGCCCTGCTCTGGGTGGCCGATGCTCTCAACGCCGCGCTGCAAGGCATAGCCCGCCTGCCCCTTGCCAGCATAGTGGGCCTGCACCCCTCGCCGCTGCAAGTCCTGCTGGTCTATGTGGCGATGGCAGCCCTCTACCTTCTGGCCCTAAGACAACGAAGGCTCCGTTGCGTCTGAACGGAGCCTTCATTGCATTGTAAAAAAGCCTCCGTTGCGATGGAACGGAGGCTTCGTTGTGTCGTTATTCAGCCTGCAGCTGCATCAGGAGCACTACGTCGTAGTTCTTGTCGCCAGTGATGCTGGTGCTCAGCTTCAGGTTGCAGCGGTTGCCGTTGAAGGCCACGTCGATGTTCGTGTTGTTGGCAATGAACTTGTTGCCCATGCCTTCTTCCAGCCTCAGGGTGAACCGGTTGTACTGGGTGTTGGCCCAGTCCCAGTTGCCGGCATCCACGCTGCCATCGGTGTAGTTGATGGCAATGAGACCCGTGGCGTCGATGACCACGCTGCTAATGTCCTTGAAATCTGCCAGCTCCTCGTCGGTCAGTCCGCAACCGCTCTCAATGGCCTGGTCGCGCACGGCGGTCAGGGTCTTGAACTCCTTCGAGGCCACGGCCTTGATGTCGCTGCCCTTCAGGTCGAGAATGTAGCCCAGCACATTCCATGTACGGGCGATGTAGCCCAGTATGGCGCCGCCGCCCATGCTCTTAGCCTTCTCTACGGCATCGGCAGGCGAGTCGGCATCGATGCTATAGGTGTAGCCCATGATGGTGAGGCTCAGCGACAGCTGAACGTTGCTCGTGGCGCGCGTGGCGCGGGCTTTGGCGTTCTGCAGCTTGGTGATGGTGCCGCTGGCCTTCGAGCCGCTGATGTGGTAGTCGTTGCCGCTGATGGTGGCAGTCTCGGCTACGTAGCTGCGCTTCTGGGTGACGGGGTTGTACATTTCCAGGATGGCCTTGCCGCCTTCGGTAAAGTTCACGGCCTTCAGCTGCAGCGTGGCATCGTCGCTGGTGGCCTCAATGGGCTCTTTCAGCTCGAAGCGCACGGCCTGGTCGGCATACTTCGGGGCGGTCAGCGTCACGTTGTTCTGCGGCTGCTGCGGGTTGTTGCTGCCGCCATTGTCGTCGTTGCTGTCGTCGCCGCAGGCGGTCATGCACATTGCTGCCAGTGCAGCAAATGCAAAGTAAAGAAAGTTCTTTTTCATACGGGTTGTTACTATAAGATTTTGGTGTGATTAGAAAATTCGGCCGTTCAGACGGAAGCTGATGACGGGCCAGACGGTGATCTTCGAGATGATGTTGAACGCCTTGTCGGCATCGTCGTTGTCAATGTCGCCCTTCTTCAACTGATGATAGGTCGCTTCTTCCCCCTCCATCCAGTCATCCTTGGCATTGGTCCAGATGCCGGGCTTGCCCCAGAACTGCACGCCCAGGTCTACGTTGAAGCTGAGTCGCTTCTTGGGCACGGCACGGCCGAAGCCCAGTCCCAGATAGGGCTTGAAGCTGTTCACCTTCACGTCGGCGCTCACGTTACCATTCTTGTCGGACGTTACGCGGTAGTCGCCCAGGCGAATGCCCGAAACGCCCCATTCCGACGGTGCCAGGAACTGCTCGGTGTTGTAGACGTTGATCAGCTTCTCAGCGCCAATGAAGGCTCCTGCCGTAATGCGGAACGAGGCCTTGGGAATGGGGTAGATGTCGAGCAGGATCTTCACGTCGGTCTTGTTGAGCTTGCCCTCAACGTTCACCTCCTTCGTGGTGAAGGAAGAGCTGTTAGAGTCGATGTCGACGTCGCCCGAATACTTCACCTTGGGCAGAAACGACATGCCCGCACGCAGGGCCACGAAGTCGGTGATGGGAGTGGCCAGCTCGAAGCCAATGCCGTCGGTGCCTGCCGATACGCCTACGCCCAGGTGGTTGAACAGGTTCTGGTCGGTCTGCGCTTGGGCAGCCTGCGGCGCCAGCAATGCCAGTGCGGCAACAAAAAGTAACGAAAATTTTTTCATAAGATGATGGAATTTTAATGATACATTTTGCAAGAAGTGGTTGCAAAGGTAAGTAAATTGTGCGATAATTCCAAGATTTAATGTCGGTTTTTGCGAATTTGATTGGTTTTTGTGTGAATATGCTCTTAATTTTTGTTAATTGGTGGTCAGTTTGATTCAAATCGACAAAAATGTAATTACCTTTGCTGACGCTTTGCATACGTAAAGTAGTAATTGATTATGCTAAAGAGCCATTATTACGAGGGACTGGTTGAGGCCGGATGCGACGAGGCCGGGCGCGGCTGTCTGGCCGGAGCCGTCTATGCTGCCGCCGTCATCCTGCCGCCCGACTACCAGAACGAGCTGCTCAACGACTCGAAGCAGCTCAGCGAGCGTCGCCGATACCAGCTGCGCGAGGTCGTTCAGCGCGATGCCGTGGCGTGGTCGGTAGGGGTGGTAAATCCCGATGAAATCGACGAAATCAACATACTGAACGCCTCGATCCTGGCCATGCACCGCGCCCTCGACGGGCTGCAGGTGCGCCCGCAGGCGGTGATTGTCGATGGCAACCGCTTCAAGCGCTACCACGACCTGCCTCACACCACGATCGTGAAGGGCGATGGCAAGTATCTGGCCATAGCGGCGGCCTCGGTGCTGGCCAAGACCTATCGCGACGACTATATGCTGCGGCTGGCTGAGGAGTACCCAGGCTACGACTGGCAGCAGAACAAGGGCTACCCCACCCGCAAGCACCGCGAGGCCATCAGGCAGCTGGGCATCACCCCCTATCACCGCAAGACCTACAATCTGCTGGGCACGCAGGAACTCGAGCTCCCCTTCGCCGAATAACTCTTAATTTTTAACTCTAAACTCTTAACTCTAAACTCCCCGATGCGCCACGACAAACTGGAACGCGAGCTGAACCTGCTGCTCATGCTCACGGAGAACACCCACTACACGGCACAGGACATCTGCGAGAGCCTGAACCTCTCGCGGCGCAACCTGTACTACTATCTGGAGTTCTTCCGTCAGGCAGGCTTCCACGTGGAGCACAAACGGCCCTTCTACCGCATCAGGAAAGACTCGCCGTTCTTCAGAAAGCTCGATGAAATCGTACATTTTACCGAGGACGAGGCCATCACCCTGCGCCAGATCCTCGACCAGACGGGCGACGATTCGGTACAGGTGCAGCGCATCAAGAAGAAGCTCGACTGCCTGTACGACCTACACATCCTGGACTCCGTAGAACTGAAGACGCAATTGGCCCATAACGTAACTACCTTCTATGAGGCCATCAAGCAGCGACGCGTGGTCAGGCTGGTAGGTTACTCGTCGCCCCATAGCAACACGGTGAGCGACCGCGTGGTAGAGCCGTTCCTGCTGATGAACGGCAACCGCGAGGTGCGCTGCTTCGAACTGTCGTCGAAGATGAACAAGACGTTCAAGCTGTCGCGCATGCAGGACGTGGAACTGCTCGACCTGACGTGGGAGAACGAGCGCGAGCACCGCGAGATGCATACCGACATCTTTATGTTCAGCGGCGAGCGGCAATGGCTGGTCACGCTGCTTATGGGCCGACTGGCCACGTCGGTGTTGCGCGAGGAATATCCGCGTGCCGAGCGCTTCATTGAGCAGCAAGACGAGTGTCACTGGCGGGCAGCACTGCCCGTGTGCTCGTTCCTGGGCGTGGGCCGCTTCGTGCTGGGGCTGTTCGAAGATGTCGAGGTGGAGGGGTGCGATGAATTTAAGACTTATCTAAAAGACAAAATCAACAAACTAAACAACAAAGTATGATGAAAAAAGTATCAATTCTGGCAATGGCAGCCGCTGCCCTGATGGCAACGAGCTGCGACCTGGGTACCACGGGCGGTACCACGAGTGGACAAACAACGAGCACTGGCAGCAACGTGGGGGGCGTGCTGGGCAGCATCCTGAACGGCGCTACCAACGAGCAGACCGTGGGCAACGTGCTGCAGAGCGTGCTGGGACTGGACAAGGTGACGAAGGAGAGCCTCGTTGGGTCGTGGACCTACGCTCAGCCGGGCTGCGCCTTCACCAGTCAGAACCTGCTGGCTCAGGCCGGTGGCGAGGCCGTGGCCACGACCATCAAGCAGAAGCTGGCCGGCTATTATCAGACGGTGGGCATCAAGTCGAGCAACACGAAGGTGACGTTCAACCAGGATGGCACCTTTGCCGCCACCATCGCCGGTAAGTCGTGGCAGGGCAACTACACGTTCGACGCCTCGACCTATAAGGTAACGATGTCGGGCCTGCTGCTCAACATCAACTGCTATGCCAAGAAGAACAGCAACGGCATCGCCCTGCTGTTCGAGGGCAAGAAGCTGCTCACGCTCATGCAGACGCTGGCCACGCTGAGCGGCAACCAGACGGCCCAGACCATCGGCGACCTGTCGAAGAACTACGACGGTCTGCGCATAGGCTTCGACTTCCAGTAATATAGTCTGGTAAAAGACGACAACTCAGACAACTCAGACAACTTTTAACAACCTTTCGGCCCATTTCATCTCTTTGGCTGGTTGTTGTTCAAGTTGTCTGAGTTGTCTTTTTCATTTTAGGCAGGCTAAAGACGACAACTCAGACAACTTTTAACAACCTTTCGGCCCTTTTCATTTCTTTGGCTGGTTGTTGTTCAAGTTGTCTGAGTTGTCTTTTTCTTTTTAGTCTGGCTAAAGACGACAACTCAGACAACTTTTAACAACCTTTCGGCCCTTTTCATCTCTTTGGCTGGTTGTTGTTCAAGTTGTCTGAGTTGTCTTTTTCATTTTAGGCAGGTAAAAGACGACAACTCAGACAACTTTTAACAACCTTTCGGCCCTTTCATCTCTTTGGCTGGTTGTTGTTCAAGTTGTCTGAGTTGTCTTTTTCATTTGAGCTTCACCCGGGCGTAGGCGATGCGCTGCCGCCGCCAGGTGTAGACGCAGTGCAGCGTGCCGTCGCGGCCCTCGATGATGGCGGGGTAAGAGAACTCGCCTGAAGGGCTGTCCTCCAGTGTCAACCAGTGGTGCCACGCAGTGCCATCGTCGCTCACGGCGAGCGAGAGGGGCGTGCGTGGCCCTTTCTTTGTGTTGGGCAGCGTCTCGAAGTTGTTGTAGATGAGCACGTGGCTGCCGTCCTTCAGCGTCACGGCGTCGGTGCCGCTCTGGTTGTTCTCGACAGAAGAGAGCGTGACGGGTGTCCACGTCTCGCCGCCGTCGCTGCTGAACGACTGGGCCAGCCGGGCGTTGTGCGTGCGCATCAGCACCATCAGCCGGCCATCCTTTAGTTGCAGGATGGAGGGCTGTATGCAGTCGATGGGGTGTGGCTGGTTGTCGTCGGTCTTCGTGGCGATGGTGCTCTCAATGGGGCCTACGTATTGCCACTGGTTCGTCTTCAGGTCGAGAATCTCTACGTGGAAGCGCCAGCCGCTGCCTTCGGTCGACGAGCCGCAGATGAGCTTGTCGCCCAGGAGCAGCGGCTTGTTCTTGATGGGGCCCAGGAAGCCGTCGGGCAGCTGTTCGGGCTGTTGCCAGGTGCGGCCCCCGTCTTTCGACTTGGTGAGCCAGCCCGTCCAGTCGCTCACCTTCTTTCCCACCTTATAGAAAAGCCATAGCTCGCCATTGGGCATCTCGGTGAGCACGGGGTTCCAGCAGGCGGTCTTGACCGTCTGTGGTGTTGCGATACTATCGCAATAAACCAAACCATTGGCGGCAAGGATAGCGGGGCCCCAGTCCTTTCCCTTTTCTTTGATGTTCACGTAGATGCAGCAGTCGGGATGGCGCTCGTAGGTGCCGGCGAAGTAGGCCACCACCAGGTCGCCCTTCTGCGTCTCGACGATGGTCGAGGCGTGGCACGAGACGGCACCGGGGCTGATGAGCTTTTCCTCTACGATGGCCTTGTGACGGCGCGGCATCTTGATGTCATAGGAATAGCTGCCGGAACCAACGTTTTTCTCGGTTCCATCGGGGAAATAGAGGGTGGCCGTGGTGTTGCAGGGGATGGTCACCTGCCATTGCAGCTGGTGGGCATCCTTCTGCCATCGGCTGGCAATGAGGCCGTAGGGCGACAGGTAGCTGCAAGCCACCGAGTCGCAGTCCTTGATCGAGAAGTCGGGCCGCAGCGCGATGTGCTTGTAGGCATCGGTGCTCTGTAGGCCGCCCAGCTGCTGGTAGCACCAGGTGAGCAGGTCGCCCAGGAGCATCACGTGGTTGCCCGAGTTCATGGCTGGGTTGGCGTGGTCGCCGTTCCATAGTTCCCAGATGGTGGTGGCTCCCTGTTCGGCCATATAGCCCCAGGAAGGATAGGTGCGCTGCGTGGCCAGCAGATAGGCCACGTCGCCATAGCCGCAGTCGGAGAGTGTGCGCAGCAGCCACGAGATGCCTATCACGCCGCAGCTCACGTGGCCCTTGTTGTTCTTTACCACGATGTTCTCCACGACCTGCTTCGCCACCTCGGCCCGCAGGGAGTCGGGACAGATGCCAAAGGCCAGCGGCAGCAGGTTGCTGGTGGCGGTATTATTGCCGTAGTAGATGCTGTCGGGATAGAAGGGATGGCCCGGTCGCTGACTGGTACCAGGCTTGCAGGTGAGGAAGCGGCGGTTGAAGGCCTCGATGAGCTCCTGGCGCTTCTGGGCAAACTCTGGCAGGTTCAGCATCTCTAAGCACTTGATGGTGTAGGCCGTGGCGATGAGCTGTCCGTCGGTCTTGCGGTCAGGATCCTCGCTGTGAATCAGCTCTAAGCGTTCGGGCGGCACGCACCAGTCGGCATATTTGTCCTTGGTGATAAGGCCGTCCTTCGAGGTGTAGTTGTCGAGGATATGCCTTAGCCAGCGCACGATGTTCGGTCGCCACAGGCGCAGGGCCTCGTCGTTGCCGTACTGCTCGCTGAGCATCTGGCAGATGAAGGGCAGGGCGGCGGGCCACGTCACGTCGTCGGTGTAGTAGTTCCAGAAGGCCGGTGCCACATCGGGTATGCAGCCGTCCTCGCGCTGGCTCTCGGCGATGTCGCGCATCCACTTGGTGTAGAGCCGCTCGTTGTCGAAGAGGAAGCTCTCGCCCAGTGCGCCCACGGTGCGGTCGCCCAGCCACGGCTGTCGCTCGTTGCGCTGCGGACAGTCGACGGGCATTCCCTTGTAGTTTGAGTAAATACCCCACCAGGCGTTGCGCACCACCTTATTTAATATAGAGTCGCTGCAAGCGAAGTGGCCGGTGGTCTCCATCGCATCGCTCACGGGGTGGGCCTGCAGGGCGGTGGCGGGGCCGGTTACCTCGACATAGCGGAAGCCGTGGGTGGCGAAGATGGGGTGCCAGCGCTCGGTGGCGGTTGTTGAGGAGGCGGCGATCATATCGCCGCAAACATAGACATCCTCGGAGCGGGCATCGCGCAGATTGGCGGTGTAGAGGGTGCCGTCGGCGTTCAGGCGCTCGGCATAGCGAATGCGGATGGTGTCGCCAGGCTTCCCCTGGGGAATGAACGATACCCAGCCGGCCATGTTCTGGCCGAAGTCGAGGATGGTGGCGTTGGTGCTGACGGGGCTGATGGGGGCTGCCTGCTGCATACTGGGCGCCACGCGGCCACGCAGGGTGCCGGTGGGGATGGCGGTGCGCTCGGCCTTCAGCCAGTGGCTGTCGTCGTAGTGCGGGAGCATCCAGGCGCCTAAGTCCTTGCGGGCATCGTATTCCTCGCCGTCGTACTCGTTGTTGGCGCGGATGGGGCCGTCGGCGGTGATGCGCCAGGTGTCATCGGTCACGAGGCGTTCGGTCTTGCCGTCCTCATACTCGATGATGATGTTCAGGCGGCATTTGGGCAGGCCGAAGGTGGCGTTCTTGTAGGGCTTGTCCTGGCGCTGGGCGAAGTAGCGGCCGTTGCCGAGGACTACCGCTATTGCCGCGATAGAATCGCGGCCAACGGACGAAGTGGGGGGCGCAGAGACCATGGCGGGGGTGACGTCGTAGGTGTCGTAGTAGAGGGTGCGGCGGTAGTCGCTGGGCAGGGGCGTGAGCTCGTCGGTGCCGATGCGCTGGCCGTTGATGTAGAGGCGGTAGAGACCCAGGCCGCAGACGAAGGCGGTGGCGCGGCGGATGGGCTTCGGCTGCAATGGGAACTCCTTGCGCAGATAGCGGGCAGCCAGGCGGGAGTGGGTTGTGCCGGCCTGCTCGCCAGGCATCAGCCGTTCCAGGCCAATCCAGCGGCCACCCCATTGCGTCTCGCCCAGAAGGCCAGTGCTGAAGCGTTGCGGCTGGCTCCACGGGCTCTCGCCCTTGTTTGTAAAGACCTTCACCCGCCACGTGAGGTGCTGGTTGCTGCGCAGGGGCGCGCCGCCATAGCCGATCCACAACTGGCGGTCGCTGTCGACGCGCCCCGAGTTCCACACCTCGCCCTTGTCGGAAGAGACGACGAGCTGGTAGCCCGTCTGCACCACGCCCTTCTCTTTCGTTGCGGTGATGGTCCACGAAAAGCGCGGCCTTGGCGTGTCGATGCCCAGCGGCTCGCTCATTCCCTCTACCCTGGGTCGCGTTACTTCGATGCTGGCCAGCAGGGGTAGCGGCATCAAGGCCAGCAGCAGGTTCAGGAGCGTTCTTCTCATTCGGTTCGGTTGGTTTGCTGGCCGCCAAGTGTCTGTGCATCAGCGGACTGATGGGCGTTGGCGATGTGAGTCTGGTCTTTTTGCAGATAGTTCTTCGATGCATCGATGGCGATGAGCACGCCGTCGGTGGTGTCGTGCGGACGGAAGGTCAAGACGCGGCTGGCGTAGCTGCCCAGATAGGTCAGCTGACCCGTGGCGGCGTTCATCCACCACACGTTCTTCTCCGTGCCGCTGATCTTGTCGAGGTCGAGCTTCATAGGCCGCGACGTGAAGTTATACACCAGCAGATAGTCGTTGCCGCGCGTGGCAGCCAGACGCTCATACTGCGTGCCGTTGTCCTGCACGATGCTCTGGTCGGGCACCCGTTCGAAGTAAGGCAGGGCCAGCATCAGCTGCTTCAGGTATTGCATCTGGTTGAAGCCAGGGTCGTTCAGCGCGTCGTACCACATCTTGCGGTTGTGGTAGGCCGACGGGTAGCCGGGCTTCTGAAACTGCATAATGGCCGAATGGCCGTAGGTATGGCCGCAACTGCCGGCAAACACGCTCCAGTAGGCGTAGCGGCGCACGTGGTCAGCCGTCCACAGCGGCTCGAAGGCATCGTGCAGGCCCTGCGGAATGCCTTCGTAGATAGGCTCATCGTCGAGCACGGGCTTGATGGGCTTGTAGGCCCAGGTAGAGTCGACGTACATCCAGTTGTCCTCTTCCGTATTGTCGGGAATGGGATAGTCCTTGTTGCCCATGCGCTGACCGTAGCGCCGATGGCCGCTCTGGAAGGTGTGGAAGTCGATCCATTCGGCCTGGCTCCACCAGCGGGCCGACGTGTAGCGGCCACGCGGATGGTAGGTCATGAGGTGCTGGTGGTCGGTTTGCTTGATGGTGGTGGCCAGGGCCTGCCACACCTCTGGGTGAATATCGCCCTGCACGTCGCCGCCTATGATCCAGATGATGTTGGGCCGCTTCTGGTAGCGCTTGGCCAGGAAGGCGCCGTACTCGCGGGCACCGGCCTCGTCGAGACGGCCCGACTTCACCTGCGAGCCCCATACGCACACCATGCCGACGTAGATGCCCTGCTGGGCAGCCAGGTCGATGATGTAGTCGAGGTGGGACCAGTAGGAGGGACTGGGTGGGACTGGTTGGGACTGGTTGGGACTGGTTGGGACTTTTTGGGACTGGTTGGGACGGGTTGGGACTTCCTCTTTTTCTTGGGGGAGGGGGTGCGAGGCGTAGCCGTAGGCGTTGTAGGAGGGGATGGCGTTCAGCACCTGAACCTGCACCATGTTGTAGCCAGCCTCGTGGCAGCGTTGCAGGTAGTGCTGGGCCTCTTCGCGGTTCAGGCGCTCGGGCAGCAGCCAGGCCGTTTCGCCCAGCCAGAAGAAGGGCGTGCCGTCCTTGTGCTGCAAGAAGCGGTGGTTGGCACTTACTTCGAGGGGGCCGTGCTGCCAGGGGAGGGTTGCCGCGATGGAATCGCGGCCCACAAGAACAAGGAGGAGGGTGAGGAGGAAGATGCGGATGGGGGTCATTTTAGTTGCGATTGTAGTTGTTGTTCGGTTTCTATGGTTACTTTGGTTTCATCGAGCATTGTGGGGTCGAGGCCGAAGACATCGATGAAGAACTGATAGACGGCCTGGCGCTTCGAGGGGCCAAAGTCGTGACGCTCGTCGGGCAGATGCACATTGCGTATGTTCTGCCCGGCCCCGTAGAAGGAGTAGATGCGCTGCATGAAGGGATATTCCAGTTCGGGTGTCGAGGCCGTCCAGTCGCCGCCGTCGCTCACTAAGAGCAGGGGCCTCGGGGCGATGAGACAGGCCAGCTCGGCCTCGCAGGTGCCGCCACCGGCGCGGTGAACGGGCTTGCCGCTCTCGCAGGGACAGCCGCCGTCGAAGTGGCTGGCCACGTGGACCACGGGTGCCGAGGCCGCGATGCGGTCGTCGAGCAGCGAGAGCAGTACCGTGTGGGTGCCGCCACCGCTGCCTCCGCATACGCCGATGCGGGTGGTGTCGATGTCGTTGCGGATGGCCAGCAGCGTCTCTAAGAGCTTCAGTGAGCAGGCTGCCTGAAACACGTGGGCACGGCTCACGGCGTGCTCGCCCACCTCGGCAGCCGACTGTCCCCAGCCGTAGAGGTCGAAGTCGGCGCACACGGCCCCCATGCGGGCCAGTGTGGCCAGGCGCGTCTGCTCATCGTCACGGAAGCGGCCCGGTTGCCAGTGGCCGTCGGGGGAGATGATGAGGGGGTAGGGCTTATAGGTCTTATGGGGCCCATGGGTCTTATGGGGCCTATAGGCCTTATTAGCCCTAATTGGGGCATAAATGGTGCCGAAGAGGTGCTGGCCGGCCGTCAGCTCGAGGCAGATGTTCTGCGTGGAGTAGCCATCGTGCTTGCGTATGCTGGAGAGCACGGGCTTGGCATTGGCGACGCACGAGTCGAGGAAGGCATCGATGCCCAGCAGCCGGCGGGCCTCGCGGCGCAGCAGGCTGGCACGCTGCTCCCACTGCTCCTTATTATTATATAAGGTAGAGAGGTAGCCCAGCAACTGCTGCCCCTCGTCGGTGTGCCTACGGTAGTACTCGTAGCGGCTGATGCGGTAGAGCCCCTTGGGTCGCGGCCACCACTGCCAGTCGTAGTAGCGGCAGATGTTGGTGAGCGTCTGTTCCAGGGAATAGGGCCTGACGCGGAAGTCGGCGTAGGGCAGGCGCAGCCCCGTGGTGTCGACATCGAAGCGGAACTTCACCTTGAACTGCCGCGCCACGTCGGCCATCACGTCGCTCAGCGGTCGGCTGAACTGCGTCTCGTAGCTTTGCGCCTGGCCTTGCAGACAGGCCATCAGGGCCAGCAGAAAGCATAGTCTTCTCATAGAAAAATGTCTCGAATTGTTTGTAGTTTGCTATAAGTAGTGAGCAAAGTTACGTTTTTTTGTGGAAAAAGACAAGCATTTTGCAAATTTATTTGTAGATTTGCACCATAAAACAACTAAACCCCTAATATGAAAAGACTTTTTTTAGCAGTAACGGTATGCGTCTGCGCCCTGACCGTGCAGGCGCAGCGCCTGTGGTATGCCCAGCCCGCCAGTCACTGGCTGGAGGCCCTGCCCCTTGGCAATAGCCACCTGGGGGCCATGATCTATGGCGGCACCGACGTAGAGGAAATCCAACTGAACGAAGAGACCTTCTGGAGCGGATCGCCCTATCAGAACAACAGCCTTGCCTCGCTGGAGTACCTGCCCGAGGTGCGTAAGCTCATCTTCGAGGGCAACGAGCAGCGGGCCCACAAGCTGCTCGACCAGTACTTCGTGAAAGGCCCCCACGGCATGCGCTACCTGCCCTTCGTCAGTCTGAAGCTGCAGCTGGGCCACCGCGACGTGAGCGGCTACGAGCGGGCACTGAGCCTGAGCGAAGCCGTTGCCACCACCCGCTACCAGTATCAGGGCGTGGCCTACGAGCGCACGGCCTTCGCCTCGCTGGCCGACAATGCGCTGGTGGTGCAGCTGAAGGCCGGTAAGAAAGGGGCGCTGACGTTTTCCGTAAGCGTGGAGAGCCCGCTGCTCGACGGCCAGGAAGCCCCCGACCGCACAGGGGCTGGCGACGGCGAGCTGGCCCTGACGCTGAAGAACGTGGCTCAGGAGGGCATTGAGGCCGGCCTGACGGGCGTTTGCCGCCTGAAGGCCGTGACCGACGGACAGCTGAAGCGCGAGGGCGACCGCCTGACCATAGCCAACGCCACCGAGGCTACGCTCTACGTGGTGGCGGCCACCAACTTCGTGAAGTACGACGACGTGAGCGGCAACCCGCAGCTGAAGACCCGCCAGATGCTGGACGACGTGCAGGCGAAGCCCTACAAGGTGCTGCTGGCCAGTCATCAGAAGAAATACCACGAGCAGTACGACCGCGTGCAGCTCACGCTCCCCACGTCGAAGAACTCGGCCCTGCCCACCGACCAGCGCCTGAAGGCCTTCGAGCAGGACAACAGCGACCTGGCCCTCGTGGCGCTGATGATGCAGTACGGGCGCTACCTGCTCATCTCGTCGAGCCAGCCCGGCGGTCAGCCCGCCAACCTGCAAGGCGTGTGGAACGACAAGATGAAGGCCCCGTGGGACTCGAAATACACCATCAACATCAACACCGAGATGAACTACTGGATAGCCGAGCCGGGCAACCTGGCCGAGGCCACCGAGCCCTTCTTCTCGATGCTGAAAGACCTGCAGGTGACGGGCGCCAAGACGGCCCGCACGATGTACGACTGCGGCGGATGGGTGGCCCACCACAACACCGACCTGTGGCGCATAGCCGGGCCGGTGGACGGCACCACCTGGGGCATGTTCCCCACGGGCGGCGCCTGGCTGTCGACGCACATCTGGCAGCACTACCTCTTCACGGGCGACGAGGCATTCCTGCGCCAGAACTACGACGTAATGCGGGGGGCTGCCGAGTTCCTGCTGGACTATATGCAGGTGAACCCTAACAACGGATGGCTGATGACCGTGCCCACCGTTTCGCCCGAGCACGGGCCGAAGGGCAAGGGCACCACCGTGACGGCCGGTTCGACGATGGACAACCAGATTGTGCTCGACGTGCTGACGGGGGCGCTGCGGGCGAGCGAGATTCTCTCGGAAAAAGCCGAGAGCACGGCGGCGGAGGAGGCCGCCTTCCGCGAGCGGCTGCAGAAGGCCATTGCGCAGCTGCCGCCCATGCAGATAGGGCGCTACGGACAGCTGCAGGAGTGGCTCATCGATGCCGACGACCCCAAGGACCAGCACCGCCACATCTCGCATCTGTACGGCCTCTACCCTTCGAGCCAGATTTCGCCCTATAGCCACCCGGACCTCTTCACCGCCGCCGGCAACACGCTGCGCCAGCGTGGCGACATGGCCACGGGCTGGAGCCTGGGCTGGAAGACCAACTTCTGGGCCCGTATGCTCGACGGCAACCACGCCTTCCAGATCATCAAGAACATGCTGCACCTGCTGCCCGATGACGGCCAGGCGAAGGACTTCCCCGACGGCCGCACCTATCCCAACCTGTTCGATGCCCATCCACCCTTCCAGATCGATGGCAACTTCGGCGTGGCCGCCGGCATCTGCGAGATGCTGGTGCAGAGCCACGACGGTGCCCTGCACCTGCTGCCCGCCCTGCCCGATGCCTGGACGCAGGGCGAGGTGAAGGGCCTGCGCGCCCGCGGCGGCTTCGTGGCCGACGTGAAGTGGGGTGGGGGCCGCTTGCAGAAAGCCACCGTACGCAGCACCCGTGGCGGCACGCTGCGCCTGCGCTCCTACGTGCCCCTGAAGGGCAAGGGTCTGCGCCCGGCCCAGGGCTCGTGTCCCAACCCCCTCATGCAGCCCGTGGGTGTGAAGCAGCCGCTGCAGTCGGCCGAGCTCACCGACTTCCGTCAGCTCGCCGTTCCGCAGGTCTACGAGTACGACCTCGATACCAAGGCCGGTGCCAGCTATCGGGTCTCGGCCCGTTAGCCTCTCGCTCCCTCCCTATTTCGCCGCCTTTCAACGAGGGCTCCGTTGACCGTCAACGGAGCCCTCGTTGATTGCTAACGGAGCCTCCGTTGATAGTCAGTGGAGCCTCCGTTGACCATCAACGGAGGCCCCGTTGCAAAGGCACTTCAAACAGATTGAAACAAATAGAAAAAAACGTGAAACGAGCGCGAAACGTGCGTGTACGTAAAGAAAAGCCCTGCTGACAAACGAGAATGCCACGCACGCGAATAATGTGTAACTTTGCATCGTTGAAACTACGCTACCAGAAAAGCTTAAAAACAACATAACTTAAAAATTCAAAACAACGTATGAAAACCGAAAGACTATTTTGGAGACGAGGCCGACACCTGCTCATGGGTGCTGGATGCTGGGCGCTGCTCTGTGGCAGTGGTGCTCTGCTCGGTTCCTGTTCGGAGTACGACTTGGATGAGCGCACCCCCGACGGCTGGGGAGCGAGCATCTACAGTTGGCTGGCCGATCAGGGCAACTACACCAACACGGTGCGCCTCATCGACGATCTTGGCTACCGCGACGTGCTGGCCAAGACGGGTTCGAAGACGCTGTTCGTGGCCGACGATGCGGCCTTCGAGCGCTTCTTCCAGAACAACACCTGGGGCGTGAGCAGCTACAGTCAGCTGAGCGAGTCGCAGAAGAAGCTGCTGCTGCGCGGCAGCATGATTGACAACTCGATGCAGCTGAACAGCCTGTCGAGCGTTGAGGGCAACCCGCCCCGCGAGGGTGAGGCCATGCGCCGCTTGGCATCGAGCACGCCCTACGACTCGGTGGCCATCCTGACCGCCCAGGACATGCCCGACAACCCCTACTGGGCCTACTACCGCCAGCAGGGCAAGCCTATGGTCTGCATGACCGACAACTCGACCGTGACGCTGCTGCAGTTCATCGAGAAGCAGCTGGTGAACAAGAAGATCACCAACGACGACTACAACTTCATTTACAACTACACCACCGACCGCCAGCCCGGCGAGGCCAGCATCAACGGTGTGCAGGTGGCCGAGCCCAACATCAAGTGCTCCAACGGCTTCATTCACCGCATGGCCGACGTGATCACCCCGCTGCCCAACATGGCCGAGCTGATTCGCCAGAAGCCCGAGGCCAGCCAGTTCAACAAGCTTATGGAGCGCTACTGCGCCCCCTATCCCTGCGACGAGGCTACCCGCACGCAGTATAATTATCTGTACGGTACCGACGTGGACACCGTGTTCCAGAAGCGCTTCTTCTCGGAGAAATCGCAGGGCGGCGTGGCACTGAACATGACGCCGAGGCGCGGCCCCGTGAACGGACTGCTGAAGTTCGACCCCGAGTGGAACGCCTACTACACCGGCCTGAACGACCAGAGCGGCAACATCGTGCTGCAGCGCGACATGGCCGTGATCATGGTGCCCAGCAACCAGGCTATGGACGAGTACTGGAACAACGGCCCCGGCAAGGCCCTGCGCGACAACTACGGTACGTGGGAGAACGTGCCCGACGACGTGATCGCCAAGCTCATCAACAACAACATGCTCTCGTCGTTCGTGTCGTCGGTGCCCTCGAAGTTCGATGGCATCCTCAACGATGCCAACGACCCCATGGGCGTACAGCGTGAGGCCATCGACAAGGTGTGGCTGGGCTGCAACGGTGCCGTCTACCTGACCAACCGCGTCTACTCGCCCACCACCTACGTCAGCGTGCTGGCTCCGGCCCTCTTCAACGAGACGATGAAGATCCTGAACTGGGGCATTGAGCAGCTGCAGTACAACGTCTACCTAAACTCGCTGAACTCCTACTACAGCTTCTTCATTCCCACCAACAAGGCACTGCTGGAGTACATAGACCCCTGCTCCTATGGCAAGAGCCAGACCCAGCTGTTCCGCTTCCATTATGACGGAACGAAGGTGAACAAGGACGAGCGCGTGTGGGCCGCCATTTTCAACTATGATGTTGAGACCGGCGAGGTGGGCGACTCCATAGGCCGTGCCGACAATGGTATGATACGCAACCGCCTGAAGGACATCCTCGACACCCACATCGTGATTGGCAACGTGGAGGACGGCCACGAGTACTACCGCACCAAGGGCGGCACCGAGATCCGCGTGAAGAACGCCACCCAGGGCGTAGGCCACATGACCGTGGAGGGCAGCTACCAGCTGAACGAGGGCCAGCCCCTGGTGGTGAACTACATCTACGACCAGACCGACGGCGGCAATGGCAAGAGCTACATCCTGGACGACCAGCCCATTATGGGCACCCGCCAGACCGTGTACGACGTGCTGACGCAGCACCCCGAGTTCGACCGCTTCCGCGAGCTGCTCGAGGGCAGCGGCGTGCTGGAGCAGATACACAACAACCGCAACGCCACCGCCGGACAGAACATCTCCTCCTTCAACACCTACCACTACACCATCTACGTGCCCACCAACGAGAGCATCGAGGCCCTGCAGCAGGCAGGCAAGCTGTCGTCGTGGGAGCAGGTGGAGCAGTACGAGGAAGAGGGCAACCTGACCGCCAAGACGCGCGACTCGCTGCAGATAGCCAACTTCGTGAAGTACCACATACAGGATAACGCCCTGTTCATTGGTGCCGAGCCCGACGAGGCCGACTTCGAGACCGCCGTCATAGACCCCAGCACCGAGCGCTTCTACCGCCTCACGGCCCGTCTCACCGAAGAGGGCATCGAGCTGCGCGACCAGGCCTCGAAGACCGACAAGAGCCGCACCCCGGCCCATGTGGTGACCACCAATCCGGCCCTCTACAACCTGATGGCCCGCGAGTATCAGTACAACAGCAGGGATACCTCGACCGCCAGCAGCATCGAGACCTCGTCGTCGGCTGTGATTCATCTGATCGACAAGCCGCTGTTAATTAGTAATGAGTAACTTAGAGTATGATGAGTAATATGATGAGCAAGATAAGCAAACGACTTTTGGTAAGCCTGTCGTTTATCATTTGTCAGTTATCACTTAGCGTAGCGCAGAACACGGGCGACATCATCAGCGGTACCGTGACCGATGACTACGGCCCCGTGATGATGGCCAACGTGGTCGAGCTGGATGCCGCCAACCGTATCGTGGCCTCGGCTGTGACCGATATGAATGGTAACTTCTCGTTCAAGCTGAAGAACCCCAAGGACAAGCTGCGCGTCACCTACGTGGGCTACAAGACCGTGACCCTGCCCTTCAACAAGACCAAGTTCAACATCCGTATGCAGGATGCCACCCAGATCAAGGAAGTGACCGTGGTGGCCAAGAAGAAGGCCCAGGGTTCGGGTCTGGCCATTCCCGTTGACGAGATCTCTACCTCGCGCCAGAGCATCGACATGAGCGAGTTCGAGGGCCTGGCCCTGACCACCGTCGACGAGGCCCTGCAGGGCCGTATCGCCGGTCTCGACATCGTGACTGGCGGCGACCTGGGCAAGGGCTCCACGATGCGCCTGCGCGGTGTGTCGACCATCAACGGTTCGAGCACCCCGCTCGTGGTAGTCGACGGCAACGTGTGGGAGACTAACACGGCCAACTTCGACTTCAACTCGGCCAACGAGGAGAGCTTCGCCCAGCTGCTCAACGTGAACCCCGACGATATTGAGAGCATCGCCGTGCTGAAGGATGCTGCCGCTACGGCTATCTGGGGTTCGCAGGGTTCCAACGGCGTCATCGAGATCAAGACCAAGCGCGGTGCCCGCGGCAAGACGCGCGTCAGCCTCTCGGCCCGCCTCACCGGCACCTACCAGCCCAACGGCTACAACATGCTGAACGGCGACGAGTACACCATGCTGCTCAAGGAAGAGTACTTCAACCCGCAGATGAGCGATGCCACCAGCAACATTCCCGAGCTGAACTACGACATGAGCTTCCCCGAGTACGAGATGTACAACAACAACACCGACTGGCTCGACGAGGTGAAGAAGGTGGGCTGGCGACAGAACTACTACCTGGCACTGAGCGGTGGTGGCGAGAAGGCCAACTTCCGCATTGGCGCCGGCTACGACCACGAGACGGGTTCTATCATCGAGCAGAAGCTGGACCGCTTCACCTCGCGCGTGAACCTGGACTACTTCGTCAGCGACCGCATCAAGATCGAGACCAACATCTCGCTGACCTACACCAAGAACAAGAAGAACAATGGCGACCTGCTCAGCATAGCCTACGTGCGCATGCCTAACCTCTCTATCTATGAGCAGGACCGCGAGGGCATAGACCAGGACGACTACTACTCCATGCTGCCCACGGTGTCGAGCCAGCTGCGCGACCAGCTGAACTACAAGAACCCCGTGGCGCTGGCCTACGAAGCTACCAACCGCACCACGAGCTACAACATCACCCCCGAGTTCAAGCTGAACTACCGTCTGCTGGGCCTCGACGAGGAGCACACCCGTCTGGACTATGAGGGCAAGGTGGTGTTCAACATTTTCAACCAGTACGACGAGACGTTTATGCCCCTGTCGCTGAGCACACGCGGCTGGAACGACCGCAGCCAGGAGACCGGCAAGCAGAGCAACCGCTCCACCTCGAACTCGTCGAAGAACCTGGGCGTCACCACCACCCACACGCTGACCTTCACGCCCCACTTCCGCAATCAGGACCACTTCCTCACGATGCTGCTGCGCGGCCAGCTGACCAGTGGCAACGCCACCTCGCAGGGCACCACCGTGTGGGGTCTGCCTTCGGGCACCATCAGCAGCACCGCTGCCCAGGGCCTGATCGACGGCATGTCGACCGGCAGCAGCCAGTGGCGCAGCATCTACTTCACCTACTCGGCCCACTACGCCTACAAGGGCCGCTATATGGCCGACTTCTCCGTGCGCCGCGACGGTAGCACCAAGTTCGGCGACGACGAGCGCTGGGGCAACTTCCCCGCCCTGTCGCTGCGCTGGAACATCAGCAAGGAGCCGTGGTTCAAGAAGACGCTGCCCTTCGTGTCGATGCTCTCCATCCGTCCGGGTTGGGGTATCGTAGGCCGCCAGCCAGGCGGCGAGGGCCTCTTCTTCAGTAAGTATGGCACTGGCTATGGCTATCTGGGCGAGGGCAGCACCTCTCCGCGCAACATTCAGCTGAAGAAGCTGAAGTGGGAGCAGAAGGAGACCTGGAACCTGGGTACCGACTTCGGCTTCTTCAACGACCGCATCACCGGTAACGTGGAGTTCTACTGGCAGTACACCACCGACCTGCTCATGCAGAACCGTGGCATCCCCACCTCGTCGGGCTACTCTACGCTGGCCTACCAGAACGTGGGCGAGATGAAGAACGTGGGCTGGGAGTTCAACCTGAACGGTAACCGCATCATCAAGGCGGGCAAGTTCAGCCTCGACTTCAACACCACCTTCGCCAACAACAAGAACACCATCACCGCGATGGACGAGACCGTGCTGGCCACGATGAACGCCGAGTTTAACCGCTCGAACGGCTCCTACCTGAAGCGCACCGAGCTGAACACCTCGATGGGCTCCATCTACGGCTTCCGCTACAAGGGCGTCTACCAGTACAGCGACTACTCGGCCGAGGAGATCAAGGGCGTCAGCGGCCCCAATGCCCCGGTGGCCCGCGACAAGGACGGCATCGTGATTCTCGACGAGAACCAGATGACCAAGCCTATGATGTTCTGCGCTGGAAGCGTGAACTACGAGTTCAAGGGTGGCGATGCCATCTACGAGGACATCAACCACGACGGCCAGATCAACGAGCTCGACATTGTCTACCTGGGCTCGTCGCTGCCTAAGTTCACCGGTGGCTTCGGCTTCAAGCTGAACTACGGTCGCTGGTCGCTGAACAACCAGTTCAACTTCCGCTATGGCAACAAGATCATCAACCGCGCCCGCATGAATGTAGAGAACATGTACTCTAACAACAACCAGAGCCGCGCCGTGAACTGGCGCTGGCGCGTGGAGGGCGACATCACCGACATGCCCCGCGCCCTGCGCCAGACGGGCTACAACTACCTGGGCAGCGACAGCTTCATAGAGGATGGCTCGTTCATTCGTCTGAACTACACGCAGCTCAGCTACTCGTTCGACCCGAAGCTCATCAAGCGCCTCGGTCTGTCACAGGTCAGCTGCTACCTCTCGGCCAACAACCTCTTCGTGCTCACCAAGTACTCGGGTGCCGACCCTGAGGTCGATCGCGAGGACAACGCCCAGACACCGCGTGCCAAGTCGTTCACCGCTGGTCTGACCGTTCAGTTCTAAAGGCCCACCCCCGCCCCTCCCCAGGGGAGGGGAGAAGAGTTAGAGATTTAATCGTTATAATAATTATATAAAGAGAAGATATGAACAAATATATGATATCAAAGAGAATAAAGGGTTCGTTCCTGCGCCTCTGTGCTATCGTAGCCCCCCTCCTTTGGGGAGGGGTTGGGGGTGGGCTTCTCACCTCCTGCTCCGACTTCCTCGACATTCTGCCAATGAACGAGGTGGTGCTCGAGAACTTCTGGACGGAGAAGGCCGACGTGACCAGCGTGATGAACAGCTGCTACGAGTCGCTCGAAAGCAGCGACGCACTGGTGCGAATGGGCGTTTGGGGCGAGCTGCGCTCCGACAACCTGAGGGGCGGTGCCAACGTGCCCAACAACATCAACGAGATTCTGAAAGAGAACCTGCTGCCCTCGAACGATATGTGCAACTGGGCCAAGTTCTACGAGGTCATCAACCGTTGCAACACCGTGTGCTACTACGCCCCGAAGGTGCAGGCCATCGATCCTAACTACACCGAGGACGAGATGAAGGCCAACGTGGCCGAGGCCGTGGCCCTGCGCTCACTGGCCTACTTCTACCTGGTGCGCACCTTCCGCGACGTGCCTTACAGCACCCAGCCCAGCATCGACGACACCCAGACCTACATCCTGCCCGCTACGCCGTTCAACGATGTGGTCGACTCGCTCATCGTGGACCTGGAGCGGGTGAAGAACGATGCCGTGCGCCGCTACTATGTCGACGAGAGCAGCAATGCCTACGTGAACAGCAGCCGCATCACCCGCTGGGCCATCTATGCCCTGCTGGCCGACCTCTATCTGTGGCGCGGCGAGTGGGACAATGCCATACGCTGCTGCGACGTGGTCATCGACTTCAAGCGCCAGCAGTATCAGGAAATGGTAGAGCGCGATGGCCAGGTGAACAACATCGACCTCATCGACAGCATTCCCATGATTCTGGAGAAGCCCGTGGGCAGCACCCGTTGCGGCAATGCCTACGGCGAGATCTTCGGCGATGGCAACTCGTTCGAGAGCATCTTCGAGCTTTACTACAGCACGAGGCAGAGCCAGACCAACAACTGGGTGAGCAGCTACTACGAGGATGGCCGCCTGAGCTGCCCCGACTTCATTGCCAAGGACGTGGCCACGGGCAGCAACACCCTGTTCAAGCGAACCGACGGACGTGCCTACGAGAGTACCCGACTGGACAACTCGCGCTACTCAATCATGAAGTACGTCTACTACACCGTGAGCTACTCCACGCAGAACGTCAGCACCGACAAGGACCTGAACCTCATGGCCTCCAGCAGCTCCGGCTCTGGCTCTAACTGGATTTTCTACCGCCTGAGCGATATGATTCTCATCAAGGCCGAGGCCCTGATAGAGCGCAACCAGGAGGGCGACCTCGACGAGGCTTTCAAGCTGATAGACATTGTGAACAAGCGTGCCAACGATGCCGTGAACGGCACCCGCAGCAGCACGCTCAAGGCCAGCGACTACACCGACTCGCAGGCCGCTATGGAGCAGCTGGTGCTCGAGGAGCGTCAGCGCGAGTTCCTGTTCGAGGGCAAGCGCTGGTTCGACCTGGTGCGCTTCGCCCGCCGCGATGGCAACAACCGCCGTCTGGTTGACCTGGCCACGCGCAAGCTGCTGGAGAACGTGAACGCCATCAAGATCAAGCTGGCCGATCCCAACATCATCTACTTCCCCTACTCCAAGAACGAGCTGAAGGTGAACCCGCTGCTGGTGCAGAACCCGGCCTTCACCAATGGCGAAGACTCGGAACTGACGCGATAATTGAGAATAGAGAATAATTGTAAACAGAATATTATGATTACCAAAAGCATAAAATCAGCATTCTATAGCCTCTGTGCGCTCTGTCTTCTCAGTGCACTCAGTGTCTCCTGTGTCGACGACGATGACAACGTGCCCGAGAACTACTACTCCTCGACCAAGCTCACCGCTGCCGAGTTCCTGGAGGAGCGTCCCGAGCAGTTCAGCGAGTTCATCGGCATACTGAAGCGCACGCCCTACTTCTCGATGCTCTCTACCTACGGCACCTATAGCACTGCCGGACTGCTGAAGTACACCGTCTTCGCTCCCACCAACGAGGGCATTGAAAAGTACCTGCGCCGCAATGGCTTCGGCAGCATCGACGACATTCCCGCCGAGACCTGCGACACGCTGGCCCGCACCCACATCATCAAGAAGGGTGCCTTCTTCACCACCGACATCAGCGAGGGCGCACTGCCCGAACTGAACATGGACGATGCCTACATCGTGCTGTCGAGTGACTCTGACGTGACGAACAGCAACAAGCTCATCTATTACATTAATAAGAATGCGCGTATGGTGGAGCACGACGACTCGGTGACCAACGGTGTGGTCCACGTGCTGAACAACACCATCACGTCGAGCAGTCTGCTGCTGGCCGACAAGATTGCGGAAGACTCTACGCTCACCCTGTTCTCCGACGCCCTGAAGCTCACGGGCATGGCCGACTCGCTGGTGCGCTACATCGACGAGACCTATAGCTGCGGCGACGACTCGGTCTACACCGGCACCATGGAGCGATGCACCAGCGGTGGTGCCAACTACACCCGCACCTTCTGGGTGGGCAAGCGCTACTTCAAGTACACGGCCTTCGTAGAGCCCGACTCGGTGTATCACAACTACGGCATCTATACGATGGACGACCTGAAGGCCTACGCCAAGCGCATCTACGACGAGACCTATCCCGAGGATGCCGGTCTCTACGACGACAACCCCAAGCACCGCAAGAACCCGCTGAACCGCTTCGTGAGCTATCACCTGCTGAACCGTGTGGGCCAGTATAACAGCTGGGTGCCCACAGGTGCCGTGCTCGAGTGTCTCACGGCTAAGTACATCGACCCCGAAGAGTACTTCGAGACCATGTGCCCCGGCACCATTGTGCGCTTTGCCGGTCCTCCCTCGGGCCTCTTCATCAACCGTCGTGGCGTGGGCGACAATGGCTACGAGCGCGGCTACAAGATTCGTGGCGTGAAGGTGCTGTCGCCTTCAGAGTCGGGCACTACCGACCAGAACGCTGTGAACGGTGTGTACCACTATCTCGACGACATCCTGGCCTACACCCCCGAGGTGCGCGACGTGGTGCTGAACCGCCGCATACGCATCGATGCCACCGTGCTGAGCCCCGACTTTATGAACTGCAACGGCCGTGGCCGCTATGGCGAGGACATCCTGACGGGCTTCAAGAATGGTTACATCACCGACTGGACGTGCAGCCCCGAGACCTTCGTGGGTGTGCATAGCGACGTGCCCTATTGGTGGAGCTATCAGTCAAACGCCGTGGCCATCAGCGGTGTGTTCGACGTGTCGTTCAAGCTGCCTCCCGTGCCCTCTGGCACTTACGAGGTGCGCCTGGGCTATACCTCGGGCGACGAGCGTGGTGTCATTCAGGTCTATCTGAACAACGAGCCTTGCGGCATTCCCATCGACCTGCGTGTGTATGGTGGCGACCCCACCATTGGTGCCGTGGCCGATACCGAGGACGAGGAGGAGAACATGGCCAACGACAAGGCTATGCACAACCGTGGCTATATGAAGGGTCCCGACAGCTGGCGCCCAGGTGCCGGCGACAGCTCCTTGCGACAGCTGGGTCCCCTGCGCCGCATCCTCACTACGCAGTATCTCGATTCCAGTAAGGAATACCGTCTGCGTGTGCGCCAGGTGCTCGACGATCCCGACCGCTACTGGTCGTTCGACTACATCGAGCTGTGCCCCAAGAGCGTCTATGGCAGCCCCGAGGGCGAGGACACCCACTAAAAGGGCCCACCCCTGCCCCTCCCCAAGGGAGGGGAGAAAGGTTAGATTTATTCATTAGAAATTAATAAAGAGAAGAAATATGAACAGACACATGATATTAAAGAGAATAAGAACATCGCTTCTTGGGGTCTGTGGTATCTTAGCCCCCCTCACTTGGGGAGGGGTTGGGGGTGGGCTGCTGACCTCCTGCTCCGACTGGGACGACCACTACGATGGCACCGATGCCACGGGTGGCAGCAACCAGACCCTGTGGGAGCAGCTTGAAGCCAACCCGCAGCTGAGCGACTTCCGCGAGGTGCTGCAGCAGACCAAGGTGTTCCGTATGCACAAGAAGACCTCGGTGAGCTATGCCGACCTGCTCAGCAGCGGCCAGTCGTTCACCGTGGTGGCTCCCCTGAACGGCACCTTCAATAAGGACTCGCTCCTGCAGCTGGTGCAGACCAACCAGGGCGACTCGGTGGTCGAGAAGTTCTTCGTCAAGAACCACCTCTCGCGCACCGTCACCTCGCTCACGCCCGACGGCAAGCCCATCCTGCTGCTCAACTCCAAGTATGTGGAGATCGGTGCCAGCTCCATTCAGGACATCGCCGTGAGCCAGGCCAACAACCACGCCAAGAACGGCGTGCTCCACGTCATCAGTCAGCCGCTGCCCTACGAGTACAGCCTCTACGAGACCCTGTGCGACGTGCCCGAGTTCAGCGTCGTGGGCCAGTCGCTGCGCCGTTACGATGAGGACTACTTCGATGCCGACGCCTCCGTGTCGAGCGGCATCGTCGAGGGCGTGCCCGTCTATGTAGACTCGGTGGTCATCGAGCGCAACCGCTTCCTGAACCGCCTGGGCCTCATTGCTGCCGAAGACTCTACCTACTGGGTGGTGGCTCCCACCGAGGCCGGCTGGAAGAAGGCCTGGCAGGAGGCCGAGCAGTACTTCCAGTACGACGAGAAGATGCTGAAGCGCGACTCGCTGCAGCACTACTGGACTACCTACGCCCTGCTGAGCGATGCCGTCTATAACATGACCGACCAGAAGTCTGTCGACGACTCGCTCATCTCCGTGCCCTACAACCGCCTGAAGCCCGAGTACCACGTGTTCTACAAGCCCTTTGCCGAGGGCGGCGTGCTCAGCCAGGCCACGCCCGTAGCGTGCAGCAACGGCGTGCTCTACAAGACCCAGGAGTGGCCCTTCACCCCCGAGCAGACCTACTTCAAGGAGCTGTGGAGCGAGGGCGAGCAGACATCGCTCATCACGAACTACCGCGCCTGCACCTACAACACGCGCCGACTGGCTACCGACAGCATTTCGGAAGGTGCCTACCTCGACATCGTTCCCGAAAGCGGCACGTCAAACTGGGAAGTGACCTTCCGTGTGAACAACACCCTCTCGGGCACTTACGACATCTGCGCCGTTGTGCTGCCCAAGTCGGTGGCCAACCAGAAAGACCCCGACCTGAAGCCCAACAAGTTCAGGGCCTACGTGAACTATGTCGACGAGAAGGGTGCTGAACAGGTGTTCAACTGCAACAACAAGGAGTTCACCAACAAGCCCGAGCTTGTCGACACCATCGTGCTGGCCGAGGCCTTCCACTTCCCCGCCTGCAACTACGATCAGCAAGACATCAAGGTGAGCGTGCGCCTGCAGTGCTCTATCACGGCCCGCCAGACCTCGCAATACGCCCGCGAGATGTATCTCGACTGCATTTACCTTCGTCCCCGTACCTCTAAATCTGAATAACAATGAAGAAGCATATCTTATCAGCAATGATGCTGCTGGCCGGGGCCTCGGTGGCAGCACAGGACAATTTGAAGGTCGTCACGGGCGACGTGGTCGATGCCGTCACGGGCAAGCCCATGGCCGGTGTCATCGTGGCTGCCTACGGCGACCGCCGCTACTCGTCGATGACCGACGAGCAGGGACACTACGAGCTGAAGGTGCCCGACTATACCCGCTCGGTGCTGATGAACGTTGATGGCTACAGCCTCTTGCAGCAGGCCATTGCCGGCGACAAGGCCGATGGCCGCCTGTATAGCAGCACCGCCTTCAGCGAGACCTACAGCCGCACCACCACCGCCACGCTGAGTGGCCAGACTGGCCAGTTCGACAATACCTCTGAGCTGAGCATCGACCCGCTCGTGGCCCAGCGCTTAGGTGCCGACATGCGCACCGTGAGCCACGGCGGCATTCCCGGCATGGGCCAGATGATGCTCATCCAGGGCATCAACTCGCTCAATGCCAACGCCCAGCCCCTCGTGGTGGTCGACGGCGTGATTATGGACATGCAGTACTCGCGCCAGCTGCTGCACGACGGCTACTTCAACAATATGCTGGCCAACCTCAACGTGAACGACATCGAGAGCGTCGAGGTGCTCAAGAACGGTACCGCCCTCTACGGCGCCAAGGGTGCCGGTGGCGTGCTGCTCATCAAGACCAAGCGCAACAAGTCGATGGCCACCAAGATCGACCTCACCATCAATGGCCGCTACGAGCTGGTGCCCCGTCTGCCCGAGATGATGAAGGCCGAGGACTATCGCCTCTATGCCAGCCAGCTGCTGTCGGGCAAGATGAACCCCAACCAGCTGGGCCAGATGAAGTTCCTGAACAGCGAGGAAGATTACTTTTACTATAAGCAGTACTACAACGAGACCGACTGGACCGACGAGGTCTACGAGAACGCCTTCTCGCAGAACTACAACATCAACGTGCAGGGTGGCGACAATGCCGCCAGCTACAACCTCTCGGTGGGCTACTCACTGGGCAACAGCACGCTGAAGGAGAACGACTACTCGCGCTTCAACATGCGACTGAACAGCGACATCACCGTGGCCAAGTGGCTCGATGTGCGCTTCGATGCCTCCTACAGCGACGTCGACCGCTCGCTGCGCGACGACGCCGCACCTGCCGATCCCCTCGCCACGGTCATCACCTCGCCGGGCTTCATCGCCCTGGCCAAGTCGCCCTTCCTCTCGCCCTACGCCTACGACAAGCACGGCCGTCTGAGCCACTACCTGGCCGAGGCCGACGACTATCTGGAGGGCAAGTTCCAGGGCAAGGGCCGTCTGGCCAACCCCAAGAGCATTCTGGAGCACGGCGACGGCAAGAACCGCAACTCGTTTGGTAACCGTCTCATCACGTTTGCCATCACCCCGCAGTTCCATCTGAACAAGCACCTCGACCTGAGCGAGCACTTCACGCTCTCGCTGGTCAACACCAACGAGAACTACTACCTGCCCCGTCAGGGTGTGCCCACCTTCACCGTCGAAGGTCTCGATGAGGACACCTATCTGCACAACATTGCACAGAGCATGGCAGCCCGCCAGACGGCCATCCAGAGCGACACCCGCCTGACCTGGGCCAACCGCTACGGTGCCCACAACGTCGACGTGAAGGCCGGCCTGCGCTTCCTGAGCAGCGAGTACACGCTCACCTCGCAGCGCGGCTACGACACCAGCAACGACAAGACGCCCAACATGTCGACCTCGCTGCGCTTCAAGGACACCGACGGTGCCGACGACAAGACCCGCGAGCTCACCTGGTATGCACTGGCCGGCTACGACTATGCCAGCCGCTTCTATGCCAACGTGGGCCTCTCGGCCCAGGCCTCCTCGCGCTTCGGCGACGATGTGTCGGGCCTGCACCTGGGTGGCGTGTCGTGGGGCCTGTTCCCCAGCATCGAGGGAGCCTGGGTGCTCACCAACGAGAAGTGGCTCGCCGGTGTGAAGGGCATCGACTACCTGCGCCTCAACGTGGGCTTCGATATGACCGGCAACGACGACATCGACTACACCGCCTCGCGCACCTACTTCGTTGCCCGCCGCATGCTGGCCGAGGAAGCCACCGGCAAGCTCATTGGCAACATTGGCAACACCGACCTGCAGTGGGAGACCACCAGCCGCCTCACGGCCGGACTCACTGGCAACTTCCTGAACAACCGCCTCAGCGTGCGCCTGAACCTGTTCAAGAGCTGGACCTCGAACCTGCTGTCGCTGCGCCAGCTGGCCTGGACCAGCGGCTTGCAGCAGAACTGGAGCAACGAGGGCAAGCTGGAGAACGCCGGCTTCGACGTTGCCGTCAACGCCAAGGTGCTCGCCCTGAAGGACTTCGGCTGGGAGCTGGGAGCCTCGGCAGGCCACTATAATAATAAGGTGACGGCCCTGCCCAACGACGACCGTGCCATCAAGACCAACCTCTATGGCGGCACCATCATCACCCAGGTGGGCCAGCCCGTGGGCCTGTTCTACGGTCTGAAGACCGAGGGCGTCTACACCACTGCCGCCGATGCCGCCGCCGATGGCTACTACAAGCTGAACGACAATGGCAACCCCGTCTTCTTCCAGGCTGGCGACATGCGCTTCTACGACCGCAATGGCGACGGCGAGATCTATGCTGGCGACGACCGCGAGGCTGCCGACGACCGCGTGGTCATTGGCAATCCCAACCCCGACATCTACGGCAACATCTCGACCACGCTCAGCTATAAGAACCTGAAGCTGCAGGCCGTGATGAACTACTCGCTGGGCAACGACGTCTACAACTACGAGCGCTCGCTGCTCGAGGGCGGCAGCCTGTTCCTCAACCAGACCACGGCTATGAACTACCGCTGGACTACCGAGGGTCAGCAGACCGACATTCCCCGCGTGGCCTACGGCGATCCTATGGGCAACAGCTCGTTCAGCGACCGCTGGATTGAGGATGGCTCCTACCTGCGCCTCAGCTCCGTCACCCTCTCCTGGTACCTGCCCATCCAGAGCACCTACCTGCAGGGCATCACCATCTGGGGCAATGCCTCGAACCTCTTCACCATCACCCGCTATCTGGGCAGCAACCCCGACTGCGCTATGGCCGGAGGCATCCTTTCGCAGGGCATCGACCGTGGTCTGCTCTCGGCTGGCCGCAGCTTCTCGCTGGGTGTGAACATTAATCTGTAGGCCCACCCCCTGAAGACCCACCCCCTGCCCCTCCCTGTGAGGGAGGGGAGTGGTCAGAATTGCTAATAAAGATTATAATAAAGAAAATAATTATGATACAAGAGTTGAAAGATAAAATAGGAAGAGCGTTCCGTTTTACCATCTATACACTCCTCCCCCTCGTAGGGGGAGGCGGGGTGGGGGTCTCTTTGTCCTCCTGCTCCAATATGCTCGACACCGACTCGGAACTGGTGGAGTTTGCCGAGGACAACACCCTGAACCACACCACCGACTCGGTGTATAGCGTGCTGGGCATCGTCAATGCCATGCAGACCATTGCCGACCGCACCGTGCTCCTGGGCGAGGCCCGCGGCGATCTGGCCGTCACCACCGATGCCGCCTCGGCCGACCTGAAGCGCCTCTCGGCCTTCGACTTCTCACAGCAGAACAAGTACAACCAGGTGAGCGACTACTACGCCGTGATCAACAACTGCAACTACTACCTGGCCCACGCCGACACGGCCCTGCAGCGCCGTGGCCGCAAGATCTTCGAGCGCGAGTATGCCGTGGTCAAGGCCTACCGTGCCTGGACCTACCTGCAGCTGGTGCAGGCCTACGGCCAGGTGCCCCTGGTCACCGAGCCTGTGATGACCGAGCAGGAGGCCCGCGACGCCATGAGCCAGCCGCGCAAGAGCATTGCCGACGTGTGCAACTACTTCATCACCGACCTCACGCCCTACGCCATGACCCTGCTGCCCGACTTTGGTGCCATTGGCAGCTGGGACCCGCAATACTTCTTCATCCCCGTGCGCGTGCTCTTAGGCGACTTGTGCCTCTGGGCCGGCCGCTACGAGGAGGCTGCCCGCTGGTACAATAGCTACCTGAACGACGAGAAGGAGCCCGTGCAGCTGCGCTACAGCAGCCGCATCACCTGGACCGACCCCAGCGAGTTCCGCTATCCCACCAATGCCTATCTTCCCACTTCCTCGTCCGAGATCCTGAGCTTCATCCCGATGGAGGGCCAGGTGTTCTACGGCACGGTGAGCGAGCTCAGGAACATCTACGCGTCGACCTCAGAGAATAACTACTACTTCCAGCTCACCCCCTCGGCAGGCATGCGCCAGCTCTCGGCTTCGCAGGTCTACTGTATGGAGCACAAGACCGATGCCCGCACCGACACCATCTACGTGCCCCGAACGGGTATGCTCGACGACCTGCTCGTGGGCGACCTGCGTCTCTACTCGTACTTCAACCAGTATTCGAGCGGTGCCCAGGACGAGTACTCCGAGTATTCGGCCATCAGGCAGAGCATCAGCAAGATCTGGGTCAACCAAGTGGCCACCTACCGCATCACGATGGTCTACCTGCGCTATGCCGAGGCTCTGAACCGTGCCGGTCTGCCCCAGTCGGCTATGGCCATCCTGAAGTACGGCCTCTGCCCCGAGAACGTCACGCTCTATGTAGACTCCCTGGAGCAGCAGCGTGCTGGCGACCTGATCAAGTTCGACGGCAACGTCTTCACCAAGGAGACCACCATCGGCGTGCACTCCTTAGGTTCGGGCGACTCGCAGATCAACGACTTCTACGCCCTGCCGCAGCCTGCCACCACCCTGGCCAACCGTCAGGACACCGTCGACTACCAGATTCCGCTGGTTGAGGATCTCATCGTCAACGAGATGGCCTTAGAGGGAGCCTTCGAGGGCTACCGCTTCTACGACCTGATGCGCGTGGCCCTGCGCCGTGGCGACAACAGTTATCTGGCCGATCCCATCTCGCGCCGCACCGGCACCCCCGATGCCGCCCTGCGCACCAAGCTGATGGACAGCGCCAACTGGTACCTGCCCCTGCCGTAGGAGCTGCTATGATTAACTGAACTTTCCCGCCCTTATGAAAAACAGTAAAAGAAAGCCCTGTAGGGGCTTGATAGGGGTAGCCAGCCATGCAGCCGTGCCGTAGGTACGGCTGCATGGCTGGTAAAAAGATGGCATAGGGAAGCGTGCCTTTAGGTACGCGATACTCCTCTGCTTCAGTCGCGTACCTAAAGGCACGCAGGCCAGCGCCGCCTATTTACCAGCCATTTCGCCGTACCT
>JAFVEE010000121.1 GCA_017478085.1 Prevotella sp. | reverse complement strand
TCCGTCGCGGACTGCCCGTGCTATCGTGGGAGATGGTGTCGTCGCTGCCCGGTGGTGGTTTTTATATTGGTAAGGAGGGCGGATTCCTCAATGCCATCGTCGGCTCGCTCTACATCGTGGGCGGTGCTACCGTTCTGGGCCTATTGGTCTCGATTCCCGTCGTGTTCTATCTGAATGTCTATCTCAAGCCGCACTCCAAGTTTGGTGCTGTGGCACGACTGGCCTACGACGTGCTGTTTGGCATACCGAGCATCGTCTATGGTGCCTTCGGTTTCACCATCATGATCTTTTTCGGCCTGCGCACGTCGTTGTTGGGAGGTATCCTTGTGGTGACGCTGCTGATTATCCCCATCTTCATCCGTTCGATGGACGAAGTGGCAAAGACCATTCCGCAGGATTTGCTGGAGGCGGGTTATAGCCTTGGCTCCACCCGTCTGGAGACCATCAGCGTCGTGGTTCGCCAGATTGCACCAGCCATTGCCACGGCCACGCTGCTCTCCATCGGTCGCGCCATCGGTGACGCTGCTGGTGTTATGTTCACGGCAGGTTTCAGCGACTCCATTCCGACCAGCCTGACTCAGCAGACGGCCTCGCTGCCCCTGAGCGTGTTTTTCCAGTTGAGCGCGCCCCAGTTGGAGGTGCAGGACCGCGCCTACGCCGCAGCAGTGGTGCTGACGGCCATCGTGCTTGCCCTCTCGCTGAGTGGCCGCTTCATCATGAACCGTTTTTCGCGCAACAAGATATAATACCTAATGCGAGGTATGCAATTTACTAATCAAAGGGTATTGCACGGACGGAGAATTAGCCGTAACTTTGCACCCACAGAAACCAACATCAAAAACGAACATAATATGAGTTTTTCAATCAGTTTACCACAAGTGCTCGGCAGCAGCATCAGCCAGCGCGTCCCCTGGACGGTACATGTGCCATTCGTCGTCGACCGTAAGTTCCCCCGTTTGGAGGATACCCATCTGGCTACGCACAACCTGAATATCCACATCGGCAAGGCCCACATACTGAAGAATGTCAACGTGGAAATTCCGCAGAACAAAATTACGTGCATCATTGGACCGTCGGGCTGTGGCAAGACTACGCTGCTGCGTACCTTCAATCGCCTGGTCGACTCCATAGAGGGTGTGAAAATCGACGGCGAAGTGAACCTCGGCAAACAGGACATCATTGGTGCAGGTCCCAGCCAGATGACCGAACTGCGTCGCAACATTGGACTGGTGCCGCAGCGCCCCTGCCCGCTGCCCATGAGCATCTACGACAACATTGCCTACGGCTGCCGCATCCATGGTGTGCGCGGTAAGCGTAAGCTCGACCTCGTCGTACAGCACTATCTGGAGGCAGTCGGATTGTGGAATGAGGTGAAAGACCGTCTGCATACGCCCGCCAACAAGCTCTCCGGTGGACAGCAGCAGCGCCTCTGTCTGGCCCGCTCGCTGGCCGTGGAGCCCAGTTACCTGCTGGCCGACGAGTCGACCAGTGCTCTCGACCCCATTTCGAGCAAGACCGTCGAAGACCTCTTTGTCAAACTGAAGCAGGACTACAGCATCGTGATGGTCACCCACACCCTGCGTCAGGCACAGCGTATTGCAGACCACGTCATCTTTATGTATCTCGGCGAAGTCATTGAGCAGGGCGATGCCAAGCAAATCTTCGGCAATCCCCAGCACGAACTGACCAAGAATTATCTCAGCGGTGGTATCAGTTAATTCCTGTAATATGGATTTCGACTATCCTTTCAATTCCTCACCACCCGATAAGGAAGAACAGAACTGGCGTAGTGCTCTTGTCTATACGATTGGAGCACTACTCTTGCTTCTGCTGGGATTAATCGGAAATGGAGTGTTCAAGTGAGTTGTACCTTTGCACCTGCAAAGGAGTTGTTTGACGTAATGAGTGCAGAAAGTAGAAACCAGGACGGTTGCCAAATCACCGTAAAACACGTTAAAATCGATAGGTTACGAGGTTTTTCCAAAAATACATTGTATCTTTGCATCATTATTCAGAAACAACCACATTTTGTATATGAAAAAAAGTGCACTCCTGCTGGCCCTACTGGCCCTGAACCTGACGGCAAACGCCTCCATAAACTATAGAGTTGACACCCTGAAGGTCGACACCTTGAAAGTAGATACTTTGAAAATAGACACCCTCAAGACCGACTCGCTGCGCGCCGACACCCTGGGCAGCAAGGGGAAGCCCGCCACACCCGAGAAGAAGAAAGAGGATACCGAATACCAGAAGCTGCTGAAGAAGGGCGGCACCACTCTGCAGGGACTCTTTACCGTGCGCCACATCGAGGACAACTACTACTTCGAGGTGCCCGACTCCATGCTGGGCCGCCTGCTGCTCTGCGTCACCCGCTTCACCGCCGTGCCCCAGGGCTTCGGCAAGCTGGCCGGCGAGGAAATCACCCACTGCACCGTCTACTTCGAGCAGCGCGACAAGAAGACGCTGCTCATGCGCCAGTATGTGCTGAGCTATCTGGCCAGCGAGAAGGACAACATTTCGCGCACGCTCGAGAAGTCGACCATCGACCCCATGGTCATGGCGTTCAAGATCATTGGCCGCAACGAGGCCGACGACGCCCAGCTGGTCGACGTGACCAACCTCTTCAAGCAGGACAACAACCTGACCTCCATGCCCAGCACCAACAAGGGCACGCTGAAGCTGAGCGGACTGATGGGCGACCGCACCTTCGTTGACACGATGAAGGTATTCCCCACCAACATCGAGGTGGTCACCACCCGCACCTATGGCAGCCAGCCCGCGGCCTCGGCCGCCTCGAAGACGGGCAGCATCACCCTGGGGCAGAACACATCGATCGTACTGCTGCCCAAGGAGCCTATGCGCAAGCGCCTGTGGGATGAGCGCGTAGGCTACTTCGTGAACACCTTCCGGCAGTTCAGCGACGACCAGACCAAAGCCCGGCACGAATCGTTCGTGTCGCGCTACCGCCTGGTGCCCAAGGACAAGAAGAAATACCTGCGGGGCGAGCTCACCGAGCCCGTGAAGCCCATCGTCTACTACATTGACCCCGCCACGCCCAAGAAGTGGATTCCCTACCTGAAGCAGGGCATCGACGACTGGCGCGTGGCCTTCGAGGCGGCTGGCTTCAAAAATGCCATCGAGGCCCGCGAGTGGCCCAAGAACGATACTACGATGAGCCTCGACGATGCCCGCTTCTCAGTGCTGCGCTACCTGCCCAGCGAGACCGAGAATGCCTATGGCCCCCGCATCGTTGACCCCCGTTCGGGCGAGATCATCGAGGCCCACATCTGCTGGTACCACAACGTAATGAACCTGCTCACCAAATGGTATATGGTGCAGTGCGGGCCCAACGACAAGCGGGCCCACCAAATGAAGTTCGACGACCGGCTGATGGGCCAGCTCATACGCTTCGTGAGCAGCCACGAGGTGGGCCACACCCTGGGCCTGCGCCACAACATGGGGGCTTCGTGGGCCACGCCCGTTGAGAAGCTGCGCGACAAGCAGTGGGTCGAGGCCCACGGCCACACCGCCTCGATCATGGACTATGCCCGCTTCAACTACGTGGCGCAGCCCGAGGACAAGATCTCTGAGCGTGGCCTCTTCCCCCGCATCAACGACTACGACAAGTGGGCCATCAAGTGGGGCTACCAGTGGCGCCCGGAGTTCAAGGACGAGTTCGAGGAGAAAGAACAGCTGATGAACGAGACCACCCAGAAGCTGGCACAGAACCCGCGCCTGTGGTTCGGTGGCGAAGGGGGTGGCGAAGACCCGCGCGCCCAGACCGAGGACCTGGGCGACAACAGCATGAAGGCATCGGCCTATGGCATCAAGAACCTGAAGCGCGTTATGGAGAGCCTGCCCCAGTGGACCCGTCAGGACAACGACCAGTACGAAGACCTCTCCATGATGTACAACGAGGTGCTCAACCAGTTTGGCCGCTACCAGAACCATGTCATGCGCAACATTGTGGGCCGCTACCACAACAACATGCCGGGGCAGGAGCCCTGGGCCTTGGTGCCTAAGAGCCGGCAGAAGGAGGCCCTACAGTACATAGGCAGCCAGATATTCGACGCCCCCGAATGGCTCTACCCCACACAGATCGTCGACAAGGTGGGCATCGACCCCACCGCCAACCAGAACACCCGGCAGGAGAACGTACTGGGCCGGCTGCTTTCTGGCTACGTGCTCTGCACGCTCAGCAACAAGTTCACCACCGGCAGTGCTGCCTACCCCATGGGCGAGTATCTCGACGATGTGTTTGCACAGGTATGGAAGCCCCTCGACCAGCCCAGCGAGTGGAAAAACAAGCTGCGCCGCAACCTGCAGCGCAGCTATGTGAGCCAGCTGAACGAACTGCTGAACCAGCCTGCCGACAAGACCGCCGCCAGTGCCCGCATTGCCGGTAGCGATGCCATGCTCTACCTGCTGCAGCACCTCGACAAGCTGGAACAGTACCTCAAGGCCCAGGCATCAAGTGCCGATGCCCTCAACGCCCTGCACTACCAGGATCTGATGGGCCAGCTGCAGCTCATTCGCGACAGGCGCAACAGCCCCCTGAGGTAACTACGCGCGTAGCGACACCAGGCCGTTGTTCACCACGAGCACCTCGTCGTGCTGCAACTGGGCTATAACGGCATTGATGGCTTCACTTATTTTGGCACCCGCGCTCGAGAAGCCCAGCTTCCTGGCGGCAATGGTGGGTATCTTCTCCTGGGGCAGGGAGAACTCTTCCTCAATCACTTCTTTGATGGCATTGGCCACCTCGATGGGAGGGATCTCGGTGATGGTACGGGCCGAGGGGGCACGGTAGTAGCCATAGTCGCGGGCACTCGCCCTGTCGAGCCAGTAGCTGACGATGCCCCCCACCGTGAGCGGGTCGCGATAGAGCCCCGTCGCGGCGTAGGCCACAGCCTTCTGAATGTTGGCCCCCGCATGGCCGAAGCCCAGTGCCTTGGCCAGACGCTTGCACAAGTAGCCCTCGGTCACGGGCTGCTCGTCCTTGAGTATGCGCTTGATCATCCTCTGGTTGATGCCGCTCTGTGGGGTATAGTTGTCCTTGTCTACACTGACGGGCTCTATTTCGCACTCCTTGTATGGGCGCAGCGATTTGTTCCTCGCAACGGCCTCTACAAGACTGGCGCCCTTGATCTTCTCAGAATCGAAAACGTAGGCAGGCTTCTCTTCTCTGGCTTTCGGCTCTGCCTGCTGCTGGGTGCCAGCGGCCTCGGCCTGCTTCAGCTCGTCGACAATCTGGGCGAGCGCACGTTCACGATTCTCGTACCAGTCAATGGAGTAGACCCTCATCACGCGCCAGTTCAGCATGCGCAGCACGTTGGGCTGCACAATCTCCCTGTCGCGCGTGGTCTTCGTCTCGTAGTAGGCACGGCCGTCGCACAGAATGCCCAGAATGAACCTATCAGGCTGACGGGGTGTGCTGACGGCTATGTCGACCTTGAACTTCGACCTGCCCACCAACGACTCTGTGATATAGCCCATGGCCGTAAGGGCCTCGCATATCTGGCCCACCATCACGTTGTTGTCGGCATCGTGGGTGGTGCCCGAGACCAATGGCAGCCGCCCTGTCTCGGCAAACTCGAGGAATGCCTTCAGTCCTTCGACGCCCTTGGCGTGCGAGCGTTTCAGGTCTATCTGGCTGGCCTTCAGGGTGGAGTAGACGATCATCTCGTAGCGTGCACGCGATACGGCCACGTTCAGTCTTCGCTCGCCACCGGCATTGTTCAGCGGGCCGAAGTTCATGGACACGCGGCCATTCTTGTCGGCACCATAGCCAATGGAGAACAGAATGACATCGCGCTCGTCGCCCTGCACATTCTCCAGGTTCTTCACGAAGATAGGCTCCTTGCCGTTCATGGCAATCTCCTTCAGGTCGGGGTGCTTGTCAAGCTGCTCTATAAGGTCGTCCTCTATGCGGTCGCCCTGCACCTTGCTGAATGCCACCACGCCTATGCTGTAGTTCCTGAGCTGGGGATCGGCAAGCCTGCGCAGAATCTCGTCGACAATGGCCTTCGACTCCTCGGGATTGCTGCGCGTGTGGCCTTTGTCGTAGACACCATCTACGGGCACCAGCCTCACTTTGGCCGCATGGTCATCGGCCGAGGGGAAGGTCAGCAGGTCGTTGCCATAGTACTGCGAATTGCTGAAGGCGATGAGGCTTTCGTGCTTGCTGCGATAGTGCCAGTTGAGCTGATGCTCGCAGAGCGAGAGGGTGATGCAGTCGTCGAGTATGCTCTCCATATCGTCGATGTCGGCTTCCTCTTCGTCAACCTGCGTCGAAGTGAAGAAGCTGGTGGGAGGCATCTGCTTGCTGTCGCCCACCACCACGAGCGCCTTGCCGCGGGCTATGGCACCCACGGCCTCGCTGGTGGGCATCTGCGAGGCCTCGTCGAAGATCACGAGGTCGAACTTCTCGGCATTCAGGTCAATGTACTGGGCAACCGAGATAGGACTCATCAGCATGCAAGGGCAGAGCCTGGGCAGCAGCGTGGGAATGCTATCGAGAATGGAACGGATGGAGTTGCCACGGCCACCGTTGGCTATGTTGCGCTTCAGGATGCTCACCTCCGACCCATCGGCAGTGGCCGTCTGTGTAGACGGCACCCTGGCAGCCAACTTGCAGTAGAGCTCCTGCTTGCTCAGCTCCTGGAAACGGGCCGTGTCGCGCTTGTACTTCTCGATCTGCTGCCGGAACTTCAGTCCGTTGAACATTCTGAGCTGCTGGCTCTCGTCGATGGTGATGGCAATGAGCTGGTGGTACATGCCCTTCAGCAGGCTGTTCATGGCATGCACGGGCGCTACGCCCTGCTCCAGCATACCTACAAACGTGGGTAGACCCAGACGCTGCAGTTCCTGCTTCTTGTCGACCCAGTGGTACCAGTCCCTGATGTCCTGATAGTGGCTGAGCCACGTGTCGCAGTGACTGGCCACATCGTCTTTGCCGTGCTTGTCAAGCGTCAGCGCCTGGAGCTGTTCGGTCAGGGCGGTAAGTTCCTTGTTGAGCGCAATGATCTGCTCGGCATCGTACTGGAACTCCTGCTTGCGGGCAGCACCAGGCTGAGCGGCGATATAGTTGTCGTAGGCCTGCTGGCGCTCCTGATGGCTGAACCCGTTGGCATGGGCAAAGGCCACCATCTCCTCGGTCATCGTCGCCAGCTGACGGTTGGTCGTCTGATAGTCATCCACAATGTTCAGCGTGTCGTCGATGCCAGACTCGAATATCTGGCCAAAGGCTTGCAGCGACTGCAGGAACTTCTTCTTGGCAAAGAAGCGGGGCAAGAACCACTTCGACTGCACCTCTTCCCACTCCCGGCGATAGGCATTCACATCTATGCGGAGTATGTCTTCACGATAGGACGAGAGAATGCGGTCGTGCAGTTCCTCGTTTCGCCTGGCCGTGGCATTGGCCTGTGCAAACATCTCCAACCAGCGAAGGTCGGCCTCTGTCTTCAGGGCCAGCATCGTTGAGTTGCTGAAGGCACTTACCTTTGTAGTGAAACTGCCATGACTGGTGCTGAACTGCTGCAGCACCCGGTGAATGGTGTCGAGCGTATCCTGCTTATTATCTATAGGCTCCAAGCCAAATAGTCCGTTCTGGCCAGGCTGCCCCACGATGCTCAGGATGGCATCGAGCTGCTCCACCTGGCTCTTGCATTGCTCAATGAACTGGGCGGTTATGGTATCCTTCGTGAGCGAAGGTTCGTAGGCCTCATCCTCGGCTATCGACAGGTAGTCCGATATGCACTCATAGAGGCTCATCCCGCTCTCGGTCTTCTGGTGCAGGGCTTCCATGTAGCTGATGAGCTCCTTGCGCTCGGCATACAGCTCTTCCGACTTCTTGGCGTAGTCGGCAGGCGAGCTGATCTTCGTCACCTTCAGCACCTGGTCCATCTGCTCCAGGAAGTGCTTCTTGGTGGCCTTGTTTGAGTGAAGCTCCAGACAGAAAGGGGCCAGGTTGATTTTCTCAAGCCTCGACTGCACCACCGAGAGGGCGGCCATCTTCTCGGCCACAAACAGCACGCGCTTGCCTTGATACAGGGCGTTGGCTATCATGTTGGTGATGGTCTGCGACTTGCCCGTGCCGGGAGGGCCATGCAGAATGAAGCTGCGACCACGGCCCGACTCTACGATGGCCTCCATCTGCGACGAGTCTACATCCAGCGGAATGGCAAAGTCCATGGGGCTGTTGTCGCGGTCAATGTTCCTGGCATCGACCACGTCGGCAGGTGCCTCGTGCTTGTCCTGTTTCTCTATGAGCGAGGCCACCACCACGTTCTCCTTCAGCTTGTCGGCATTGGTGTGTATGTCGTTCCACATCACAAACTTGTTGAACGAGAACAGGCCCAGCATCGACTCCTCCACCACGTTCCACTTCTTCTGCTCGATAATGGCCCTGCGGAAGTAGGTGAAGATGAGCTTCACGTCTACCCCACTCTCGTCTTTGGGAAGTTCCTTCAGCACGTCGAGGCTGATCTGGAAGTTCTGCTTCAGCAGCTCCACCAGGGTAATGTTCAGGATGATGTCCTCGTCGCGCTTCCTGATGACGTAGTTATGGCCGCTCTTGCGCACGATGTCTACCGGCAAGAGCAGGATGGGCGCATAGCGGGGCTGTTCGCTCTTGGCCGTCTCATACCACTTCAGCATGCCCAGGGCCAGGAACAGACTGTTGGCTCCGTTCTCCTCGAGCGAGGTGCGGGCCATTCTGTAAACATATTTCAAGGCTCCTTGCAGCTCGGTGTCGGTCAGGTAAGAGGCTATCTTGTGGCTGCCTATCAGTTCCGATGCGTATTGCTGATATTCGGCAGCCTGCTGGGCCGAGTCATACATCCCGTCGGCATTGGGCTCGATCTTCTTTCCCGGCGAAGGCATGATGAAGTAGTCCTCGCCATTCTGCAGGTGGTCTTCCAGATGCTCTATCTGGAACGAGATGAAAGGCACCACCTTGCGGCCTAACCTGGTGTTCAGCAGGTTGTTGCGCAGCGAGAAGTCCAGCAGCTTGCGCTCCCAGATCATCTGCTTCGTGGTGGGCATGCCGGTAGACTCCAACCGCAGGTCGTAGTGGTGCAGGCTGTTCACGCCATCGGTGGCATTCTGGTGCTCAACGCCCTCATTGACCACCGTCCAGGCTCCATCCTTCAGAATGCGCTGGGGCAAGGGCCTGACGTTTCCCAGGCGGCAACGGTGAATATCCACGAAGTACAGGAACTGGCGCTCGTCGTTCAGTTTGCCCAGGGCCGAACTGACAGCATCCTCGAAGCTCACGCCCCCAGAAGCGGTGATGGCTGTCGACTCGAGCAGCACCAAGTTATGGTTGCCATCGGCAGTCTCTTTCAGCAGGTAGCTGGCATCATCGCCCACCATCTGCGGAAACATGTTGGGCGTGAGCCAGGCACCCACCATGGCATGCCCCTTCAACAGCACCACGATGGGATAGATGCCCACCGACTCCAGACACGAAGCCACGAGCAGCGCCGTGTCAAGACAGGTGCCCATCTTCTCTGTAAGCACCTTGTCGGCCAGACGGATGCGCTGGCCTGTGGCCTCGAAGCTGGCGGGAGGAGCCGAGTAGACAATGCCCTCGGAGCGCAGGGCCTCGTAGATGGCTGCCACCTGGGCACGCACCCTGTTCCTGTCCTGCGTCTGGTATTCGTCGAAGGCCGACGAGCCTGTCCACTTCTGCAGGAACTGGGCGGCCGAGAGCTTCACCCTGGCCAGCAGTGGATGATTGGGCACCACAAAGGCCGCAATATGTTCGGGCATCACGGTGGTGCCCGCCCACTCCTCATACGAGAGGAGCGTGATCGGGTGGTCTTCCTCAAGCAGCAGTTCGCCCCTTTCCTTTAAGCGCACGCTAAAGGAAGTCTTCACGGCCTCGGTCAGCTCGCTCAGCCTCTGGAAGTCGGGCTCTATCTTCAAGCTCTTCACTTGGAGCGACTGGCCCTGCCTCAGACTTTCTATCCGGCAATGGCTCTCCTTGATATACTCGCCGACGATGCCGACCTCTATCTCCTGCCAGTCACGCTCGCTGGCATTCTCCAGGACAAACGAGTTGCACACCTCCACGCCACTATTCATCATCGAGTAGTTGACGCATGGCAGATAGTCTATTCTTACACTTGACATATTGCGGAAATATTGTGGTTACAAATCACACATAAAGGGAACTTCCTTGCAAATATACAGATTTTATGCCAATTACCGCATATTAGCCCCAAACTTTTACGATACTTTAATAGGGGCAATGAATGAATCATCCCCTGTATGTAGCCCAGATACAATGTGTATTTATGCCAAATACAAAGTGTATTTGTGCCATATACACTTTGTATAACTGCCTACAGGAGTCACTGCCAGTGACTCCTCTCTTTTTAAAGGTATATCTAAAGATATACTAAGCTTTCGACCGTCCTTTGGGGACGGTCTGTAAAGGAGGCTTTGTTTGCAAAGAATTTTCGAAAAATGCTCGTTTGTTACAACCTTTTTTCGTACTTTTGCAAATGAATTTCAAAGCAATGATGATGAAAAGACACTTGATGATGGCCATACTGATGGGGGGAACGACCTTGATGGCTATGGCACAAAACGAGGGGGAAAAGCCTTTCAAGGGCTATCTGTATAATAAAGAATACGCCGTGTTCCTGCGCATGAACTTCTATGAGCAGAACATCAGCATACCCGGACAGGAGCTCTATGGCCCCCTGCCCGGGTATCTGGGTAAAGACAGATATACCTTCTACTGGCCCATCGTAACAGCCGAAGTAAAGGATGGAAAGGCTATACTCACGATGGTGAACGACTATGGCAGCGAGGACCTGACGGCCCAGCTGACACAGGTGAACGACTCGGTGTTTGAACTCAAGCAGTTAGAGGGTAGCACCCTGAAAATGCCGGAGAACCGCAAGTGGCAGAAACTGCCCAAGGTACTGGAGTTAAAGCGCAAGTAGAGCCAGGAACTCATCTTCGCTCATGATGGGAATGCTTAGTTTCCGGGCTTTCTCCAGCTTCGACGGGCCCATATTCTCGCCTGCCAGGATAAAAGAGGTCTTGCCACTGATGCTTCCCACGTTCTTACCACCATTCTGCTCGATGATGAGCTTGTATTCATCGCGGCTATGATGGGCAAACACGCCACTGATGACAATACTCTTGCCCTGTAGCTTGTCGGTGGCAGCAGCCGTCTGTTCGGCACTGAGGGCCATCTGCAGACCATAGCCACGCAGACGCTCAACCAAGGTGCGATTGGCCTCGTTGTGGAAGTAGCCCACAATGCTCTTGGCCATCACCTCGCCGATACCCTCGACCTCCTGCAGCTCTTGCAGCCCTGCCGACATCAGGGCATCGATGTTCTTGAAATGACGGGCCAACAGGCGGGCCGACGTCTCGCCAACAAAACGGATGCCAAGGGCAAAGACCACACGCTCGAAAGGAACCTCCTTAGACTTCTGAATGCCGTTGACAATTTTCTGTGCCGACTTGGTACGACTGCCATCGCCATTAATCTGCTGCACCTCAATGTCATAGAGATCGGCAAAATTCTTGATAAGTCCCCGGCGATAGTATTCGTCGACCGTCTCTGGGCCCAGCGAGTCGATGTTCATAGCCTTACGGGCAATGAAATGCTCAATGCGGCCTTTAATCTGTGGCGGGCAGCCTGCATCGTTGGGGCAATACCAAGCAGCCTCGCCCTCATAGCGCACCAAGGGAGTGCCACACTCTGGGCAGCGGTGAATGAACTGCACGGGCTGGGCGATGATGGGACGCTGGTCGAGATCGACCCCCACAATCTTGGGAATGATCTCGCCGCCTTTTTCCACATAGACATAATCGCCAATGTGCAGGTCGAAACTTTTGATAAAGTCCTCATTATTGAGCGTAGCCCGCTTCACCGTGGTACCAGCCAGTTGCACAGGCACCATATTGGCCACAGGGGTGACGGCCCCTGTGCGCCCTACCTGATAGGTGACTTCGAGCAGTTCGGTGCAAGCACGCTCAGCCTTGAACTTATAGGCAATAGCCCAGCGCGGACTTTTAGCCGTAAAGCCCAATGCACGTTGCTGGCGCAGGGAGTTCACCTTCAGCACAATGCCATCGGTGGCCACGGGCAGGTTCTTGCGCTCAGCATCCCAATAGCTGATAAAACTGAGTATCTCGTCGACGGTCTGCACCTTGCGCATGCCCTCTGAAATCTTGAAGCCCCATGAGCGGGCAACCTCCAGATTCTCATAGTGGCCTTCGGCAGGCAGCTCTTCGCCAAGCAGATAATACAAGTAGGCATCCAACTGGCGCGATGCCACCACCTTGGGATCGAGACTCTTCAGTGTGCCACTGGCAGCATTGCGAGGGTTGGCAAAGAGTGGTTCTTCAGCAGCCTCGCGCTCTTTGTTCAGCCGCTCGAACGAGGCCCAGGGCATAAGAATCTCGCCCCGAATCTCGAAGTTGCGCGGATAGTCGCCCCGCAGTTCCAAGGGTATGGAGCGAATGGTTCTCACATTGGCCGTCACATCGTCGCCCTGCACACCATCGCCACGTGTCACGGCCTGCAATAAACGGCCATCTTCATAAGTAAGTGAGATGCTCAGTCCGTCGTACTTCATCTCGCAGCACACCTCGAAAGGCTCGCCTGCCAGCCCCCGGCTGACGCTATCGTACCAGTCGCGTACATCCTGCTCGCTATAGGTGTTGGCCAGCGAGAGCATAGGATACCTATGGGCCACCTGGTGGAACTCGCTCTGCAAGTCGCTGCCCACACGCTGGGTAGGCGAGTTGGCATCATAGAGCTCTGGGTGACGGGCTTCAAGGTCTTGCAGCTCGTGCATCAGGAAATCAAACTCCTGATCGGAGATTACGGGCTGATTCTCTACATAATACTTATAGTTGTGCTCGTGCAGCTCACGGCGCAACTGCTCAATGCGAAGTTTTTCGTCGGTCATCATAGTTCACACAAAATTTTCTGCAAATTTAGATAAAATTTCCGAGATTATAAGCCAGTCGAGATAAAAATGTGAACAAATTGCCCCGAAAATTCAGTTTCATTCCCACGCCACCCAGTTTCTGGGCAGGGCAATTCTCTTCGCTTCCCCTCTCGGGCCGTCGATGTAGTAGCTCTTTGCCATATACTCGTCAAATTGGCTAAGGAAGGCACCACGTATGCGTGCACATTTCTCGTTAATCGAGTTCAGCATCGGGTTCGTCACGTCCTCTATGCTTTGCAAAGCCCTCTCGGTCAGCCCGGTAGGCCTCAGCTTCGAATATATTTCTGTCAGCTCTTGCCGATAGTCTGGCAACAGCTTGAAGGCTATTCCCTCAGGATGGCGTAAGAACAACAGATAGACGGCCTTCACCAGCGGCTCCATCTTGATTTCCATGTCGTTATAGTCGGGCAGCACGATGCGCCAGTCCTTGGTTATGACAAGCCTGCTCAAACGGTTGTCGGGCCGAATCAGCTGTTCCAAAATATGCTCCGCTATGCCCCGCTGCCGCAACCTTGCTATTCGCTCGCGCACCTCCTCTATCAAGTCATCGGTCGAGTCACCATCATCAGCATCGCCCCAATCATCAGCCCCCGCCGATTTGCTCTCCAGCAATCGGTCGTACCTCTCTGTTTCTGCCGAAATCCGCTTCCCTATCCTGTGCAGCTGGTCGGCCAGAGGCTCACCGTTCGTAGACGAAAGAGGATAGAAGCGGTTCGTCGCCTTGTCCTTGCCATCGCTCCCTCGGTGAATGTCTTCAGTACGCATGAATCCCTGCTTGATCTTCTTTCTGTCAGCCGGGTTCTCCAGATACTGAAGTATGAAGTCATTCTTGCCCTGCAAGCGTTCTTTGGCCGAGCGCTCAATCATCACCCCTTCCAGTTCCACCTCGTCCAGATAGGGTGCCCGGTATTGTAGCACACGCTTATCCTGCAGTTTCCTGATGAGCAACGGCAGATAGACAATGTGGAACCCAATCATCTGTCCCCAGCCCTCCAGCACCTCAGGGCGGGTCTCAAACAATTTCGTTAGCGCCTCGTCCTCTTCACTGGCCACATACACCAGCTCCTTAGGGTCAAGTCTACCTTGGAGCGAAAACTCAAAGTTGTTGTCCTCCACAGGCTCTGCGATTATATTGCCTGGTGGTATGTCCACCACCTTATTTACCTTTCTGTCCGTCCCTTTCTTCCATTCATATAGGAACAGCACAATCAGTCCAATGGCGACAATGACATCCACGACATTCCAGATCGTCCGTCCCAATGCAACCTTGTAGAAAGGCTGGAACAGTAGTGCCAGCACGCCACAAGCATAGGTCAGTGCCTCTTTCTGTTCTTTGTAATAGCGGAATCCCATCACTCCAAACGCTATTGTTGAGAGGAACCTCACCAACTGGAAATAGCCATACGGCATCGGGGCGAGGCAAAGCAGCAAAATTGCTGCTAAAGGGAGATAAAACTTTCTTGTCATATTACCAATCATTGATATTTGCATATCCTTCCACTTTATTCTCTATGCTGTCGGGTAGAGCAGGGAAGAAGTCTATTCCAGTAATTCGCTCCACTTCGTCAATCGTATTTACATATTGATCTTTCTTCTTTGTTCCTGCATTATTCTTGACAACGAATCCAATAGCTTTGGGCTTTCCTTGCATACAAAGTATCACCTTAAAGAATGCCTCTGGAACCACCACTTTGTTCACCCCAATAGTTTCATGTTGTTTGTTGTAAAACAAGGGGCCGCATACGATATATAAGCTGCCATACTTTTGAGCCCATTTACGGCAGTCCATCTCGATTCTATTCCATAAACCGCTATTCAGACTTCTGTCTTGAGGACACATGTTTGTTAAGAGGAATGTCTCTCGCATTGCTTGTTCGTCCCATTTGTTATCACCAGCAGGGCACATGTGACCATGCGACCAGCCGCTTCCACGATAATCCTCATTTGTCGCTCGCGGTTTAGGTACATCTTCATCTTCTATATAGCCTTTGAAACGCTCCACCGTACCAATGGCATGCTCCGCAGTCAGGTGCCACGCTACCCAATTAGGTATCTTCAAATCCTTGTTGTACGAGACGGTGTAGCCCTTTCGTCTTAGAATCTGCTCCTTTGTGTTCTTTAAAGGAGCTGGCAGTTCAATATTCTTTACATATTGGGCGCACAAATCCAAAGAAACTATTGCAAAGAGGCAAACAAACAGACACTTTCTCATATACGCCAATTCATTTCTTTATATTCGAGAAGAATCTGTCCAAGAAATCGTGCGTAACCTCGATGTCATCACGGCCATGCCATTTTGCTGAGGAGTGCTTATATGTTATGTTGCTCCCCTGCTTATTTAATGACTGAACCTGTGACGTGCAGTCTGGCTCAGCTTGCGTGTTAAAGAAATATACAGGAACCGTAGCTCTTTTGGGATTGCCACACGACATAGGCATGGCTGCGGCAAACACTTGCTCACTTATCTGCAAGAAATCCCATGTGCCCGTTCCTCCATCGGACGAGCCGGCCAAATAGATGCGTTTACGGTCAACGAGACCTTTATCCACCAAATCACGGATCGTCCTCATTACATCGTTATAGCAATCTCTCCATGCCACACAATTGCTCTTTTCTGCTTTGTGGCAAATGGGAAACAGCGCTATCGCTTTCATGTCCTTCTCGTGCAGATAATTCAGTACGCTGTCATCTGCCGCACAACAGTCCAAATGATTCATTTCGAATAAGTCATGCATCGTTCTGTCTTTTACTCCCCCGTGCAACCATATAAACAGCAGCGACTTACCTTCCTTTTCTTGGTGGATGTTCACAACCTTACAAGGAAGGTTATAGACATACTCTCCATTTGCATTACCACCAAGTGTGTCATGTATATACACTGTGTCGCACATACCCGACGTCCCATCATCTAACAGTCTCTTTCCACCATCTGTACAGGCCAATATCAAGCTTGCCAACATGACGGACAACAAAGGCCTATAATAATATTTTACATTCATAATAGTTTTATTTAAAGGTGATATATGGCTTTACAGCCTCAATACTCCAAGCATAATTCAGATTAGCTTGTGACCCCTCATAGAGCGTACCAGAGGTAATGCCCACGACTTCGCCATATTCGTTAATCAAAGCTCCACCGCTGCTACCGTGATCTATAGCGGCACTGATTTGCATGAGGTAATCATCTCGCCATTGGGAAACATCACCTGATGAAAAGGTGTTTTCCAATCCTCTTGGACTGCCTATCGCAAAGATTCTGTCACCTATGTTAGGTTTGCTTTGCGCGATTGGTATAAAGTTTGTTCTGTTACATTCAATCCGAAACAAAATAAAATCGTGTTCTTCATTGCGTGTATATATGTCTGAAACCTTATAGGCAGTTTCATCATTCTCGAGTTTGACAACTTCCATCCCAATTCCTGTGTTCCTAAATACATGATAATTGCTAACAGCAAGTCCATTGTCATCGATGAAGAACCCTGATCCTTGATAAACATTTGTCCCATCTGTTGTGTATACCATAAATACAGCAGAATGATATTTTTCAAAAACTTGATACCCTTCCATCTTGTTCCCCTTGTGACTTGGCTTCTTTACAATGGGGCCATTTTCTGAAATATAAGTCTGCGTTTTTGTTCGTTGAGGTTGCAAATGCCCTGATTTATGAGCACAAGAACATATGAAAAGAATCATGAAAGTTCCTAAGTATAAACTATTTTTCTTCATCTTTGATAATGTTTTTAGGCAATACATGTATTAAGAAACGCTGATTTTTAACTTCTTCTTTTTCTCGCATGGAGTGAGTGGCTAATTCACCATCTCCACTTCCCGCAATCTGTATTTCGCAATTTTTTCCAAACTTCAGACCTTTTACTTGAATCCAATACCGTATTAGCCCCAGTGCGCGTTCATAGCTCAACTCATAGTTTCTCTTAAAGCCATCTTTCAGGTTAGAGGCCTGACCTTCGATAATCAACAAATATTGATAATTCTCATGTTTGGCGATGAACTGTTGGATTTCTTTTCCAGCCTCATACAAAGGTTCGAGTTTTGCTGCATCAATCTCATTTATGTTACCTCTGCCAGTTGGAAATTTCACTTCTATGTTCAAGATATATTTCTTATATTCAGGGCGATAATTGAAATATTTTGGATTTAGGTCTTTTGTGGAGGCTTCTATCTTCCGTATTTCATCAAGTTGCCGTTGTGTTACTTCCATTCGCTTGTACAACAACACGATGACCAGCACAAATAGAACAAGCATAATGAAGAACAGACTTGTCATAAGGTCTGAATAGCTCGTCCAGAAAAATGATTCTTTTTTCTTTGTCATGGCAAATTCGTTATGTTATCTGATTGTAAAGAAGTTGTGTCTTCTATATGCGTACGATAGTCCGTATCAGGGAAAAAACCTTCTGCCGCTTGCGGCGTTTGGCTTCCATATTCTTTCTCGTAAATCATATATGCCATACCACCAACTCCAATTGTTGTAATAAAAGTACAAAGGGAGATGAGTAATTTCATCCAGAGAGGTAGAACCTTAACCTTAATATTCGATGCGCCATTATCATTCTCCGTACGAGAGAATGTTCTTAGCGTTTTGCCTATTTTGTCAACCAAAGAGTCATTTGATCTTTCAATGTGCTGTAGCAGGTTTTGCAAAAGTTGTGGTATTTTGGCAATCTCCTCTAACTGGGTTTCCAATTTGGGAAGCTGTTTCAGTCTGTCTGTATATTCATCGCACATCTGTTTGTTCAGTTCGATGAACCTATCAGACTGGCTAGTCAATGAAATCTGTAATTCATCAGAAACCTTTGATGAGGTTTCTTTTAATGCTCCAAGTGCTTCTCTCAATGTGTTGTCTTCGTCAGCAACAGTTTTCGCGATTTCAGCTTTGTTACGTTCAAAGAAATCGCGTATCTCCTCCATTACATGCAGTCGTTCAGCCTCTTCATTGAATTGCTCGTTAAATTTCTGGATGGAATCGGTATATCCCTTTATGCTATTTAAGTATTCATTGAATTGCTCAAGTTTGTCTGTACAGTCCTGAAGCTCTTTCAAAACGTTTACATTTGCCCTTGCCATCTTCATCACGTCCATTTCTTGTACAGCCTTGACAATGTCTGCCTGAATGGAATAGGATTGGTTTACATCACGAAGTGCGTTTCTCAACTCGCTTGTGTTTGAAGCAAACGTACTATTGAATCGATTGAGGTTCTTCACCAAGTTGTTCATGGCAGAAGATGTGTCGTTGGGCAAAGCAGGAAGAAGAACAGCTTGCATCCATGCAAGAAAGTCATTTTTACCTTTGTCTTCATTCAACTTACATCCTTTGAACATTAGAGAATTCGCTGTCGTCAAAGTGATACCGAAGATGCTCGCAACCATTGCCCAGGCAACGCCTTTCAGCAATTCGTTAATACCTTTTGCGGCATCTTGCATTGCTGCTCCCGCTGTAGTTGGGTCGGTACCGCCAATAAGTGAATCGATGCTGCCTGTGGAGAGTAATGAGGCTAATCCTACAATAACTCCTATCATAGTACCAGCTAAGCCACAATAAAGAGGGACAGGAGTTTGCGAACTAATATCTTCTTCAACAGAATCGCAATGACGATCAACAGCGTCCTTCAACAATTGGAAATCAATTATAGAGCCAGTGTTATTGCCAAGATACTTATTAATAGAATTACAAATTGACCTGAAAATATCATTCCCCTTACCCTGGATTCCATTGACGAAATCCGTATTCGAGTCTTTTATAACTTTCCATGAAGATACATTCGAAAATATGGATCCAAATACATACATACGCTTTACATTGCTCACAAAGAACGTTATTTGTATGCAAATGATAACAATGACAATAATAGGAACTAAATTATCAACTAAATTCATAATACACTATGCTTTTAATTCGATTTTCGCTTTATCTGTAATTCTCCAAAAACCATGTTCCTTATCGAGCACAGCTTTACCTTTTGAGAGCGTTTTCATACTTTTTGCATATCCCATATCGCCATTATATTCAATTGCTTCACCAACAGCATCTATTGAGCGAATCTTGTCAAGGTCTATTGGCGAGAATTCACATCTTTCGTCATCCAAATAGTCTACTTCAAAATAGGCTCCTTCGTTACGGGATTTGAGAATGTCATTGAACATAGCAATTCCTGTTCCTCTTTTTACTATACCGAAGTAACCTCTTTTCTTTGGCTGAATTGCTTCTTCGGTATATTCTTCGAAATTCCTATCAGAAACTACATAGTTTGTTGATTGTGTATAATTGTTTTCAATTCTTTTTACCCGCTCTGATAAGCGATCTACATCAGTGTGCAGATTTAGATTCTTGTCTTCAACATTCTTGCATCTATCCAAAGCAATTTTGTTGGCATTAGAGATTTTCAATCTCATGTCTTGCTCTAACTCTCTTATCGCATGAGAGACATTCCTGTCCATTTGTGCCATTAGATACCAGATGACAATACCAAGGACAAGAGCCAGACCACCTAAGCCGATGGATAGCAATTCCCAAAAAGTCGGAGAATCATCTTCTTTCTTTATAATTTCTGCTTGATAAACTACTGGTGCCTGAGCAACAGAATCTTTGGACTGTGCTATTGTGTCTTTGGACAACGAGTCTTTGACAGATGTCGTGTCTATTTGCGATGTGTTAGATTGCATTGGATTTGTAGGTCGTTTGTCTTCCAAACATGAAGAAAACACGACACATAAGACGAGCAATGCAGTATAAATGGTTTTAAACTTCATAATCTTATTTTTTTTGTAGTTAATGCTGTAGATAATGATTGCAATACACCTTTGATGGGGTAGAAAAAGAGCGTTTCATCAAGTTTGTTCTTTCCGTCTGCCTCCTCTTTCATCAGCGATAGTCCTTTCATCACATAGGTCTTGATGTCGTTCTTGCAAATCTCGCGTGCTGTCTGCAAGGAACTTGAAGAAACACCAAAATAGCTATCGATGTCAAACTTCTTGTTTAGGTCTGTCAATGCGAAATCAAAGAACTTCTCAACAGAATCAACAACATGTGAAACATAGTTGTCATTGATAGAGTCGTATGTGTCATTGTCGTTAGTAACGCCAGAACCGTCACTTTTCAGCACGACTATGCAGCTTCTGTCGACCCCACTTGTCGCCGTTGTCATAAGACCGCCCTTGCAAGTAGATTTTTTGGGGTTTGAATCGTCGGTTATACCAAGAATGTCTAATGCACCATTGTATGGCCTTCCAAGAACATACTCAAAGATTGTCTTAGTGAAAGCAGCGAGATCTTTGTTGTCGGTAGTCAGTATTGATAATACCTTACTACCATTTCCACTAAATGTTATGTGGCGAGGCAGTTCAAGATTCTTTACTTTTACAATCTGGGCAATGTGGTAAATGATAGCGACATAAAATAGAATGAATACTATCTTAAAGTTCTCGTCCTCACGTAATTTTGCTGTAAAATCTATTTCGTTCTTATTCAGTTTCTGCGCCAAGGTGTTCTTGCTCAGCGAGAAGAGGAACATAGCCATATTGGCAGGCTTTTCTTCGTTCGCATTAAAGATCGCTGGAAGTTCCTTTAGGTCTTGTCCGTCAAGCAAAGAACGGTATATAGGCTTATATCGGTCAATGATGCCATTATGGATATTAGCATCAGAGAACGAGTCCTGGAACAATGCGTTTGAAGCAAACCTAAAAGAAGTCACGCACTGGATGTTCCGCTCTTTAGCAAAAGCAATGTCTGTTGTCCCACCACCAATGTCGACATTTACAAGATTAGTGGCTTCGGCATATCTGCGGAAATAATATTGGATAGGGGCTTCAGATTCCGTCATACTGTTGGTTTTCCCAAAACCAAAGTATTTCCTATAAGCTTCGTCCCAAGTGTTTCTTAGCTATTCAATCGCTTAGGTGCCATACTGATGGGGTAGAACCATGTAATCTTTGTGTTGTCCAGTTTTCCTCCATCCATAACGACCTTGTTTCTTATTAATAACATCAAACAGTCAATATACGACTCTATCATACGCCGCTTGGCATCCTTGCCCCATTTGATATCATCTTCAATAGCATTATAAGCCAGTTCCTTTCTCTTATTATAGGTTAAAGGAATATTAATCAAGCTAAAAGGATATGTTGCTTTTTGCCAGTCAATATTGTTCTTGGAATAGGACAAGACTGTTCGTGTCGGGAAATTGAAATCAAAGTCATCGCCAACTGCAGAGGGCAAGAAGTCCTTTTCCATCAATTCATCTTCCAGCGTAAGGTCGTCTTGCATGTTCAAGTCTGTATAAATATGGGGGACAAATATCTTGCAGAGCATAGGGCCTTCTTTGTCGAAGGCAAACTCATGTGGAACGGTTCCCTGATTCTTCACATATTCTATATGGGTATTTGAGGTACCCAAATCTATTGCAAAATGGTATTCGTCATTAGAGATTTGATTCTTGAATACAGGAATGATGACTCCACGGTATCCCTGTCTGTCAACAAACTGTATATAGTCGAAATTGCTCCTCTCTATTGTATAGGTCATTGTTCTTTTCAAAGAAGAATCATCGGTATTCCTACACTCTGCAATAACATTCTGCAATTTCTCCGTTGTCCCATAGAAGGCCAATTCATACTTTTTGGAGAAATTAGAAACACACCCTACTGTGTATATGGCTTGTTCTGGATTGCTGAATCTTATATTTGGCATCATGAATCCAGCAAAGTCTAACTCAACAATTCCACCGCGGTTGTTTTCCTTGTCGGATTTGTTGTTTCCACTATAATAGATGCGAGAGTATTCTACACAGTCGATGCCGTTTCCATCTCCTTTTATAGGTATCCTTATTGTGACTTTTACAGACTCTCCTGTCAACAGATTCATTTCAATCATTTTCTTACCAGAAGGTAAGCCTTCTACAAGTTCTTTTGCCGTGATAAACTTAAAGAATTCCTTTTTCAGAGGCAGAAGATATGAAAGCTTTTCGGTGTTGCCAAGATCGCTGTTTCCGTCAAAAAAGGAGGCTGTGTTCAACTTATGCGGTACCTTGATAATATTGTCCTCAAGAAAATCGCTGATAGTCAAGTAGGCATGGATGCTTCCATCAAATGGCAAAGAGCGGCTGTCAATGTCTGTAAGTAAATCATAGTAGGGAGCATGGTTTGTCCTTCCCCATTTTCCCGTTACATAGGGTACTTCTGAATACTTGTTGCCTGCTTCAATAGGTAACACAAAAGGCATGACACCTTTGTAGATGCTTGAAATAATTTCAAAGCCGCTATCTACTTTTTTCTTGCCTTTTTGATAGAGGCTATATCCAAGAACTTCAACGGTATTAGTTAGTGTAGTAGTATTTACTGTAATTTGATCAAATCCAGAAGCATTCGTGTTGATATTTCGGAGTTCCTGCTTAAGGTCATTATTAGTCAATGCTTTATAGGTCAAGTCGAGGTAATCGTCAACTTCTGGAAACAGACTGGCAAAGTTTGGAATACTGTTCCTTAATATAAACCAGGACTTGATGTATTCTACATCTGCACGAGAATAAAGCGGTTGATAGTCATTGTCAAAGGGCTTGTCATGGGCAAAGAAAATGTCATTGACATAGTCCAAACTGTTTGCCGTTGAAAAGAAGAGCGTTGCCGGCGATGTTGCTCCAATGATATTTAGCGTTGCCGGGCCATGCTTATAATTCAAAAGGTAGACATTTTTCAACTGGTCGAAATTATATGCTTTCTTGTCAGAATCCAGATACTTGTTCAGTGCATCACCGTAGTAACGATGCCCTTCATTGCTCGAGCTCATGAGTTCGCCAATTGCCTTGGCATAGTCCCATGTAATAATCTCTATTTTGTCGGACAGCTTGTCGTAGTTGAAAAATATTTCACCTACGTCAAGAGCATCTGAAACCATTTTGTGAAAGATGGAATTGCCATCAAGATTCTTGGAACGGCATACTTCTGCAAAAGCCATTTTTACCAAATCAATTCTTGCAAAAGGAGAAGGAATTGAAGTAATCTCGTTTTTAGCAGAAGCACCCTCTGGGTCTTGTATGTCTTCCCTCGCTTTTGAATCATAAGGAAAAGCTACGGCACCGTTCCAATCCTGATAAGTGTTTGTGCCACCTGTATATAGTCTTAATACTTTTGACATAATGATTAGAAATTAAATTTTTCTTTTACTAAACGTTTTGTTGCCAGCGTGTAAAGTTCGAGTAGTCGGTCTTCCGAAGCATTGCTACCACATTTACCAGAAGCGGAGTTGAGACGGTCGGCCAAAAGGCTATAGTTCGATTTGAAACTTCTTACGGACTGAGGCCTGATACCCGTTACAACTTCAAATGGTGTGTCACCAACCGACAAGTTGAACAAGTCCAACGAGCGCTTGTTCTCTTTCAGCTCTTGCAACCATTCTTTATAGTCACTAAGGAATTTTCGCAAGTTTTTCACGAATGAATTCCTATAAAAGTCTGAATTCAGTCCAAGTGTCTGATTAGCGGCTATATCAGATGAACTCATGCTCTTAAATTGGTCAATGAAACAGTTGGCCATCAGAACGAATTGAGTTAAAGGTGAGCATAACATTTCTCTGAGCCCACTATAAAAATCGTTGAAGGTGATTGATGTACCTGCTTTCTGAAGTCCAATTTCCTTGTGAACTGTAGAGTCATCGTTGAACTCGCCATTGCAGAAGTCTATAATTGCCGTAGCTGCTAAGAATTCTATCAAGTGAGCTGCATTCTGCTGACTTGCTCCACCTTCATTGTTTTCATACGTGTTGGTCAGATCGTCGGCAAGGTAGTAAAGTGCATTGACTTGGTGGTTAGCACTGATGTTCTTTTCATAGTATGCCAGCGCAGATCTCGCTTTCGATATAAATGTAGAGGAATCTATTTCACTGTCTTCATTGTTTTCGAGCCTGAAATAGGGCAACACAGTGATTGCTCCTATTCCTGCCTGATTGATGTTGGCAAAGTTGGGGAAGTCTTTGCTTTTTCTTAGGGTCTTCAATAATAAAGGGAAACCGCTTGAGCCAGTTCCTCCAAAGATGGAACTGATAATGAAAATCTTGTCTCCTTGTTCAAAAGAATTTGCGAAAGTAGCAAAACCATCAGAGTTGACAATTTGGTTGAGCACGACACTGCCAATATTAGGATTTCCTTTAAAACCAACATCCATTGAAGAATGAAGGTTCTTCTCAGAAAACAACATTTGTGCCATTGCCTGATTCTCTTTACTCATTGATGATAATTCAATGAATTGTCGGAACTCTTTGTCGTTAGTATCTTTTATGACAAGGGTATAGTTGTTGAGCAACTTTTCAAGTTTTGTCTTGAAAAACTGATTGTGGTTGCCGTCAGCAAAAGTTAGTTTGCTTTGAATCTGGGCATAGTCATTCATCAGTGAGACAGTACGTGTTAAATCGGCGTTTGACTGGTCTGGATCAATGACAATGGGGATAATTTCACTGGCATTTAGATTTACTCCAGAAGCCAGCATCATGGTTAAGGAACGAAGCACACGCGAACCAGTTCCACCAATTCCGAAAACATATAATTTTGCCATAGTTCTATCTCCTCCTAAATGTGTTTTCTGGTGCTACCCAGCAGTTTGTACTCTTCCATTTGAACATGTATGTAAAGGCCAAGAATACAATGATTGATAAAAGACCGTTTGCGACTCCAAACAAGAAACAATTCCATTCATCAATGCCTGGTAAAGGTATTTCTTGATGTTCCTTATCCAAATACACCATTTTCCCTTCATAAAGATGACTCAATACCCATTGGCCTCCAATAATGAGGTTTAGCACGAAATTGATTACGAGGAACAGAAGCCATCCCCATAGATGGCATAATTTCGGATGGTCAATGACATAATAGTAAAGTAGCATTATGCCTAACGAGACACCAAACATTGTTAGCCCAATCGGGATAAATAGATTTGTTGTCATGTAAGGAGAAGCTTGCCCCCATAGGTAATTTGCTAAATCAAGACCAAATAGGTCTTCAAGTAAGCAGTAAAAACTTCCAAAGAATTGTCCCATAATATTGTTGTTTAATTGTTGATTACAAATTTTACTCCAGCTAGTTCGCGGTGTTCACTATAGGCATCAGAAACCCCAAGTATGATGTTTTTTATGCCAGTCGTTTTGTTGATGTTCTTCTTGATACTGTCCCCCGTTTCATCATTGGCGGAATCAAGCCAATATGGGGTTTCTGGTTGAACATATTTGATGTATTCACCACATGCCGAAATGCCTTTGTCGATATTAAGAGTTAGCACATGGGTATTTGGGTCTTTCGTACTGGATATTTTTTCCACCGAAACGACTCTCACTCTTGGGTTCTGTGTTTTGTATCTTGTTACGTCTGCTGTCATTTTCTCTTCTTGCAGCATAGTAGACAGATCTGTCTGTATCTTGATCGTGTATTGGCCATTAATGGAAGTCTTACATTTGCAGGGGTTAAGAACAAGGCCAAATTGGTTGGTGATTTCAAAAGGCACTTCTTCGTATGTTGAATAGGCGAAGTAGTCAACTACTCCATGTTTGATTTGAGAAAAAGGCACTTTTCGGTTTACATGTGCCAAAGCGTGTTTGTTCCCTATAACCCACATATAGTATGGACGCTTTACATCGGTAAGACGTTCACCACCTTTATAATAATAGTACATACCACTGTACTTGGATTCCAGTCTGAATATTTCAACACCTATGTTACCGTCTTCTTGCAATTTCTTGACAAAAGCATTGCGAATGTCTATTTGTCTATTTACCAAATAGTCTTTTGCATTGCCCTGTGGAACATCGAGTATACAGTCAGACACAAAGATAGCAATGTCGTTTGCACGGAGGCTCTTCAATATTTGGTCTAACATGTCAGCAATATCGGAGTTTGTCTTGTTTCCACCCGTCTTTTTGAAGGATGCAGCGTTTAAGTTGTTAATGAAGGTCTTGATGTCTCCTTTGAATGGAACAATCATAGAATTTATGTAATTCAGCTCTACCGTATCTGCATAGCTTCCTAATGTGCTCACATAACTATAGACTGCATCTTTCAATTCTGATCCTTCGCACATATAGCCATCCATGCTTCCAGAGTTTTCTACATATACTTTGATAGTTGGCCTTCCCGTATATTTTGTATATTCTACAGGAGTCCAGGTCACATTGAAATCACGACATCCTTGAAACAAAGGAATGCAGGCCATCATCAATAATAGAGCAAAAGGGGTGATTACCTTTTTCATTCATTAGCTTTTGCGTCAACATGCCCCACTGTAGACTTGTTTGTTTTAGATTCCTTTAGCATACACACGAAAAACGTGGAGCCAGTTCTGTGCCCGGTCCCACGCTTTGAAGGTCTTCGCATTACCCTGTCCGTCCAACCGAGCAACGCTGAAAGCCCCACGCCGATGTATATATCATACTACCACCATCGCTGATGGCAATATAATGGTCTACACCTCTAAGGGGCGTTCCCGTTGCTTTGGCTTTGACAGACAGTTTGGGAGGTTGCGAAGTTCTCAAAGCGTCAAACCCAAAGCGTTCAGAAAACGCCTTTGTATGTATGTGTCCCGCCCTCCTGTGATTACCCAAAGGGCTTTCAGCATTCAGAAAGGACTCTGCAAAGGTACAAATTATTTTGGAATAACGACTATTTTCTTACAAAAAAAGTAATGTTTCACAAGGCTTGTGAAAGTTCCTGTGATAGTTTCGAGTTGCAAAATACACTTCCTGCGTTCCAATATAGGCTGCATTCCGCCGGAATATAGTATGTATTCCAATGGAATATAGTATGTATTCCAATGGAATATAGGCTGTATTCCACTGGAATATAGGCTGGATGTATTTGTTTTTTGGCGATTTCTCCCCATTTTTAGCCATTTATCGTTTTTTTGTAGTATCTTTGCACGCGAAATGAAGAAGAAAGAACTGCAAGACCGATATATACAGCTGTTTGGGGTGCTGGTACTGGTGCTGGCACTGGTGCGATGCGCCTTTCCGGGGGTAAGCGTCACACAGACACGGCAGGCCGAGGTCGTAGAGCTGAACGACTCTGCGCTGAAGGTGCTCACCTACCCCACCGAACATTTCCACCGCATCTACTCTGTAGCCAACTATCTTCAGGCCTTCCCCGACACAAATGACCTGCAGCTGACGGCTGCCAGGAAATGGGGCATAGCGCCGGTGATGAACCGCGAGGATGCCGAGGCCCGTAAGAACGAGCTGGTATATATGGCGGCAAGTCCTTATTATAACGTCGACAAGCTGAAGCAGAGCATACCCTATCTGGTGCCGCGTGCCGCCATCTTACTGGAAGACATAGGGCGTGCCTATTTCGACAGTCTGCAGATGAAGGGTATTCCTCTGCACAGGTTTCTGGTGAGCAGTGTGTTGCGAACGAAGAACGACGTGGCCAAGTTACGCAACATTAATGGCAATGCCACTGAGAACTCATGCCATCTGTATGGCACGACTTTCGACATTGCCTACAACAAATACTTCACCGTGGAAGATCCCTACGGACTGCCACGCCGCAAGGTGCAGAACGACTCGCTGAAGTGGGTACTGAGCGAGGTGCTGCGCGATATGCGTGAGCAAGGCCGATGCTATATTAAGTATGAGGTGAAACAAGGGTGTTTTCACCTGACGGTGCGATAGTCAGTCCTTTTTCCCTGTACCACTGCAAACGCTGGGTCGGCGAAAGCTTTGCCCAGCGTCGCCATTCTGTGGCCACGCCACCACACTGCTCTAAGTAATGGGCATCGTGCATGTGGGCATAGGCCTCCATCTCGAAAGGATTCAGACGGTAGGCCGCTCCCCGCATCAGGCGCGACAAGGGCAGAGCACGCAGCCAATACCACACATATCTGAAATAGAAGCACCACCAGGAGTTATGGGTGTCTTGAGCCTGGCGCAGGTGTATCATCTCGTGGTTCTTCAGTTCGTTCTGTTGGCCGTTTCGCCTGCTGTTCATCAGCAGGGCATCGTCATCGGTAGCCGTGATGATCGTGCCAAAGAAGGTGAGTGCATCATAACCCTTGCGCAACCAGAAGCCATTGCACAACACAGGCATATCATCAACAAGACTGGGCTTGCGGGAATGCCAAATCAGCTTGAGAAGAAGAAACGGATTGTCGATACGGCTATTCTTCCATGAGTTTGCGGTAACGGGCACGCTTGGGTTCATCCAAACCTAATCGCAAGGCTTTGTTGGCCTCGTATTCCGAGTAGTTGCCCTCGAAGTAGAACACGTTGCCCTCACCCTCGAACGCCAGAATATGCGTGCAGATACGGTCGAGGAACCAGCGGTCGTGGCTGATGACCACGGCACAGCCGGCAAAAGACTCGAGACCTTCCTCCAGTGCACGCAGGGTGTTCACGTCGATGTCGTTTGTTGGCTCGTCTAAAAGCAGCACGTTGCCCTCCTGCTTCAGGGCGATGGCCAGTTGCAGGCGGTTGCGCTCGCCACCGGAGAGCACGCCGCACTTCTTCTCCTGGTCTACGCCAGTAAAGTTGAAACGGCTCAGGTAGGCCCGCACATTCACATCGCGGCCGCCCATGCGGATGGTCTCGTTGCCCTGGCTCACCACCTGGTAGACGCTCTTCGTGGGGTCGATGTCCTTGTGCTGCTGGTCAACATAGCTCAGCTTCACGGTCTCGCCCACACTGAACGAACCAGCATCGGGCTGGTCCAGGCCCATAATCAGGCGGAACAGCGTGGTCTTGCCCGCACCGTTGGGGCCGATGACGCCCACGATGCCGTTGGGCGGCAATACGAAGTTCAGGTCGGTGAACAGCGTCTTTGCGGGGAACGACTTGGCCACATGCTCGGCCTCGATGACCTTGTTGCCCAGACGCAGACCGTTGGGAATGAAGATTTCCAGCTTCTCCTCGCGCTCCTTCTGCTCCTCGTTCAGCATCTTGTCGTAGCTGTTCAGACGGGCCTTGCCCTTGGCGTGACGGGCCTTCGGTGCCATACGCACCCACTCCAGCTCGCGCTCCAGAGCCTTGCGGCGCTTCGAGGCGGTCTTCTCTTCCTGTGCCAGTCGCTGGCTCTTCTGCTCCAGCCAACTGCTATAGTTGCCCTTCCAGGGAATACCCTCGCCGCGATCCAGCTCCAGAATCCACTCGGCCACGTCGTCCAGGAAGTAGCGATCGTGGGTCACGGCAATCACCGTGCCCTCGTATTGCTGCAGGTGCTGCTCCAGCCAGTCAATGCTCTCGGCATCGAGGTGGTTGGTAGGCTCGTCGAGCAAAAGCACGTCGGGCTTCTGCAGCAGCAGGCGGCACAGGGCCACGCGGCGGCGCTCACCACCCGAGAGGTTGGCCACGGGCCAGTCGCCCGGCGGACAGTTCAGTGCTGCCATAGCACGGTCGAGCTTCGAGTCCATGTTCCAGGCATCGGTAGCGTCGATGGTGTCCTGCAGCTCAGCCTGGCGGGCCATCAGCTTATCCATCTTATCGGGGTCTTCGTAATATTCGGGCAAGCCGAATTTCACGTTGATCTCGTCGTATTCGGCCAGCGCGTCGTAAACGTGCTGCACGCCTTCCATCACGTTTTCCTTCACGGTCTTCTCCTCGTTCAGGGGCGGATCCTGCGGCAGGTAGCCCACAGAGTAGCCGGGGCTCCACACCACCTGGCCCTGGAACTGCTGGTCCAGCCCGGCAATGATTTTCATCAGCGTGGACTTACCGGCGCCGTTCAGACCCACGATGCCAATCTTGGCCCCGTAGAAGAAGCTGAGGTATATGTTCTTGAGCACTTGTTTCTGGTTCTGCTGGATGGTCTTGCTCACTCCAACCATCGAGAAGATCACTTTCTTATCGTCTACTGTTGCCATAGGGAGTTATAATTGCTTGAGGGTGGGTAATTCATCGTCACGCTTCAGGATAGTCGACGGTCTCTGGACCAATGCTATTCGCTGAAGGGCAATAGGGGTCAACCGGGGGGCTGCTGAAAGGGGCTGCCACTTCACAGAGTAGTAGTCGCACAGGCTTTCGGTGGCGGCACTATCAGATAGTAACCGATAGGCGCGTATCACGCCAACGACCTGCAAGGCACTATCGACAGGATCCTCAACATCGAGCAGCAGCATCCGAATAGTCAAGGCATCGCTCATCTTCAGCTGGAGCGAGACTGCGTCAAGACTTTCGAGTTCGCTCGTGCCATCGAGGGCATTGGTCACCTGCGCCTTCATCCTGGCATCAAGGAAGTCTACCATATCCAGGCGATTGTTCTGCGTCAGCGTAGGCAGGATGCTGTCGGGCATGGCGAGAAACACCTCCTTCATCGTGGTCTGAGCCTGGACGATGAGTGAAAGCATCGAAAGCACCGCCGTGAAAACTATGTTCTTTTTCATCATGATTTACATAAACTATTGTTGGGCCAGCTGCATCATCATCACAGCCGAGAGGGCTGCCGTCTCTGTGCGCAGGCGACTGCGCCCCAGATCCACCGACACGAAGCCTGCAGCTACGGCCTGTCGTACCTCTTCTATCGAGAAGTCGCCTTCGGGACCTATCATTACTATGGCATCATCATCAGCCTGGGGCTTACGAAGTTCATCGAACAGATTCACGCGCTCAACCTCCTCATAGCAATGGGCTATGTAGCGGCGCCCCGTGGGATGCTGGGCAATGAACTGTTTGAACGATTGCATCTCGTTCAGCACAGGCATCCAAGCCTTGCGGCTCTGCTTCACAGCCGAGACAACAATCTTCTCGATGCGGGGCAGCTTGACCACGCGGCGCTCAGAGAACTGGCAGTCCAGGAAACTGATCTCGTCGATGCCCACCTCGGTGGCCTTCTCCACCAGCCACTCCATGCGCTCCATCATCTTGGTGGGAGCAACGGCTAAGTGCAGATGTCCGCGCCACGGACGCTCCTGAGGCAGCGACTGCAGAATGCGGTACTGGCAGTGGTGCGATGTGGCGAGCGTGACCTCAGCACGATGGAACGAGCCTTGCCCGTCCATCAGCATTATCTCGTCGCCACTTTGCAGGCGTAGCACTCGCACGGCATGGGCAGCCTCTTCATCGGGCAACTGGTTGGAAGTCAGCGCCTGGGGAGTATAGAAGTAGCGGGTCTCTTTCATCTCTAATTGGTGTTATTCTGCGGGCTTTCGCCGCTTCATCTCGTCGCGCAGCTTCGAAGCCAGTTCGTAGTTCTCTTCGTCAATGGCTTTTTGCATGGCCAGATTCAGCCGCTCGACGTCCATTGTATTGATGGGAATGGCGATGCCTGTGGCCTGCTCGTCGAATGGTACGCACTGTCGGCGCATGAGCATTTCTTCTATATAAAGCGGAAAGCCGGAGATAATGCTCAGCAGCACGGCATCGCTCATGCGCAGACGGTAGTTGCGCTGGTAGCTTGCATCGGCCAGCACCACTTGATACTGCCCGTCGTGCAAGCCGAAAACCATCATCTCGTGGGGTTCGCCCAGCATGGCCACAAGCGCTTCGGGCAGCATCGTCTTGCAATGGTCGGGCGACTGCAGGCGAAGCACTATCTGGCGGGTCATAGGCTCATCGCACACCACCGAGAGCGCGTTCTTGCGTGCCTCGTCAGTGAGCAGGATGACAGCCAGCTCGTCACTGCCTGCCACCTGCTGAATGCTCTCGAATCTCAGTCGTATGCGCTTCATGACTGCCTACTACTATTTCTTTTCAGGGTTGAACACCAAGGCAAACGAAAGCCCCACCACCAGGGCAAAGGCGGCAAAGACGAACCAGCACGACTGCCAATCGCCCACGAGGAAGCCGTCCTGCCAGGAGCAGAAGTGATTCACAATCTCGCCTGCGGTCAGCGTGCCGATGGTGGCTCCCAGGCCATTGGTCATCAGCATGAAAAGTCCCTGTGCCGAAGCCTTGACCGACGGCTCACACTCCTGATCGACAAAGATGCCGCCCGACACGTTGAAAAAGTCGAAGGCCACACCATAGACGATGCAGGAAAGGATAAACAGGATGACCCCCGGCATAGCAGGATTGCCCAGGCCGAAGAAGCCAAAGCGGAACACCCAGGCAAACATAGACATCAGCATAACGACCTTGATGCCATAGCGACGCAGGAAGAAGGGTATCATCAGGATGCAGAGGGCCTCGCTAATCTGCGAGATGCTGGAGAGCAGCGTGGCGTTATTGGCTGCAAACGAGGTGGCAACGGCGGCATCGGCCGAGCCCTTGAAGCTGGTGATGAAGGGGCCTGCATAGCCATTGGTTACTTGCAGGCACATTCCCAGCAGGGCCGAGAAGATGAAGAACAAGGCCATCTTCTTCTGTTTGAACAGGCGGAAGGCACTGAGGCCAAGCGTATCGGCCAGCGATGCACCCTCCTTACGCTCCACCTTGCACTCGGGCAACGTGAGGCAATAGGCAAAGAGCACCAGACTGAGTATGCCCGATACGAAGAACTGCATATAGGTGTACTGGAACTTATGGGCGTTGTCGGCCAGGGTGAAGGAGAAAGAGCCATCTTCCCACACGGCGCAGTTGACGAACCACATCGTGGCGATGAAGCCCACCGTGCCCAGCACGCGAATGGGCGGGAAGTCCTTCACGGTGTCAAGCCCGTTATCCTTCAGAAGGGTGAAGGCGGTGGTGTTGCCCAGTGCAATGGTTGGCATATAGAAGCCCACGCTCACAGCATACATCGCAACGAAGGCCGACTTGTTGGGCAGCTCGTTGCCGAAGCCTGCCTGCATGCCCATCCACCAGCAGCAGAGCATAGCGGCTCCTGCTACCAGATGGCACAGGCCCAGCAGACGCTGAGGCTGAATGTATTTATCGGCAACGATGCCCATCAGCGTGGGCATGAAAATGCTTACAAAACCCTGAATGGCATAGAACCAGGAAATCTGGTCGCCCAGACCTGCTGTTCCCAAATAGTTTCCCATACAGGTGAGGTAGGCCCCCCACACGGCGAACTCCAGGAAGTTCATTACCGACAGACGTACTTTCATATTCATATTTAACAGGTATTTTAGTTATTCTATTCTTTTATCGTTGCAATAGGCCTCTACCTGGCCTTGCTGGTTGCGCTTTAGCTGTATCGGAGCGGTCAGCCACTCGCAACAGGCCAGCTCTTCCCTGAGTGGGTAGCACTTTTGCACTATCCCCGCTTCGGTCTCCACTACGTGCTGTGTCAGGCTTGAGCCCTCTGGCGTCAGCACCTGGTGCGATGCTATCCTTCGCCAATTCATCGGTTTTTGGTTCATCTTGATGCTGATGGAATCTGACAAGCTGAATGCTGTTCACAAAGAGCAACCTCAGCGTGGTTGTTGTTTGCTGGTTTTTGTTATCTAAGTAGAAGTAGCCCCTAATGCGCTGGGGAGTTTCCTGAGTACCATAGTTGAAGCGCAGCTGACTCAGTCCAGAGTAGGAGAAGCGCTGCTGGCGGGTGACCACTGTGTCGGGATAACTCACCGCCAGATAGAGGATACCATCCTTAGAGCCGTCCTGATAGACGTAATCTGCCATAAACTGGAAGAGGAACTGGTCGCCCTTCTGGAAGGTAGAGTCGGCCTCGATGGTGAACTCATAGCGGTTGTAGGGAGGCACTGGCATAAGCATCAGTGTGGGACTCTCCACCCAGATATTGGCGGTATCGCCCTCGTTGTTCAGTGTGGCATACTTGCCAATCTCGCCCTCGCTGGCACCTAAGGCCACTGCCTGTTCCTCCAGCCGGTTGGCCACACGTTTGTAGATACCATCAAAGCGATCGGCTCGGGTATAGTAGTAGACCAGCGACGAGTCGAAATCGGCCTCAGTCACGCCGTGCTTCTTCAGCACAGCCTCCATGAGCAGGTGCTCATTGTAAGGACGGTCTACGCCCTGCTGTGCCATAGCCTTGGCCAGATGATAGTCAACGAGGATGTCTTCCATGTCGTCCGGCTGGATAAACTGCTTGGGCGTGCCCGGCTTGCAGGAGCCCAAGACCACCGCCATAAGCACTACACCTATTATATATATAAATGGACGCTTATTCACGCTTCAGGGTTATTTCGCCTATCTCCTTACGGAAGAACAGCAGCAACGCCACTACGCCCACAGAGATAGAGGCATCGGCAAAGTTGAACACAGGACTGAAGAAGATGAACTCGTCGCCCCCCCACCAGGGAACCCAGTCGGGCCATGTGGTAACAATAAGCGGGAAGTAGAACATATCGACCACCTTGCCCATCAGAAACGGGGCATAGCCTTGGCCGAAGCCGACGAACGATGCAACATTGTAGGGCGTTGACGCATCGAAGCAAAGCCCGTAGAACATGCAGTCAATGAGATTGCCCGTAGCACCTGCCAGAATCATAGACAGACAGACGATGTAGCCCCAACGCACTTGCTTGCGCACCTGCTGCCACAGATAGTAGGCCAACACGCTGATGGCCACCACACGGAATAGCGAGAGCACCAGCTTGCTGCCCAGCTGCATACCGTATGCCATACCGTTGTTCTCGATGAACGAGATATAGAACCAGTCGAAGACGTGGATGCTCTCGTGCAGATGCATCGAGGTCTTCACCCATAGTTTGATGGCCTGGTCAATAAGGAGAATGGCGACAACCAGGATTGTCGCCAGTCGGCCTTTTGTTAGAAACTTCGCACTGCTCACTTTCTTTTCTTCTCCATTTGCTTCGACTCTACGCTCAGTGTGGCATGGGGCACTGCACGCAGCCGCTCTGCAGGAATCAGCTTGCCCGTAATGCGGTCAATGCCGTAGGTCTTGTTTTCAATACGCACCAGCGCAGCCTTCAGGCCCTGAATGAACTTCTGCTGACGGGCAGCAAACTCCATCAGGTCTTCCTTCGACTGGGTGGCACTGCCCTCTTCCAGAGCCTTATAGGTGGGCGACGTGTCGTCGACATCGTTAGAATCTTGGTTCGTCAGCGAAGCCATCATCTGGTCGTAGTCACGCTTGGCAAGGGCCAGTTTCTCGTTGATAATCTGACGGAACTCCTCGAGTTCCTCGTCAGTGTAACGTGTTTTTTCAGACATAATTATTAGGATTTAGTTATCTTGATGTTTAGTTTAAAGTCGTCAAACTCCACCGTCTGCCCGTCGTTCTGCTCCATCGTGATGCCGTTGGCCAGCACCTGGCGGGCAATGTAGTCGCCAAAGGCTTCGACGGCCTTGGTCGATGCCTCGTTGGGCTCGATGCTCACGGTGATGCGGTCGGTAATCTCCAGCCCACTCTTCTTGCGCAGGTTCTGTATGCGGTTCACCAGCTCGCGGGCCATACCCTCGTTGCGCAGCTCGTCGGTCAGGGTGATGTCGAGCGCCACGGTCAGATTGCCCTCGTTGCCCATCAGCCAGCCGGGGATGTCCTCGCTGATGATGTCAACGTCGGCAACTTCCACGGTCAGCTCCTGGCCTTCCACGCTGATGCCGATGGTGCCCTGCTGCTCCAGCTGGGCAATCTGCTCCTGCGTGAGGGCATCCATAGCGGCGGCCACGCCCTTCATCAGCTTGCCGAACTTCTTGCCCATTGTGCGGAAGTTGCACTTCACCTTCTTGACCAGAATACCCTGACCCTCAACGAATTTCACTTCCTTCACGTTTACCTCTTGCAGGAAGATTTGCTTCACGCTCTCGATGGCCTTGCGCTGCTCCTCGTCGACGGGCGGGATCATCAGCGTCTGCAGGGGCTGCTTCACCTTGATGCTCTCCTTGCGGCGCAGGGCAAGCACGATGGTCGTAATGCGCTGGGCAATGGCCATACGCTCCTCCAGATCGGTGTTCACAAGCGATTCGTCGGCCTTGGGGAAGTCCTCCAAGTGTACGGAATCCTTCTGTCCGCCCAGGTCGCGGTAGAGCTGGTCGGCATAGAAAGGAGCGAAGGGAGCCAGCAACTTCGACACCGTGAGCAGGCACTCGTACAGCGTCTGGTAGGCAGCCAGTTTGTCGTTGTCCATCTCCTTACCCCAGAAGCGCTTCTTGTTCAGGCGCACATACCAGTTGCTCAGGTCCTCGTCCACAAACTTGTCGATGAGTCGGCCGGCACGTGTGGGGTCGAAGTTATCCAGCTCGGCGGCCACGCCCTTCACCAAGGTGTTCAGGCAGGAAAGAATCCAACGGTCGAACTCAGGACGCTCATTCACGGGAATCTGCGGGGTAGCAGGATCGAAGTCGTCTACATTGGCATACATAGCGAAGAGCGAGTAACTGTTGTAGAGCGTTCCGAAGAACTTGCGGCTTATTTCGGCCACGCCCTCGGGGTCGAACTTCAGGTTGTCCCACGGCTCCGAGTTGGTCATCATATAGAAGCGCACGGCATCAGAGCCATACTTGTCGATCATCTCGAACGGATTCACCACGTTGCCCACGTGCTTCGACATCTTGTTGCCCTTGGCATCGAGCACCAGACCGGTAGACACCACGTTCTTGAAGGCCACCGAGTCGAAGATCATCGTGGCAATGGCGTGCAGGGTGAAGAACCAGCCACGTGTCTGGTCGACGCCCTCGTTGATATAGTCGGCGGGATAGAACTTGCGCTCGTCGATGAGTTCGCGGTTCTCAAACGGATAGTGCACCTGTGCATAGGGCATCGAACCAGAGTCGAACCACACGTCGATGAGGTCGCTCTCACGCTTCATAGGCTTGCCCGTGGGGCTCACCAATTTAATATAGTCTACATACGGACGGTGCACGTCGATGCGGTCGTAGTTCTCCTGACTCATATCGCCAGGCACGAAGCCCTTCTCCTTCAGCGGATTCTTCTCCATCACGCCTGCGGCTACAGCCTTTTCTATTTCGTTGTAGAGTTCTTCCAGCGAGCCGATGCAGATCTCCTCGCCGTCCTCCGAGCGCCAGATGGGCAGCGGTGTGCCCCAGAAGCGCGAGCGCGACAGGTTCCAGTCGTTCAGATTGTCGAGCCAGTTGCCGAAGCGGCCACTGCCCGTTGACTCGGGATGCCAGTTGATGGTGCGGTTCAGCTCGCTCATACGCTCTTTCATCGACGAACTCTTGATGAACCAAGAATCAAGGGGATAGTAGAGAACGGGCTTATCTGTGCGCCAGCAGTGCGGATAGTTGTGCACGTGCTTCTCTATCTTAAACACCTTGCCCTCGGCCTTCAGGTCCATGCAGATGCTGATGTCGAGCGTCTCGTCCTTGTCGGTGAGTTTCTCGTCGTAGGCGTTCTTCACGTAGCGGCCACTGTAGCGGCTCCACTTCTCTACGTCCACATAGTTCTTCACGAAGTCGGCATCGAGGTCTTCCACCAGATAGTACTTACCCTGCAAGTCGACCACGGGGCGCTCGTTGCCCTTCTTATCGATGAGCACGATGGGACAGATGCCGGCCTGCTTGGCCACAAAGGCATCGTCGGCACCGAAGTTGGGAGCGATGTGCACGATACCGGCACCGTCCTCGGTGGTCACGTAGTCGCCGGGGATGACGCGGAAGGCATCGCCCATCGGCTTAATCATAGGCAGCAACTGCTCGTACTCCATACCAACGAGGTCGGTGCCCTTGTAGTGGCCCACCACACGGTAAGGCAGGAACTTCTCGCCCTTCTTGAACTCGGGCAGCTCGCCGCCGTCGGTAATCTCGGCAGCGGTGTCGAAGTAGGCGGGCACGCGGGCCTCGGCCATCACCACGGTAATCTTCTCTGCCGTGTAGGGATTATAGGTTTCCAGTGCCACATAGTCTATCTTCGGGCCTACGCAGAGGGCCGTATTGGCAGCCAGCGTCCAAGGAGTAGTGGTCCAAGCCATGAAGAACGGGGTGCCCCACTGAGCCATCTCAGGCTTCGGGTTCTTCATACGGAACAGGGCGGTGCACGTGGTGTCCTTCACATCGCGGTAGCAGCCGGGCTGGTTCAGCTCGTGGCTGGAGAGGCCCGTGCCAGCAGCGGGGCTGTAGGGCTGAATGGTGTAGCCCTTATAGAGCAGACCCTTCTTGTAGAACTGCTTCAGCAGGTACCACAGCGTCTCGATGTACTTGTTGTCGTAGGTAATGTAGGGGTTGTCCAGATCCACGAAGTAGCCCATACGCTCGGTCAGCTCGCGCCACTCAGCGGTATAGGTCATCACGTTCTCGCGGCATTTCTGGTTATAGTTCTCGGTCGAGATGTAGCGGGGCGACTCGGGATTGTCGATGTCGGCCTTGGTGATGCCCAGTGCCTTCTCGACGCTCAGCTCAACGGGCAGTCCGTGGGTATCCCAGCCTGCTTTGCGCTTCACCTGGAAGCCCTGCATGGTGCGATAGCGGTTGAACGTGTCTTTCAAGGCGCGACCCAGCACATGGTGAATGCCGGGATGGCCGTTGGCCGAGGGGGGGCCCTCAAAGAATATAAACTGAGGACAGCCCTCACGTTCGTCTATCGAGCGGTGAAAGATGTCTTCCTTCATCCACTTTTCCAGCATCTCATTGTTCACCTGTGTCAGGTTCAAGCCGTTGTGTTCGGCGAATCTCTTTGCCATTATCTAATTCTTTATTACTATTATAATTTTGACGCGCAAAGGTACGAAGAAAAATCGATACAACCAAATCTGGCTATCATTTTTTATGAAATAAGCATGCAGTAAGTTTCTATATTGTGCGTTTGTTGCGCCATAAATGTACGATTTCACAATTATTTGAATGAATGAAGCACTTGTTTTGAGTTTTTTTTCTTACTTTTGCAGCAAAGTTCACATTTAACTATTTAATACTGAAGATTTATGGAAAGAACCTGGAGATGGTTTGGCAAGAAAGACAAGATTACGCTTGCCATGCTGAGACAAATTGGCGTTGAGGGCATTGTCACCGCCCTGCACGATGTGCCCCTGGGCCAAGTGTGGAGCCGCGAGAAGATTCGCGAACTGCGCGAGTATATTGAGAGCTACGGCATGCGCTGGAGCGTGGTGGAGTCGCTGCCCGTGGTGGAGACCATCAAGTACGGCGGCCCCGACCGCGACGAGCAGATAGAGGTGTACAAGCAGAGCCTGCGCAACCTGTCGGCTGAGGGCATTCACTGCATCTGCTACAACTTCATGCCTGTGCTGGACTGGGCCCGCACCGACCTGTTCCACAACAACCCCAACGGTGCCACGAACCTGTACTTCAACTATGCCGAGTTTGCCTACTTCGACATCTACATTCTGAAGCGCGAGGGTGCCCGCGAGGAATGGGCCAACTTCCAGTTCCCCGAGGGCTGGGGCGAGGGCCGCAACGTGCTGGCCGAATGCGATGAGCTGGCCAAGACGATGACGCCCGAGAAGGATCATAAGTTGGTGGAGAACATCGTCATCAAGACGCAGCGCTTCGTCAGCGGTAATTTCAGCGAGAACGACGAGGCTCCCGTGCAGAAATTCCGCGAGTTCCTTGATTTGTATAAGGGCATAGACAAGAAGCAGTTACGCGAAAACATGAAATACTTCCTCGAGTCTATTATGCCCACCTGCGAGGAGTGCGACATGAACATGTGCGTACACCCCGACGATCCCCCCATCGAGATTCTGGGTCTGCCCCGCATCGTGCGCACCGAGGAGGACATCCGCTGGTTCCTCGATGCCGTGCCCAACAAGCACAATGGCCTGACTTTCTGCGCAGGAAGCCTTTCGGCAGGTGCTTATAATAATGTTGTTGAGCTGGCCCGCGAGTTTGCACCGCGCACTCATTTCGTGCATCTGCGCTCGTGCCACATCTTCCCCAATGGCGACTTCACCGAGGCTTCGCACTTAGGAGGACGTGCCGACCTCATAGAGCTGTGCCGGATTTTCGAGAAGGAGAACCCGCAACTGCCCATGCGTGTGGACCACGGCATGACGTTTACCGACGAGCCGGGCGGCATTATGGACGAGTCGAGCCACGGCCATAACGCCGGCTACACCCTGCTGGGCCGTATGTTCGCACTGGGACAGGTGCAGGGCATCCTGGCAACTGTTGACCGCGAACTGGGTATCGAATACAAACAGCCCGGATTCTTCGATTAAAGCATTTCAACAGGTAAGCAGTAAGGGTGTGTCAAGAATGCTGTTTTCATTTCGTACATAGGCCATATACGAACTGTATAAAGGCCATATACACTTAGTACATACGCCATATACAAAATGAAAACAGCATTCCTTGACACATCTTCACTTATGTGATTAGCCCCACAAACGTGTTAGTATTCTAAAAGTTTCTTAGATACCTGGCCATTGAAGCCAATATCGGTAGACACCAAATAGCAGGAGGCGCCATCGGGAATGCAGAGCGTGGTATTGAAGTGGAAACCACGCTCATCGACACTGTCGAACTGCATATTGCCCAAAATGGCCTGGTCAAGAAACTCGGCAGGAATCTCGTCGGCATACATCTGTTTCTTGAAGTCACTGGAATAAAGCTTCTGCGCCCCCTTGTAGACACTGATGTGTATGATATTGTCGAAATAGACATTCTCAACCCCTACTCCATCGTCGGTATAGCTGGTCTTCATCACACGGTAGCGCGTGGGGTTGATGGCAATGTACCAGTGATAGCGTTCTCCGCCATAGAACACCACCGAATCGGTCTTCTGCAGCTCGGACACCATTTCCAGGGCGCGTGGCTGTTCATGCCGGAAGTCGAGCGCATCGTTGGGATTGTCGCTTTTCTCCAGCTTCACCAGATCGCCTGCCTGATTTCTGAACCAGAACAGGTGGGCCGCCTGCTTAACAATGGGATAGCTGCTCTTGCCCAGCACCAGCGAGTCGTTCACAATCTTGAAATATGCGGGCAGACTCGTGGAGTCGGGATAGTAAATGGTGTCGCCCTTCGCCCTGAAGGCCACCTCTTCAGTCTCGGCATCAATCCAGATACCTTGCAGCAGCGCCTTTGCCTGCTTGCTTTCGGCAGACGTGACGACGGCCTCGCTGCTCTTGCGCTGACAAGCATATTGCGACAGCACAAGAACGAAAAGGACGATGGCAGATAGTAGCTTCTTGTACATATTTTCGGTTTACTTTCCTATGCAGTGGTACTCGAATTCATTCTCCTCAAGTTCCTCTGTATCAAAGATATTACGCCCATCAATGACAAGTGGATTGCGCATAGCCTTGCGAATGACGCCCCAAGTGGGCAGACGGAACTCTTTCCACTCCGTGAGCAGCAAGAGCGCATCGGCATCGAGCACGGCATCATACATATCGCGGCAATAGGTCACGGCATCGCCCACGCGGCGCCTGCACTCGTCCATAGCAATGGGGTCGTAGGCACGAATGTTGCACCCTGCGGCCAGCAATTTCTCTATCATGACCAAGGCAGTAGACTCGCGCATATCGTCGGTCTCAGGTTTGAACGAGAGGCCCCACATGGCAATGGTCTTCCCCTTCAGACCGCTGGAGCCAAAAGCCTTCAGCAACTTCTCGTAGAGAATGCTCTTCTGTCGTTCATTCACACGCTCAACAGCCTTCAGCACCTCCATCGAATAGCCATTCTGGTCGGCGGTCTTGATAAGGGCCTTCACGTCCTTGGGGAAGCACGAGCCACCATAGCCACATCCTGCATAGAGGAACTTGCGCCCTATGCGAGTGTCAGCACCAATTCCCGCGCGTACCATATTAACATCTGCGCCCACGCGCTCGCAAAGGTTGGCTATATCGTTCATAAACGAGATGCGCGTGGCCAGCATAGAGTTGGCTGCATACTTCGTCATCTCGGCAGAAGGTATGTCCATAAAGATAACGCGGAAGTTATTGATAAGGAACGGCTTATAAAGCTTTGTTAAAGTCTTTTTGGCCTTTTCGCTCTCAACGCCCACCACCACGCGGTCAGGACTCATAAAGTCTTTGATGGCGTTGCCTTCCTTCAGAAATTCCGGGTTCGAGGCCACATCAAAAGGCACTTCAACACCACGCTTGCGCAGTTCTTCCTCAATGGTTGCACGCACCTTGCGAGCCGTGCCTACTGGTACGGTAGACTTTGTAACCACGACCAGGTAGCGATTCAGATTCTGGCCGATGGTACGGGCCACCTGCAGCACATACTTCAGATCGGCCGAGCCATCCTCGTCGGGAGGTGTACCCACAGCAGAGAATACGATTTCCTGATCATTGAGCACTGAAGCCAGATCGGTAGTGAACTTCAAGCGTCCGGCCTTCACATTCTTCAGCACCAACTGATCTAATCCAGGCTCATAGATGGGAATATCGCCCTGCTGCAATCGCTCAATTTTCTTTTCGTCTACGTCAACACACGTTACGTTAATACCTGTCTCGGCAAAACAAGTTCCCGATACAAGTCCCACATAACCGGTTCCAACAATTGCAATGTTCATTTTTATCCTTCAAGTTAAGTTAGAAAAAGTGTAATCAGTCGAACAGCTCAGCCTCGGCCAACAAGGGCTGCTTGCTATCCTTATCGCTCAGCAGCATATCCTTTGGATCAATGGGCCACTCAATGCCCAAAGCGGGGTCGTTCCAGCGGATGCCGGCATCGGCCTGAGGAGCGTATGGATTGTCAACCTTATAGGTGAACACAGCCTCGTCGCTCAACACCAGAAAACCGTGGGCAAAGCCACGAGGGATGAAGAACTGTCGTTTGTTCTGCTCACTCAGCTCGACCAAGACATACTGGCCGAAGGTGGGCGAACTCTTGCGAATATCGACCGCCACGTCAATCACCCGCCCCTTGATCACACGCACCAGTTTGGCCTGCGAGCAGTCGCCCTTTTGGTAATGAAGGCCGCGCAACACGCCATAGCTCGACTTCGACTCGTTGTCCTGCACAAAGTGGTATTTGCCCACATGCTCCTCAAACTCGGCCTGCTTCCAGGCCTCGAAAAAATAGCCACGAGCATCCTCGAAAACACGAGGCTCGATTACGTAAACGCCTTTGATGGCAGTCTCTTTGTATTCCATAGTTAGGGTATCGATCTTTTTTACCGAGTGCAAAAGTACAAATAATATTCCGTTCGACGAAAAGTTTTTTTGCTTTTCTATGGTTTTTAAATCCTTTTTTATTTGCTCATCTCAGGAAAAAGCCGTAATTTTGCACTCGTGATTGAATTAGAAAGACATATAGAGATACTTTTGCTGAGCCACGATTGTGTGATCGTGCCCGGCTTGGGAGGCTTTATGACCCACCACGTGGCTGCACGCTACGATGACAGCGAGGGCCTGTTTTTGCCCCCGTTGCGCACACTTGGCTTTAATCCCCAGTTACAATTGAACGACCACCTGCTGGCCCAGTCGTATATCGAGGCTTACGACATCAGCTACCCTGATGCCCTGCACCGTATTGAGAATGAGGTGGCTGAGCTTCAGCAGCACCTGAACACCAGTGGCAGTTACGAACTGAATGACATAGGCACCCTGAGCGTGAACGATGAAGGGAACCTGGAGTTTGAACCTTGCGAGGCAGGCATACTGACCCCCGCACTCTATGGACTGAGCACCTTTGAGATGCCATACATAGACGAGGCTATGAATATAGCTGCCCAACAGAAGAAGACAGAGCAAGTAGCCCGCAAGACTTCCACCAAAGATAAAGCAAAGAAATCGGAAAGCACTCATAGACAGCAAGATGATGCTATTATCGTCAAGATGTCGTGGGTACGCAACGCCATTGTTGCTGCCGCTGCTGTGATAGCCTTTTTCTTGATGAGTCAGCCTGTGGCCAACGACGACCTGATGCCCAGCGTTCAGCAGAGCAGTATGCTACCCATCAGTGTAAAGAGTCTGGCTCCTGCCCCATATGAAGCCCCAGTCGCTGAACAAGAAGCTGTAGCCAGCCCAGCAGAGCAGGAGGCAACACCCAACAAAGAGGAGGCTTCACCTGCCTACGTGATTGTATTGGCCAGCCAGACCTCGGCACGCAATGCAGAAGACTTTATTGGCCGATTGGAAAAGGGTGGCTATCATCAAGCACGCACTATGGCCATGAGCACATCGAAATACGTACGGGTGGTCTATGGTTCGTACAAAGATGAAGCCGATGCCCACCAGCACCTGCGCAAGCTACGCGCCGCTAATGAGGCATTCAATGAGGCTTGGGTATTGAAAGTATCAGAATAATCAGTAAGGATGAAGCGCGTTAGATGTCCCAAGTGCGACGAATACATCACCTTTGATGAAACGAAATACGAGGCAGGCCAGTCACTCGTGTTCCAATGTCCCAGTTGTGGCAAGCAGTTTGGCATCAGGATGGGTGTCTCAAAACTGCAACGTACGCAGAAAGAGCTAAACAAGGAATCGCTCGACACGAGCGCCTCGTCGGAATATGGGTCGCTCGTTGTCATCGAAAACGTGTTTCACTACAAGCAAGTGCTTCCACTGCGTATGGGCGACAACCAGATAGGCCGCTACCAGAAGGGCAACCCCATCAATACACCGTTTGAGACCAACGATCCCAGCGTAGACCTGCTGCACTGCATTGTCAATGTGGGACGTGACAAGAGGGGCCAACTGCGCTACACCTTGCGCGACACTAACAGCAACACTGGTACCTTCGTTGACAATGTGGAACTGCGCCAAGGCGAGCACCGCATAATAGACAATGGTCAGCTGTTCACCATCGGGGCCACGAGCATCATCCTACGCACTGGCGAGGATGAATGACAGACAAGCCCATTCCCCATCTATCTTTTTTCCTTGAAGCTGCAACCCCAGTTCCTGTGCACGCGCTGCGAGCATGGGAATATCGCTTTCATAGAATCCACTGAGCAGGAGCGTTCCCCCAGCCATCATTTTCTGTCTGAAAGCAGGCATGTCGGCCAGCAAGATGTTGCGGTTGATGTTGGCCAGCACCACGCCAAACAATCCTTCTACCTCTTTATTTAACAAGGAAGCATCGCCCAACAATGAGCTGAAACGATCGTCAACGCCATTAATGACGGCATTATGGCGAGCATTGTCAGCACTCCACTCATCGATGTCGTAGCCCACGGCCTCACTTGCACCCAGCTTCAGAGCCACGATGCCCAGTATGCCCGTTCCACATCCGCAATCCAGCACCCGCAGATCCTTCACCTCCGTTTCCAACAAAGAGGATATCATCATACGGGTTGTCTCGTGAGTGCCCGTACCAAACGCCAAATGGGCATCGATCTCAACACGAACCGGGTAGTCGGCCAGCGTTATGCCTTGTAGGTGGCGACCATCATGAACCACGCATTCACGCCCCACCACAATGGGATCGAAGCCCTCTTGCTCCCACTGCTCATTCCAGTCGCGGTCCTCGGCTTCGTTCACCTCGAAAGAAACCTTTACTTCTTCGAAGGGCAAATAGCTGATCTGCTCCTCCAGAACATCCTGACTAAACAGCGCCCGCTGCACATATCCCTTCAATCCCCACTCGGTTTCCTCGAACGTCTCGAAGCCAGCCTCACCAGCCAGGGCCGAAATGACATCACGCACATCGCCCATCAATTCGGCAGGCGCAACGATTCTGAAATCTACTTCATAATACTTCATCGCACAGATAGATGTTAAAAATTAGGTGCAAAATTATAAAAAATAGGGGAAATCCTATCATTGTTTAGGGTTTTTCCGTAAATTTGCAATGAAATAATGATTATTTTTGCATCGTGATATAATAACTAACAAGAAAGAAATATGAAAAAGCTGATTCTCATGAGCACCTTGGTGGTGGCAATGCCCCTCTCGATGCTGGCACAGGACGATGACATGTACTTCGTTCCCACGAAGGCCAACGTAGAAAAGGCCAACAGAGAGAAATATGGTGCACCCGCCGAGACCTACTATTCTGGATCGTCGCGTAGCGTCGACGAGTATAACCGTCAAGGGGCAGGTAGTTACTACATACCCATTGAAGGCGACTCGGCTATGCAAGACGTCATCGACTTCTCGGGAGTGGCAGGTGTCTATCCCGACTCGACCGCCGACTTCCAGCTGACGCGCCAGATGTCGCGCTGGGACGACTACGAGCCCTCGCAGGCCTACTGGGACGGCTACAACGATGGCCGTTCTGACGGCAGCTGGTCGCTCTCGTGGCATTCGCCCTGGTACTACAGCTCCTATTACTATCCCTGGTACGACTCGTGGTACGATCCCTGGTACTACCGCTCCTCCTGGTATGGGTGGTACGATTCTTGGTACTACCGTCCCTACGGATACTGGGGAGGCTACTACGGTGGCGGTTGGTATCACCGGCCCTATTACACCTATCGGCCCGTTCATCGCAACCGTGTTGACTATGTCCGCTCTGGCAGTCGTGGTTCGCTGGGCTCATCTACCAATCGCGGTTCTTTAGGCAATAGCCGCCAGAGCAGCAACGGCAGCTACAGCAATCGCTCTACCGTCGTGGGCAATCGCTCCAGCCTTGGCAGCCGCTCGTCGTCAAGCAGCAACAGCCGTTCCTCGGTTATTGGCAGTCGCTCGTCATCGTCCAGTTCGTCATCCTACACACCTTCGCGCAGTTCCTCGTCATCCTCTTCTTACACCCCCTCACGCAGCTCTTCGTCATCAGGCAGCAGTATCGGAGGTAGCCGCTCCAGCAGCAGCGGAGGATCATTCGGAGGTGCCCGCCATTCTGGTGGAGGTGGAGGCGGTGGAAGCCGCAGTCACCGATAGGCATTGGCACATTGAAGATAGAATATATTGATCATCATAATAACAGCAGAACGTATGAGAAAATTCATTTATATGGCAGCACTTGCCGCACTGACATCCCCCGTATGGGGTCAGGAGACTTACGAGAACGCAAAGATTGCCACCGAAGACCTGAACGGAACAGCACGCTATGTGGGTATGGGCGGTGCCATGGATGCTCTGGGTGCCGATCTCTCGACCATCTCCTCGAATCCCGCAGGCATAGGCCTGTTCCGCAAGTCGAACGCTTCAATGTCAATGGGCTTCGTTAGCCAGCAGGGAGCCAACGACTTTGGCGGCGGACACACCACCGTCATGAGCTTCGACCAGGTAGGCTTCGTATGGGCCAACCAGACCAGCGAGACTGACTTTGTGAACTTCGCCTTCAACTACCACAAGAGCCGCAACTTCAACCACATTCTCTCGGTGGCCGACAGGCTGAACAATGCATCGCTCAATGGTGTGACCTTCGAAAAACAGCTCGATGGCTTTCTCTATGAGAGCAATGCTGACGACTCGCCCAGGTTAGGATCGTCGCCTGCCTATCAGTGCAACCAGCTCGATGAGACGCTTATGCAATACACCGACATTGTATGGGATGGTACAACTATGGGCTACTATGATGCCACGGGTTACACCATGGACCGTGCCACTAAGGGCTACATCGGTATGTACGACTTCAACCTCAGCGGCAATGTAAACAATAGCTTCTACTGGGGCATCACCGTTGGCCTGCACGACGTGAACTATCGTCACTACGGCGAGTACACCGAGAACCTGATAGGCGACGGTATAGCAAAGCCACAGGACTACAACCTGCGTGTCTGCGACGAGCGAGAGATCAATGGCTCTGGCATCGACCTGAAGCTGGGCGTCATCTTCCGTCCCATTGCTGAGTCACCCTTACGCTTCGGCATCTCGGTGGCCACCCCAACCTGGTACAGGCTTACCACCAGCAACTATACCTACCTCACCGACTGGGGAGGACGCTACAACGACGGTACGGCCTATACCGGTGGCAGGGCCCGCTGCGAGAACTTCTCGCACGACTTCAAGCTCTTTACTCCCTGGAAGTTTGGCGTATCTGTTGGCCACACCATCGGTACCAATGTTGCACTGGGTGCCAGCTACGAATATTCCGACTACTCGGCACTCGATTCGCGCATTGACTACAGCAATGGATGGAACGAGGACAGCGAGAGCGATACCGAAATGAACCGTCACACCGAGAATACGCTGAGGGGTGTGTCGACCCTAAAGCTGGGAGCCGAGCTGAAGCCCGTGCCCGAACTGGCAGTACGACTGGGCTACAACTATGTTTCGCCTATGTATGAGGAGAACGGCTTTAAGGATCAGACCATCGACTCTGAAGGCACCTCCGTCAGCACGGCCACCGATTTCACCAACTGGGAAGCTACCCATCGCATTACTTGCGGCCTGGGCTATCAAATAGGCAAGTGGAACATTTCGGCCGCCTACCAGTATGCCACACAGAAAGGCAACTTCGAGCCCTTCTACTACGAGTCGCCCAGCGACCCCGACGTAAGGGTGGAAGCCAACAAGGTAGCTGTCAACAACAAGCGTCATCAGCTACTCTTTACCCTCGGTTATACCTTCTGACTTATTGCAAGGTGACAGCCATAAGGCCGATGACCACATCATTGGAGAGCACACGAAGAGTGAGGCTCTCCAATTTCTTTTTACCATTGAGCGGCATGCGCAACATCTGTGCGGCACCACCGGGAATCTCACGGCCATAGACACCCTTGATGCCAAGCGCCTGACCCAGGTCGCGGCTCACGGTGCCCGTGCCCAGGGCTATGCGGTAGGGACGGGGGGCGACGGTGCAGAAGGCCTGACCATCGACGAAGTAGTCCTGCTCAATGGGGCACCAGTTCTCGGGGTTGCGCAGTAGCAGGGTATCAGTGGAGCCGTCCTTGTAGGTAGCCACCACCAGGCCATTGTCTATGCGGCACTGCATGTGGTTGGTGCTTCCAGCCATCAGCAGATAGGCACTGGAGGCACGGCCCCGAAGCGGAATGGTCAGCGCATCGGGATAGTTGTCCCAGAGGCTCACGTAGGCAACGTTGCGCCCTGCCTGCGGGGTGCTGAAGGGAACACCCGCCACCTCGAAGCGATTGCCCACGGCCAGCGTGCGGAACACGGAGTCGTTGATCACGGGCGTGTACTGCGGATGGCACCACTCCCCTACCCCCTGAACGGGTATCTGCAGCGTGGTGCTCTGCGGACGGGGCGATAAATATTGGTTACGGAAGATGTCGTCGACCTCAGAATTGAAGTAACTGCCGATGTCCTGCATCTGGAATGGTCTTGAAAGGTCTGGTTCTTCCAATCCGAAGTAGGCTGGTTCCGGGTGGGAAACAGGCTGGTTCCGGGTAGAAACCAGGCTGTTTTCTCCCTTGAAAGAGGCTACTTCCAGAACCTGATGCTTCTCATTGGTGCCATCAACGTAAGACCATCCTTCACCGTCATAACGTGCCAAGACAATGGTGAGCGGCTGGCGGAAATTCTGAGTAATCTCATAGCGCTCCTTACCATCCTTGCGCGTGAACTTATATTCTATATAAGGTGTCTTCAGCGTCACGCTGTCCCAACTTTCGGGGAAGCCTGGACGGATGAGGCAATTGCCGCTGAGGGCATCGGGCTTTACACCGAAAAGGCCCTCGATGAGTGCACGGCTGGCAATGCCTATGCAGTCACCAAAGTCACGATAACACTCGCCACGAGCAGCATCATAGTGAGACAGCTGGCCAAAGTTGGCAGGCGACTGGCCATAGTACATATTGTCCATCACACTACCCATGAGCAAGTCGAAGCCTTCTTCCTTCTGCCCAGCCTTGAAACAGGCCAGGGCCATGTGCATAGTTTCGGCCGTTGCCACATTATTGATGCTCCAACTGTAGGGCAGCCAGTTGCTGGTAGCAATGACATGATAAGGCGTGTTCTCCACGCTGATGTGAGGCAGGTTGCGGCTCATGGCGTGTATGGCCTGCGCCCACTGTTTGGGGGTTCCTGCACCACAGTCTATCGGTGTGTAGTAACTCCAGGCAGCAGCGTCCTCATGCACACGCTTCAGCCCCATACCGTCCTGATATTCAGCCCAATGTCCAGCATCGCTCAACCACAGGCGCTCGTGCATCGCTTGTCTGATGGCTTCGGCCTCTTTCTTATAAGGCGTGGGGTCTTCGCCAATGATCTTGGCAATGCGGGCAGCTACATGATTATCGAAATAGTTGTACGCCGAAGAATGCGTCACGGCACCACCACTGTAATAGAGCGCATCGCTGGCCCAGATGCAGCAGTAGGCATCGTAGAGATGGTCACCGTCGGGGTCGTAGTTACGCTTCTCCCAGGCCAGATGACTCTTGATGACAGGCCACATCTGGCGCATATAGGCCGTGTCGGCATCCCACATAAAGTGACGCAGCAGCTCGTCCATATAGTTCAGGTTCATATCGTAGTGGTGCATCTGGTCGTTGCGCTCAGGATTGCGGCAGATGTAGCCGTCGGAGTACATCTGCGTGCCCCACTTCTTCTCGGCACGCGCCATGTTCATCTTCGCGTCTTGCGAGGGATGGGGAATGGTGGCCGGGACTGCACTGACCTGGCTCTTGGCATAGGCATCGAAATGGCGCAGCGCACGGTCGTTCCACCCCAGCACGTCGGCCACATAGGCGGCACGCCATCCAGCCAGCGGCATGCGCCAGCCTATGCAGCCATGCAGCCACGTCTGACCGTCCCAGTCGCCATCGGCAGCCAGCACGAGGGCGCTGCCCAGAGCGTTGATGTAAGGGTTAGGGGTATGGAACTCTATGCGACGGGCCAGCCCGCTGAAATGGTCAGTGGCAGTCTGATAGGCCTGCTGCGCCTGCAAGGCAGGCATGGGTGCCACCGAGTCGAGCCTGACGACCACATAGCCCGTAGACCGGCGCTCGTCCTGATACTGGGCATCGCTAACGACCAGTCCCGACTCCTGCGGGTCGGGCTCAAACACGCCGGGGGCATCAGCCCCGATGTCGCCATTTCGCTTCAGCTTCGGGTTGGCTATCTGGCACACCTTCGCCTTCACATCAAGCGGCAACGCTGCGCCATCGGCCTCGAAGCGCCACACGGCCATCTCTTCAGTAGGCGAGGCGACCACGCCCACCCGCAGCACGCCCTGGCCTGGCCAGCGGTGGTCGCGCAGCTCATACTCACGCATACCGTCGTGGTACGTGGCCAGACAATAGTCGGTAGAGTCGAGGGGCACGCCCCCCACCACGAAACGCAGACTGCGATGATGGCCCTTCTTCACCACGGCAAAGATGGGACGGTCGCTGGTCTCCACACGCCAGTCGGTAGGACTGCCATAGAGGGCGCGGGTAAAGCGGTTATGTCCATTCTCGCACACAAAGGCATTGCCCACAGGACGATACTGCTGCGTGCGCGACTGGCCACGCGACTGGTCATTATACGACTGGAGAGCTCCGGCAATGGGCGTCTGTGCCCATGCCAGCGAGCCTGCGGCGGCAGCCAGCAGGACGCTAAGGGTTCGTTTTATCATAGGTTAGTCTTTAAACGTAGAGGAAATAGCAGGCACGCAGAATGGCATAGACGAAGGTAAACAGCATCACGCTGATGACCACATCGACGTCGACCACCTGATAGCCCGTGGGCGTGTATTGCTCCGACACGAATACTCGACCTGAGCTCCACCTCCGGGCTATGCGCCCGTGAAGCCACCACACGCCCGTGCCCACCAGGCCGCCCCACAGCAGGCCGCAGAGAATGTCGCCAGGGTAGTGAACACCCAGGTACATGCGCGTCCAGCAGTTGACGAACGACCACAGCACAAGGAAGAACGTGAGCAGCCTGTTGCGAATGAGGAGCGAAAAGAACACGGCCAGGCTGAAGGTATTGCTGGCATGGGCCGAGAAGAAGCCGTAGTTGCCGCCCCGGTAGTCGTTGACCACGTCGACCAGCACGCCTATCTGCGGGTCGTGGGTGGGTCGCCAGCGGGCCACGAGGGGCTTCACGATCATATCGTCGAGCGAACCGGCAATGAAGACGCACAGTCCGGCACAGGCCACGATGAGCACAATCTTCTGTACCGAGTCGTTGTTCTTCAGCACCAGATAGAAGAGCGACACGTAGAGCGGAATCCACGTGGCAGCCGTGGTAAGCGTCTTCACCAGACCGTCTAAGAAGAGCGAGCTACTGCCGTTCACGGCCAGAAGCAGCTCCTTGTCGAACTCTATCAGTGCACTCCAGTCCATCTCTTATATCAGTTCTATGTCCTTGGCGGGCAGCCATCCTTGCTTACCATCGGCCACACGCACTTCCTTCCATTCGCGCATCGTATCGTCAACGATGTTCACCTTGGTTCCTTCGTGCAGGATGAAGAGATCGGTGCCGTTCTGGGCAGGCGTACTCTTCACATTGACTGCCGAGCCCATGACGATGGCCCCCTTGTGGTGATCCTGATCGTTCTTCTGTTGATAGGCAAAGAGATTACCCAGCAGGAAGAGCACCAACAGGGTGAAGGCTCCGAAGAAGCCCACCTTGCGCAGCCATACGGGCGAGGAGAACAGGTAGATGAGCGCCAATACCACGGCCAGAGCCAGCGACACCAGGGCCATATAGCCCCAGCCATCGACGCTGGCCATATTGACGAGCGAGCGATACCACGTGACGAAGAACACCTCAGACTCTGGCACAATCTTGTCGATGGTCTTCGAACGGGCCATCTGCAGGTTGAAGCGCACGTCGGCATCGCCGGGCGACAGCCTCAGCGCACGCTCATAATTGAGCACGGCATGGGTGATGTCATCCATACGATAGTAGGCATTGCCCAGGTTGTAGTAAAGCTCGGTGCTCACGCCCTGCTGCAAGAGCGAGTCGTAGAGCGCAATGGCCTTCTGGTAGTTGCCCTGCACGTAGGCGCTGTCGGCATCGGCCTTGGTCACGGCCATAGACTGCATAGAAGCAAGTGTGCATAACAGCAACAGCATCAGCCCTTTAAGAGAGCTATCACCAACCTTCACTTTGCTCTTCTTCATCACGCCTTCAATCTTCTCGATGGCCGTCATAGCCTTCGTATATACCTTATTCATATTACCCTTGGGATCGCCCGGAGCGTAGCGCTCAAACTCGCACTCGTTCAGGGCATCGAGGAACTGATCGATGGTCGAACCGTCGACACCACGCTCCATCAGCCGCTCGCGTATATTGTCCTGCGACAGCTGGGCCACGGGTATGTTGAGCTTATCGCCCACATAGCCCCACAGGGCACGCAGCACCTCGTCGTAGAACTCGCTGGGCTTCGACTCCTGCATCAGCTTCGAGGCCTTCTTCAGTCGTTTGGTAGCCACCTTGTTGGCCTTGCCGGCACGCGAGCCCACCACGTCGGCATTGGCGATGGCCCGCTTGCGGAAGACGATGAACAGCGAGATGAAGGCCACAAGCAGCACAGCAATGAACACCCAGTAGAGGCTGCTGCCGAAGAAGTAGTGGCCAGCCTGCTGCTGACGGGCACTGCCCAGCTTGATGTGGCGTATGTCCTTGGCCAGCAGCTGAACGTCTTCCTGCCCGGTGAAGTCCTGCACCACCGACGTGCCGCCCTCGCCCTTCTCCACATGCAGGTGGAAAGCATCGGTCTTCACCGTCTTGTATTGCTTGGAAGCGGTGTCGTAGTAGGTAAACTCGATAGCGGGAATATCAAACTCGCCCTGATGGCGGGGCACAGCCAGGAAGTCGTAGATCATGCTGCCCTCCACGCCATTGGTGGTCAGGCGGGTCTTGTCAGTCACCTTGGCATCATAGCGGTCGAAGTCCTTGGGGAAGCCCACCACGGGTTCCTTGATGAGCTTCAGGTTGCCCGTACCGCTCACCACCACCCGCAGGGTGATGGGGTCGTTGGCCTTCACCTCGGTCTTGTCGAGCGAGGCTGAAATATTGAACTTACCCACACCGCCCGAGAACCCAGCCGGACGCTGGGGCAGCGGGTCTACCTGTATTTCAATGCTGGGAGCCTGAATGGCTTTCTTCACCTCAACATAGCCGGAGCCACCGTTGAAGAAAGCCTCGAAGGGATCGATGTTGCGGTTGCGCTGCACCACAATGCCATTGAAGGTGATGCTGGGCACCTGCAGCTTGCCCGTGATCTGGGGGAACATGACATACTGGCTCCACGTCACGGTGCGATAGTTGCGCCCATCCAGCTGCTCAATCTTGAAGCTCTTCTCCTGGGGAAGGGCCACCTCCTGGGTGTGGAAGCCTTTCAGATCAGGCATCTTACCCTCCAGCTGAGTCAGGTCTACCAGCGTGTAGACCTTGTAGGTGAGCAGAACGGGTTCCTGCTCCACCACACGCTTCTTGTTGGCACTGACACGAATGAAAAGGTCGCTGCTGCTGATGGCCGTACTGGCATCGCGCATCTGCGACTGACCGCCCTGCTGCTGTCGCTGACCGCTACCCGCATTGCTCTGGGCCTGGCCACTCACGGTGATCTTCAGCGAGTTCGATGAAATCTGGTTGCCATCGGCAGTAATCGTGGCAGCGGGAATGGTAAAGGTACCGTTTTTGGTGGCACTCAGGATATAGGTGTAGGTGACCGATGATGACTGCGTGGTGTGGCCGTTGACCATCTGGAAGCTGGACTGGGTCGAGGTACTGGGGCCCATCAGGATTTCGAACTCCTCTGGAATCTGCCCCACCTTGAAGTTGCTCACGTTGTGCGTGTTCACCGTGTAGGTCAGTCGGAACTGCTGGCCCGCAGCCACTTGCTGCGGGGCGTTAGCAGTCATCTTCTGTGCAAAGGCCGTGAGGTGTGCCAGCAGGGCCACCACGAAGGCCAGTACTATTCGTTGTCTCATTATCTTTTGCTCGCGAATTACGTATATTGACGTGCAAAAGTATTCTTTTTCCTCGAATCCTCCAAAACTCTTAACATCTATTCATTTTTTAAAACAAAGCTACTGGGTCTGCAGCTTCATTTTCACGGGCTTCAGCCCCGGAGCCGATGCCGTAAGAGTGATGGGACCGGCAGCGCGACCGGCACGCAGAATGGCGGTACAGGTACCGTTGAAGAGCGAGCGCGTATTGCCCACGGTCATCTCGTTGCTATTCATATCGCCGTTAATGACGCCTACCACCTGGGCATTGCCCTCGACGCTGAACGTCACCAGCTGGTTGGTGGTCTGCACGCGGCGGCCTTTCTTGTCAACTGCCACAATGCGCACGTGCTGCAAGTCCATGCCATCGGCCTTCCACTGCTGGTTGTCAGCCTGGGCCACGAGCTTCACGGCCTCGCCAGTGGTCTCAATCCTGTGGCGGGCTACGATTTGTCCCTTCGTGCGGGCCACGGCCTCGAGCGTGCCGGGCTGGTACTCCACGTCGTTCCAGCGTATCTGGTTGCGCATCTTGGCATCCTTCAGGTTGTTCTGCTTCTTGCCCAGGCTCTTGCCGTTGAGCAGAAGCTCCACCTCGTCGGCATTGGTATAGGTGATGAGCGACAGCTTCTGTCCGGCCATGCGGTTCCAGTGGTCGCTCATGCCGTCGTTGCCCGTCTGCACACCGTTCCACATCTGGTCGCCCTTCTTGTCGACCACAGCAATGTGAACCACCGGCTCCTCGGGCTTGAAGAAGCTCTTCATATAGTAGGCCTTTGGCTTGGGCTCCAGCGAAATGTCGAACACGCCCTGTGCCCAGCCCTTGGCAGGCCATCCCTGGCTCTCGCCCAGATAGTCAATGGCCCCCCAGTAGGCCAGACCAATCACCTTGTCGAGCTCCATCTCGAAGAAGTTCTGGCCCATAGCGGCCACCGAGGCCTCGCTCTGGTAGAACTTCATCCACGGGAAGCGGCGGCCGTCGCCGGGGAAGTACATGTAGCGGTAGTTATACGACTGCACATCGGTAATCATGGCCAGGTCGCAGGGCAGCGAGTCAGTCTGCCAGTTGCGGTAGCGCGGGTGCATGGCCACGGTGACCAGGCGGGTAGAGTCGTAGCGATTGACCAGCGGGCGCATCAGCCGGTACATGGTCACGCCGAAGTCGTTGAACGGCTGGTTGGGGTCTTGCTGCAGCTCGTTGCCCAGGCTCCACAGGATGACCGAGGGCGAGTTGCGGTCGCGCTTGATCCACTCGGGCACATCGTGTTGCCAGTGCTGCTCGAAGGCCACACGGCCACCCGTGTGCTGGCGCGTCCACTTGTCGTAGAGCTCGTCTACGAGCAGGATGCCGTACTCGTCGCACAGCTCGATGAACTCGCGGCTATAGGGGTTGTGGCTGGTGCGAATGTGGTTGATGCCGTACTGCTTCATAAGCTGCAGGCGCTTCTCTATGGCGCGGGGATAGGCGGCAGCGCCCAGCGCTCCCAGCGTGTGGTGGTTGGCATAGCCCTGCAGCAGCACCTTCTTGCCGTTCAGCCGGAAGCCGAAGTCGGGGCCGAACTCCAGCGTGCGAATGCCGAAGCGCTCCGTGGCATTGTCGACCTCCTGCCCGTTCTCGCGGCAGAGGGTCACCTCGGCGGTGTAGAGGTTGGGGTGCTCGGTGTCCCAGAGCTGGGCATTGGGAATCTCAATCTCAGGCAGACGGCACTCGGTGGTGCGCGAGGGCGTGGGGCGGCTCACCTCGGCGCGGCCTTCGTAGACGGTCTGCCCGTCGGGACCCGTAATCCTTATGGCCACGGGCATCTTCTTCTCCTTGCCACGCATGGTCACCTCGACCGATATGCTGACATATCTATTATCGCGAGTAGTGATGTAGAGCGGATGGCGCTCGAAGTAGACCTCGCGGTTGGTGGCCACCAGCCTCACGTTGCGAAACAGTCCGCCGCCCGTGTACCAACGCGAGTTGCCTGGCTCGCGGGTGTCGGCCATCACAGCCAGCACATTGTCCTGGCCAAACTTCAAGCGGTCGGTCACGTCGATCTGGAAGCCCACATAGCCATAGTCGGTGCCGCCGATGCGCTCACCGTTCAGGTAGACATCGCCAGTGTACATGATGCCGCCAAAGTCGAGCAGCAGCCTACGGCCGCGCAGCGAGTCGGCAGGCGTCAGGTGCAGTCGGTACCAACCCTTTCCCATCTCCTTGAAGCCCCGGCTTGAGAGGCGGCTCTTGATGTTGGCCGCCACGTCGGTGTTGTCGGCCTTCTCGTCGGCAGCGGGTGCCACCCAGGGCTGCTCTATCTGGAAATCGTGGGGCAGGGCCACTTGTCGCCACGAATGGTCGGCCAGGGTCGTTTGCTGGGCGTTCTCCATATCGCCGGCATGAAACAGCCAGCCAAAGTCCAGGTTAGTCACGCTACGTTGAGCACTGGCCGTCATCGTCACGGACAGGGCTGCAAGAAAAAGGGTTCTTTTCAGCATCATAATGGATTAGTAGATTTTAGTTTTGTTTTGTGCCCACAAAGTTAAGCATTTTTTTGAATATGACAAACAAATTGAGGGGAAAAAACAACGAGGGCCCCGTTACAACACAACGGAGCCTCGGTTTCAAAACAACGGAGGCTCCATTAAGAAACAACGGAGGCTCCGTTAAGACACAACGAAGGCTCCATCGAACGTTGATGGAGCCTCCGCTGGAAAGTGTTAGAGAAATGGATCTATTTCTTACTCATCCTCGGGAGTGATGAGCTTGTAGCCCTTGCCGTGAATGTTGATAATCTCGATCTGGTCGTCTTCCTTCAGGTGCTTGCGCAGCTTGGTGATGTAGACGTCCATAGAGCGGGCGTTGAAGTAGTTGTCGTCGATCCAGATGGTCTTCAGGGCAAAGTCGCGCTGCAGAATCTCGTTGGCGTGGCTGCACAGCAGTGCCAGCAGCTCGTTCTCCTTGGTAGTGAGCTTGGTCTGCTTCTCGCCAATGGAGAGCAGCTGCTTCTGGGTGTCGAAGGTGAACTTGCCGATGTGGTAGAGCGTGCTCTCCTTGGTCTTCTTGCCCCTTACGCGGCGCAGGATGGCCTCAATACGGAACACCAGCTCCTCCATGGAAAAAGGCTTGGTGATGTAGTCGTCGGCACCCAGCTTGAAGCCCTCAAGAATATCGTCCTTCAGGGTCTTGGCCGTTAGGAAGATGATGGGGATTTCGGCATTGGCGGTGCGTATTTCCTGTGCCAGCGTGAAGCCGTCTTTCTTGGGCATCATCACGTCGAGCACGCAGATGTCGAACTTGGTCTTCAGGAAGGCCTTGAAGCCAGCCTCGCCGTCGGCGCAAAGCTCTGCCTCATAGCCCTTGGCGGCCAGATACTCACGGAGCAGCATTCCGAGGTTCTCATCGTCCTCGCAAAGCAAGATTTTCAGTTTGTCTTCCATAATTGTTTTGTTGTTTTAGTGGTGAGAGGTGAGAGGTAAGAGGTGAGAGAAAAGTCTCTCTCGTCTCATCCTTCCCATACTCGTCACCAGGGTTTATACTATATATATTTTTTATACTATTCTCTTACTCTCACCTCTTACCTCTTACCTCTCACCTCTTACCTCTCACCTCTCACCTCTTACCTCTCACCACTTACCTCTCACCACTTACCTCTCACCACTCACCTCAAACACGGGCAGTGAGACGATGAACTTGGTGCCTCGGCCCAGCTCGCTCTCGCACTTGATGTCGCCCTCGTGCAGGTTGATGATCTTCTTGACGTAGGCCAGTCCCAGACCGAAGCCCTTCACGTCGTGCACGTTGCCGGTGTGCACGCGGTAGAACTTGTCGAAGATTTTCCTCACGTTCTCCTTCTTGATGCCCAGGCCGTTGTCCTCGATCGAGAAGCACAGGCGGTCGGCCTCGTTCCAGGTGTGTATCAGGATGTTCACGGGCTCATCGGGCTTGCGGTACTTCACGGCGTTGTCCATCAGATTGGTGATGGCGTTCTGGAAGTGCACCTCGTCGACGTAGAGTGCCGAGTCTACGGCCTCGATGTCCAGGTCTATCTTGCCTCCGGTGTGCTCCACGCGCAGGCTGAACGATGCGGCCACCTGCTCAAGCAGCTCGTTCAGGTCGAGCTCCTTTTTCTTGAAGGCTGCAGTCTTGTTGTCGAACATCGACATCTGCAGCACCTTCTCCACGAGGAAGCGCAGGCGCTTGGCCTCGTCGTTGATCACGCCGCCCAGGTGCTTCATCATCTGCGGGCTCTTGGTCACGGCGTCGTCGTTCATCATCTGCGCGGCCAGCGAGATGCTGCTGATGGGTGTCTTCAGCTCGTGGGTCATGTTGTTGATGAAGTCGTTCTTGATCTCGGTGTAGCGCTTCTGGCGGAAGATGACCACGATGGTGAAGATGAAGGTGATGAGCAGCACCACGGTGAAGATGACGGCGGGAATCATGAACCTGACGCTCGAGAAGATGTAGCTGCTCATCTCGGGGAAGTGTATGCGCAGCACGCCCATCTTCGACGTGGGGTCATTGCGGAAGAGCGTGGTGGTGTAGCTGTACTGCCGGCCCTCGTCGCTATAGTCGGGGCAGCGGTACACCTCGCGGCCATCGCTGGTCGAAACGGTGAAATGGTAGGGAATGTTGATACCACTCATCTGCAGCTCGTGTGTGATGTCCTGGTCGAGCATCTTGAAGTTCACGCGTTCCTTCAGCGGACGATCGCTCGCCGTGTACAATATATTATACACCACCTCGTCGAGCAGCCCCTTCTGGTAGACGTAGCGCGTGCGCACTATCTCCTGCAGCGACTTCGTGGCCTCGCTCATCTGGTTCTTGTCGGTGCGCATGATCATGGCCTTGGGCACGCTCGAGGGGTTGGTCTGGAACGTCTTCAGCTCGAAGGCCGAGTAGAAGGTGCCGTCGTCGGCCGACACGGAAAACTGGTGCGAGTGCTTGATGGCCCCGTCGAGCCCGTTCACGTAGACGGAGTCCTGGGTATAGGCGCGTCGCTCCACCTCGTTCACGTCCTTCTCCAGGTAGCGCTGCGTCTCGTTCACCTCCAGGTTGTGCGAGGCGTTGTTCAGGGCGCGGTTCACGCTCTCGTCGAACTGCTCCTTCTTCATCTTGGCCATCTCCTCGATGTAGGAGATTTGCAGCAGCAGCAGTCCCAGAAAGGCGAAGCCCATCACGCAGGCTATGATCCATATCGTCGATTTCTTCATAAGTCTAAATCGTTGTCTTTTGCAATCCTGATGCAAAGATAGGAAAACAAACGCCGACAGCCAACGATTTAGTTAATTTATTTGGTTAAATTTAACAACATTAACCATAATCTTTATTTATAATAGCCAAAACGTTAACTATTCTTTCTGTAGCTGAGCACAGCCCAAGTACCCATGACCGAGGCGATGGCGAGCAGGGCAGCCACCTGATGGGCTATGCTGCCCAGGTGGCCACCACGCACGAAGACAGTGCGAATGGCATCGATGAAATAGTGCATGGGGTTGATGTAGGTGGTCAGATAGGCCCACGTGGGCATGGAACGCGTGGGCGTGAAGAGTCCGCTCAGCAGCATGAGCATCACCACAAAGAACCACATCACGAAGATGGCCTGCTGCAGCGTGTCGCTGTAGTTGCTCACAATGAGGCCGAACGACGAGAAGAACAGCGCCAGCAGCACCACCAGCAGGTAGACCAGCCAGAGCGGTCCCTGGCAAGTGATGCCGTAGACCAGCCACGACAACAGCAGACACACGGTGATGATGAAGAGGGCTATGAGCCAGTAGGGCACGAGCTTGGCCAGGATGAACGCCCACTTCGAGACGGGGGTGACGTTGATCTGCTCGATGGTGCCCGACTCTTTCTCGCCCACGATGTTCAGCGCAGGCAGGAAGCCACACATCAGCATGACCAGGATGGCAAACAGGGCGGGAATCATGAACACCTTGTAGCTCTGGCCTTTGTTGTAGAGGGTGAGAACCGTCACCACGGGGCCTTCACCGGCTTTTGTTGCCGAGGGTGAGTGTTGTGCCACTATCTGGCTCAAGTAGGCGCCCCCCATGGCCCCTTTGGTGCCGTTCACGGCATTGGCGGCTATGAGCATCTGGCCGTCCTTGATTTCAAGGATGACGTCGGCGCGGCTTTTCTCCACATCGTCGAGAGCTGCCCGGTAGGTAGGCTTCTGACCGTTGAAGATAAAGTAGCGACTGGCCTCCACGGCGTGTACCAGTTGCTGCGAGCGCGTGGTGCGGTCGTGGTCAACCACGTCGACCACGATGTTCTTCACCTCCATGTTCATCACCCAGGGCATGACACACATGATTACGATGGGGAACACCAGGATGAGCTTGGGCAGGAAGCCGTTGCGGCGTATCTGCAGGAACTCTTTTTGTATGAGATATTTCAGGGTCATAGACATGCTTATTCCAGTCGTTGCTTAAACTTCTTCAGGGCCACGGCCAGCAGCACCAGCGTCATGGCCGAGAGGATAGCCACCTCGCGGGCCACCTCGGCGGGGCCTACGCCCATAATCATAAGCTTGCGCATGGCTGCTATGTAGTAGCGGGGCGGTACGATGGCCGAGAGCCACCTGAGCACCGTGGGCATACTCTCCACGGGGAAGAGCATTCCGCTCAGCATGACCACGGGCATGAGCAGCACCATGGCCGAGAGCAGCAGGGCCATGAGCTGTGTCTGAGCCACACTGCTGATGAGCAGTCCCAGCGACAGGGCCATGAGTATGTAGATGGTGCTGATGCCGAAGATGAGCGCCAGCGAGCCGTTGAGGGGCACGCCCAGCACGAAGCGGCCCAGCAGCAGGATGGTGATGAGGATGACGAAGGCCAGAACCAGATAGGGCACCGCCTTGGCGATGATGATCATGAGCGGTCTGACGGGCGACACGAGCAGCACCTCCATAGTGCCCCGCTCCTTCTCGCGGACGATGGACACCGAGGTCATCATGGCGCACACCAGGATGAGCAGCATGCCCATGATGGCAGGCACGAAGTTGTAGGCCGACCGCATCTGGGGGTTGTACAGCAACCGCATCGACAGCCCCTCAGGCCGGTGTGTAGCGACCGTGCGGTCGGGCTGGCTCATGATGGTCTGGGCGTAGGTAGCCCATTGCTGCGCCATGTTGGGGTCGGCACCGTCGACCATGATCTGCCACTGGCGGGCAGGGCCGCCGCTGGGAATCAGTGCCAGGTCGGCCTGCTGGTTGCGAATGAGGTGCTCGGCATCGGCAGGGGTGGGCACCGTTGCCACCAGGGTGAAGTACTCCGATGCGGCCAGACGGTCGACGATGCGACGCGTCGCGGGGTCGGTATGCGAGGTGACCACCACCGTGCGCACGTTTTTCACGTCGTTGGTGATGGCAAAGCCGAAGATGAGCATGAGTGCCACGGGCATGCCGAAGAGTATGAGCATCGTGCGCTTGTCGCGTACGATGTGGCGTGCCTCCTTGATGACGAACGACAGAAACTGTTTCATAAGCTACTCTGCTGCTACTGGTTAATTACTTGAACGGGTGGCCTGGCGGGCCAGGTAGGTGAACACGTGGTCCATGTCGGGCTGTCCCAGCTGTCGTTTCAGCTCGCTGGGCGTGCCCATGGCACTTATCTTGCCATCGACCATGATTGAAATGCGGTCGCAATACTCGGCCTCGTCCATATAGTGCGTGGTCACAAACACGGTGATGCCCCTGGCTGCCGCCTCGTAGATGAGCTCCCAGAACTGGCGGCGCGTGGCTGGGTCTACGCCGCCCGTGGGCTCATCGAGAAACACCACGCCGGGCTCGTGGAAGATGCTCACCGAGAAGGCCAGCTTCTGCTTCCAGCCCAGAGGCAGGCTCCTTACCAGGTCGTTGCGGTGCTGTTCAAAGTGCAGGCGTTCCAGCAGCTCGTCGGTCTTGGCCCGTATCTCCTCGTCGCCCATGCCGTAGATGCCGGCAAAGAGGCGTATGTTCTCTGCCACGGTCAGGTCTTCGTAGAGCGAGAAGCGCTGGCTCATGTAGCCAATGTGCTTCTTGATCTGCTCGTGCTGGGTGCGGATGTCGAAGCCGCACACGCGCCCCGTACCTTCGGTGGGCTGGTTCAGTCCGGTGAGCATGTGCATGGCCGTTGTCTTGCCAGCGCCGTTGGCACCGAGAAAGCCGAATATCTCGCCCCGCTTCACCGAAAACGAGATGTCGTCGACGGCATGGAAGTTTCCGAAGGCCTTCACCAGGTGCTCCACCTCGATAACGTTTTCTGAGGGGGCCTGTGGAGCCGGTGCTTCCTGCTTTTCCTGCTTTTTTTCTATCGGAGGTGGGCAGAACACGCTGGCAAAGCGGTCGAGTATGACGCCGGGGGTGCCGATGCCCTGCACGCGGCCATCGCTCAGGAAGACCACCCGCTCGCACTGTCGCACCTCGTCGAGATAGGGTGTCGATGCCACGATGGTGAGGCCGCGCTCCTTGAGCGAGGCCAGCATCTGCCAGAACTCCTTGCGGCTCACGGGGTCAACCCCCGTGGTGGGCTCGTCGAGGAAGAGCACGCTGGGCTGGTGGACCAGTGCGCACGACAGGGCCAGCTTCTGCTTCATGCCGCCCGAGAGCGCTCCCGCCTTGCGGTTGGCAAAGCGCTCTATCTGCGAGTAGATGGCGCGTATGGAGTCGTAGCCCTCGTCGACGGTGGTACCGAAGAGTGTGGCAAAGAACTCCAGGTTCTCGCGCACCGTGAGGTCTTGGTACAGCGAGAAACGTCCTGGCATGTAGCCCACCCTACGGCGTATTTCCTTCATCTGCGTCACCACGTCGAAGCCCTCTACCGTGGCCGTACCCTTGTCGGGCAGCAGCAGGGTGCACAGGGTGCGGAACACGGTGGTCTTCCCTGCGCCGTCGGGGCCTATGAGGCCGAACACCTCACCCTGGTCCACGGCGAAGGTGACCTCGTCGAGTGCCTTCACCCGTCCGTAGCTCTTCGACAGTGCATTTACCTCGATAGCGTTCATCAGAACTTCACCTCCCCGTACATACCTATTTTAATATAGCCATCGCTCTTCACGGCCACCTTGATGGCATAGACCAGGTCGGCGCGCTCATCGTCGGTGAGGATGGTCTTGGGCGTGAACTCCGAGCGGCCCGAAATCCAGCTCACGGTGCCGTCGTACTGCTTGCGCTGTCCGTCGCCATAGTCGGCCATCACGCTGACCTTCTGCCCCACCCTGATGTTCTGCAGCTGGGCCGAGGTGACGTAGGCTCGCAGGTACATGCTGCCTATGTCGGCCAGCTTGAAGAGTGGTCTGCCTACGGCCACCAGCTCGCCCTGCTCGGCATACTTCTCGAGCACGGTGCCGCCTGTGGGTGCCACCACATGGCACTTGCGCAGCTGGTCGCGCAGCTGTGCCACCTGCACATCGGTGCTGTGCTGCTGCGAGGTGAGCGTGGCCTGCTGGTTGCCCAGCGTGGAGCGCTGGGCGTCGAGCTGCTTCTGCAGCACCAGCACCTGGCTTCTGGCATCGTCGAGCATCTTGGCGGGTGCAGCGCCGTCGGCCACCAGCTCGGTATAGCGCTGCTGCTCCTGTCGTGCCTTGTCCAGCTGCTGCTGAGTGGCGGCTATCTGCTTCTGCACGTCGGGCATCTGACTGGCATACACGGCCTTGGTGGCCACGAGCTGGTCTATCTTCAGCTGTAGCTGCACGGTGTCAATCAGTCCCACCTGCTGTCCGGCAGCCACGGTGGCGCCCTCGTCGACGGTCAGGCTCAGCAGCGAGCCAGGCTGTTCGGCCATCACCGTGAGCTCGGTGGCCTCGAAGGTTCCCGTGGCGTCATATTCCCGCTCCTTCTCTGCGCAGGCCGTCAGCAGCAGAGCGGCGGCTGCGGCCATGGTGTGTAGTCTCGTTCTCATAGTCTCAATGTGCTATTGTGTTTTCTGTTTGTCATTGTTCGTTGGTGGTATATTGCCATTCGCTAATCTGGCGCAGCATCTCGAGCTCGTGAACCGACCGCTGCACGCGGGCTGCGTTCTCGCTGCTGATCTCGCGCACCAGGTCGTTCACGTCGATGATGCCGTGTGCCAGCTTCGACTCGGCGGCCTTCCTCACCTGTGTGCGCAGGTCTATGATCTGGCCGTCGGCCTCCATCAGCTGCCGGTATCGCTCCATGTCTTCGCGCTGCTGTTGCTGTTCCAGCCCGTTGTTGAAGAGGAACACGTCGCGCTGCACGTCGTAGAGCGAACGCTGGGCCTGCAGCCGCAGCTTGTCGTTCTTGCGGGTGTAGAGTGCCCCGATATTCCACGTCAGCCGGGCACCGATCATGCCGTTCCACGACCACTTGTGGTGCATCATGTCTTCAAACAGGTTGTAGCCGGGATAGCCGTAGAAGCCCTGTGCAAAGATGCTGAGCCTGGGCATCAGTGCGGCATCGAGCAGCCGCTCCTGGGCATCGGCCAGCCGCAGCTGGGCATCGATGGCCTTCAGCTCGGGGCGCCGGCTGACCTGTGGCTGCGATAGTGCAGCGGCTTCCCCGGCGGGCTTCTGCACCTGGCTTACCTTCAGGCCGCAGAAGATGCCCAGCATACGGGCCAGCGACTGCCGCCGTGCCTGCAGGTCGGCCAGCTGCTGGTCGGCCCCCAGGCGTTCGGCCTTCATGGCCAGATGGTCGCTCTGGGCCGCCGTGCCCCGCTGTTGCATGGCAGCCAGCTTCTTCTCGCTGGCAGCCAGCAGCTGCTGCAGGTCCTGCTTCAGGCGCAACTGCTCGTCGAGCAGCAGCAGGCCGTAGTACATGTCGATCACCCTGCGGCGCACCTGATATAGCGTCACCTCAGTCTGGGCAGCCTGCACGTCGCCCTGGCGCTGGGCCACCTGCCGCTTGCCGCTGATGGCACCTCCGTCGAAGACCGTCTGGCTCACGTCGATGCCCACCCTGTACTGGTCTTTGTGCAGCCCCTCCAGGCTGATGCCCATTTGCTGCATCATGGTCTGCATCTGGTCGGGCCAGGCGGTGACGTCGCTCTGCAGCGTGGCCTGGGCATAGGCCTGCACCTGTGGCAGCCACTCCTTGCTCAGGTTGGAGAGCGTCAGGTGGGTGGTCTGCCCTATCAGGTCATACTGCCTGATGAGCGGGTAGTTGTGCTCGGCAGCCGCCACGCACTCGCTGAGCGTCTGTGCCTGCATGCCAGCCAAATGGCCCAACGACAGGATCAATACAAAAACACGTCGTTTCATCGTTTTGTTGTCAATAGTTTTATTTTCGATGCTGCAAAGTTACGATTAATATTTCACTAAAAGGCTATCCAATGCAAGGAAGAAATGTCCTTTTTGTACGAAAATTGCAGAAATAAGCATTTAGATGCCTCTTTTTTATTATCTTTGCACCCTAAAAGGACAATATATGAACGAACTACATCACTTCTCGCTGGCGCAGCTGCGCCAGATCATAGAGGGCAGCGACGAGCAGTTAGCCAACAGCTACATATCCCGGAACCTGGTAGTGGCACGCCAGGTGAAAGCCAGCATTGCAAGACGACAGCTGGGGCCCGACACCTGGATGATGCAGGAGATGCGCATCCTAATCATACTGCAAGGATGGGCCAGGCCTGTTGTCAACATGACAGAACGGCACTTCGTTGCCGGCGACCTGGTGTTTTTAGCCCCAAACGGCATATTGCAGCTAAGGAATGTGTCGGAAGATCTGCAAGGCATGGGACTGACGATGAGCGACGACCTGTTCTCACTGGCCGTGGGTGCCCAGATTCCCAAATCGTTCGACGGCCATCTGCGCGACTTCCAGGTGCACCTACAGCCCCAGGACCAGGCTTTCCTGGACCACCTGCACCACCTTATTTATACATACACGCGCGAGGCCGACCACTCTCCGCAGGTCACGCTCCATCTGCTGGGCAGCCTGCTGTGGCACATTGACCACCTGCAGGGCAGCCACGAACAACTGACGCGCCAGTCGCAATCGCGCAACGAGCGCGTGCTCGGCGACTTCATGCAGCTGGTCAGCCAATATGCCGCCAAGGAGCATTCGCTCGATTTCTATGCATCGCAGCTGTGCCTCTCGCCCCGCTATCTGGGCACCATCGTCAAGAACACGAGTGGCCGTGCGGCCAAGCAATGGATAGACGATGCCATACTGACGCGCATCAAAATAGAACTGACCCATACGGGGAAGACCACCAGCCAGATTGCCGACCAGCTGTGCTTTCCCAACCCCTCGTTCTTCAGCAAGTACTTCAAGAGGCTCACCGGGCAGACCCCCAACGAGTTCAGGCAATCAGCTAAAAATTAGGGCGTAATATCCTTTAATTTAAAAAAAATGCTTACCTTTGCACCGCAATAATATAAAACAGGAGAAAAAAGAAGAAAGATGATCACAGTAACAAACCTGGCCATACAGTTCGGAAAGAAGGTTCTCTACAAGGACGTGAACCTGAAGTTTACCAACAACAACATCTACGGCATCATCGGTGCCAACGGCGCCGGCAAGTCGACCCTGCTGCGCGCCATCAGCGGCGAGCTGGAGCCCAACAAGGGCTCGGTAGAGATGGCTCCCGGCGAGCGTCTGAGCGTGCTGGAGCAGGACCACTTCAAGTACGACGAGCATTCGGTGATGGACACCGTGCTCATGGGCCACCAGCCCCTGTGGCAGAACATGAAGGAGCGCGAGGCCATCTATGCCAAGCCCGAGATGACCGACGAGGACGGCGTGCGCGCCGCCGAGCTGGAGATGGCCTTCGCCGAGATGAACGGCTACGAGGCCGAGAGCGAGGCCGCCCAGCTGCTGCAGAACCTGGGCATCAAGGAGGAGCACCACTACAGCCAGATGGCCCACATAAGCAACAACGAGAAGGTGCGCGTGATGCTGGCCAAGGCCCTCTTCGGCCACCCCGACAACCTGCTGCTCGACGAGCCCACCAACGACCTGGACCTGGACACCGTGCAGTGGCTCGAGGAGTACCTCAGCTCTATGGAGCAGTGCGTCATGGTGGTGAGCCACGACCGCCACTTCCTCGATGCCGTCTCGACGCAGACCGTCGACATCGACTTCGGCAAGGTGACCCTCTTCTCGGGCAACTACTCCTTCTGGTACGAGAGCTCGCAGCTGGCCCTGCGCCAGCAGCAGAACCAGAAGCTGAAGGCCGAGGAGAAGCGCAAGCAATTGGAGGAGTTCATACGCCGATTCTCTGCCAATGTGGCAAAGTCGAAGCAGACCACCTCGCGCAAAAAAATGCTGGAGAAGCTGAACGTGGAGCTGATCACGCCCTCCACCCGCAAGTACCCGGGCATCATCTTCCAGATGGACCGCGAGCCCGGCACCCAGATTCTCGAGGTAGAGGGGCTGAAGGCCGTCGACGCCGACGGCACCGTGCTCTTCGACAACGTGAGCTTCACCATCGAGAAGGGCCAGAAGACGGTGTTCCTCAGCCACAACCCCAAGGCCATGACCGCCCTCTTCGAGATTATCAACGGCAACCGCCAGCCGCAGGCCGGCACCTACAAGTGGGGCGTGACCATCACCACGGCCTACCTGCCGCTCGACAACACCCAGTTCTTCCAGTCGGAGCTGAACCTCGTGGACTGGCTGTCGCAGTACGGCAAGGGCAACGAGGTGATGATGAAGTCGTTCCTGGGCCGCATGCTCTTCCGCGAGGAGGATGTGCTGAAGAAGGTGTGCGTGCTCAGCGGCGGCGAGAAGATGCGCTGCATGATAGCCCGCATGCAGCTGAAGAACGCCAACTGCCTCATTCTCGACACCCCCACCAACCACCTGGACCTGGAGTCCATCCAGGCCTTCAACAACAACCTGGTGCAGTTCAAGGGCAACATTCTCTTCGCCTCGCACGACCACGAGTTCATACAGACCGTGGCCGACCGCATCATTGAGCTCACCCCACGGGGCACCATCGACAAGCTCATGCAGTACGACGACTACATCTACGACGAGCAGATCAAGGAGCAGAAGGCCAGGATGTACTCGTGAGAGAATGAGAAATGGAGAGAATGAGAAAATGAGAATTGCAAAGATTGTACTGACGGGCGGCCCCTGCGCCGGAAAGACCACGGCGCTGGTACGCGTGATAGAGCATTTTTCGAGCCTGGGCTACAAGGTGTTCACCATACCCGAGGTGCCCACGCTCTTCACCCAGGCAGGCATGAACTACCTGACAACGAACCGGGGCTTCTTCTACCAGGGCGAGAAGGCCACGCTCGAAATACAGCTGGCACTGGAAGACAAGTTCGCCCGCATGGCCGAGGAGATTACCGACCAGCCCTGCCTCATCGTATGCGACCGCGGCACGATGGACATTTCGGCCTATATGGCCCCCGAGGTTTGGGAGCAGATCACAGCCGACGTGGGCACATCGACCCCGCAGCTGCGCCAGCGCTACGATGCCGTGCTGCACTTAGTGTCGGCTGCCGATGGTGCCGAACAGTACTACACCACGGCCAACAATGCCCAGCGCTACGAGCAGATGAACGAGGAGGGGCTGCGCATAGCCCGCGGACTCGACAAGAAGGTCATCCATGCCTGGAAGGGGCACCCCCACCTGCGCGTCATCAACAACCACGACGACTTCGACTGCAAGATGAACCGCGTGCTGATGGAGATTTCGAACGTGCTGGGACTGCCCCAGCCCATCGTGGAGGAGCGCAAATACATCGTCGAGGTAACGGGCGAACTGCCTGCCGACTGCATAGAAAGCGAGATCGTGCAGACCTACCTGACGGGCGACCCCGACAGCGAGATACGCCTGCGCCGCCGTGGATGGGACGGAAAGTACGTCTACGTGCACACCACGAAGAAGAAGACATCGGCCAACGAGGAACTGGTGACCGAACGGCAAATCAACAACAACCTCTACGAGTCGATGCTGGCACAGGCCGACCCCTGGCGCCACACCATCAGCAAGCTGCGCCGCAGCTTCATCTGGAAAGGCCAGTACTTTGAGCTTGATACCTACCAGAACCAGCTGGAGGGCTTGGTCATCCTGGAGACGAAGGGCATCACCGAGAACGAGCCCGTGAAGATGCCGCCCTTCCTGCGCGTGGTCAAGGACATCACCGGCCTGAAGGACTACTACAATTACAACCTGGCACGCAAGTAAAACAACAAGCTATAACAGACTTAAAAAATGAAACCAACAGCAATCCTGCTTCTGCACTGCCCCGACCAACAGGGCATTATATCGGAGGTCACCAAGTTCATCACCGACAACAAGGGCAACATCGTCTACCTGGACCAGTATGTCGACAAGCTCGATGGCATGTTCTTCATGCGCATCGAGTGGGAACTGGAGGGCTTCCTCATTCCGCGCGAGAAGCTCTACGAATACATTACCACGCTCTACGCCCAGCGCTACAAGATGAAGTTCAGCCTCTACTACAGCGACAAGCGGCCACGCATGGCCATCTTCGTGAGCAAGATGAGCCACTGCCTCTACGACCTGCTGGCACGGTGGAAGGCTGGCGAGTTTGCCTGCGACATTCCCTGCATTGTGAGCAACCACGAAGACCTGCGCTACGTGGCCGAGCAGTTCGGCATTCCCTACTACGTGTGGAGCATCAACAAGGACCATTCGAACAAGGCCGAGGTCGAGAAGGCCGAGATGGAGCTGCTGGAGAAGGAAGACATATCGTTTATCGTGCTGGCCCGCTATATGCAGATCATCAGCGACGATATGATAGCCGCCTACCCGCACCACATCATCAACATTCACCACTCGTTCCTGCCCGCCTTCGTGGGGGCCAAGCCCTATCACCAGGCGTGGGAGCGCGGCGTGAAGATCATTGGTGCCACGAGCCACTACGTGACGGCCGAGCTCGATGCGGGCCCCATCATCGAGCAGGACGTGACGCGCATCACCCATAAGGACACGCCCGAGAGCCTGGTGCTGAAGGGCAAGGACCTGGAGAAGATTGTGCTGTCGCACGCCGTGGCCAAGCACATACAACGCAAGATACTGACGTACAAGAACAAGACCATCATCTTCAGTTGACCATTGGACAATTTTCACAATTGGACAATTGTTGGCGCAGCTAAATAGTAAAATGGTCAAATCGTGAAATAGTAAAATAATTCAAGTTTCGCAAGTTATGAAAACAACGCGTAGCAACGGCCTGAAAGGCCAGGAAGCACTCAGCCCAGGGCATCGCCCTGGGTACAAGGAGGTGGGTAAATACGCCCTGAAAGGGCAAAAGCGCACCTACCGTCTTG
>JAFVEE010000120.1 GCA_017478085.1 Prevotella sp. | reverse complement strand
GTGTCTTCCCAGCAATACTGGAACTCCTCGGTCTTGCCGCCACAGCACTTCGAGAAGCGGGCATCGCACAGCTCGTCACCATCGGTCAGCACCTGGCCACGGGTAGCACGGACAGCCTGGGCAGGAAGGGAAGAGGGAATCCTGGTAATCCCTTGGTATCTCTGGCAGTGGTCGTCGGCACAGACATCGAAGAGCGTGTGGTCTTCACGGTCGTACCAGCGAATCAGCTCATCGTCTTTCTTCACAAACGAGAAGAAGCTGTTTTGCCCGCTGCTCTGCTGCCGCTTCTGCATCTGCGACAGCACCCACGAGCGCGAGATGACGGCATGGGCCTTGAGCAGCTCCAGCGACGAGGTGGCACTCATCTCGCTCGAGATGACGCTCTCCAAGTATTGCTCCACGGGCAGCTCGTTGATGGCCACCACCTTGTCGGCATCGACCACCAGCCGCAGCGCACCACGGAAGGTCTGCCGTTCCTGCCGCTCCCAGTGGAAGTCTATGCCAATGGTCACATCGTTGAGCGAGAACGAAGCATCGTCGCTCTGGGGCACGAAGAGCAGCTCACGGTACTGCTGACCGTGCCACGACAGTCCGCCGTCGGCCAGGGCCACGGTCTGCTCGCCGGTCAGCGTCTCGCCCTTGGCCATATAGGGCGCGTTCAGCGAGAAGCTGATCTGCTGTCCGCTCACGATGCCCACCGTCACCGTAGGCTCCTTCGGGAGTCTGAGCGAGGGGGGCGTGGTCAGCGAGACGGCCTTCACCCGTTCGGTCAGGGCCTGGAAAGCCTCATCGCCGAGCGCACATTCGCGCAGGACGGCCACGGCGGTCTCGGGCGTTAGCCGCCTGAAGTCGGCCTCGCGGGGGGTGATGATCAGTCCGGCCATATCGAGTGCACCAGGGCTTACTACCAGCTGGACATCGCCCTGGGCGTAGTAGGCATCAGGACGGTTCTTGCCACGGGGAAAGACCACCGTGAGCAGTTCCTGCCCCTGTCGCCAGGTCACCACGTTCATCATGGATTCGGTGTCGCCATCGGCCACCGTCATCGAGCGGTAGAACACGCCAAACAGGCGCTCGCTGCCCTGGGCCGTCTTGCTGCGGATGACCAGTGCGGCACAGGGATAGTCATCGATGGTGGCTATCTCAGCATCATCGTCCAGCTTGTTCAGCGTGGTCAGGTTGCGGCTCAGCCGCTGCCACTCCGTCTGCAAGGGCAGGATGCCCGACGAACCCGCCTGTAGGTGGGCATGGTCGGGGGCCGAGGCCCCGCAGCGCGGACCGTTATAGAAAACGGTAAGCTCCGGATAGCGCGACAGCAGCCGGAGCATCTCGCCGTACATAGAGCGTATGGCCTGCGGCTGGTGGCGGCGCATGGGAATGGTGAAGTGCATGGGCAGGATGGGGAACGGGTTGACAAGCAGCTCGTAGTGCCCGTCGAGGGCCTTGTGCATCTGCTCCTTGGGGCGTTGCGGCTCGCACAGGAAGCAGGGCCGCTCGCTGATGGCCTGACGGCTGATGCTGGCCCCAGTCGACACGATGCGGGCAGGGTTGAACTGAGCCCTGAGGCTGATGCTGTCGGTAGCCAGCTCGCGGGTCTCTACGCTGGCCAGGTCGCGATAGCGCTGGCGGGCATCGTCCCACACCCGCAGCTGGCGCTCGAAGTAGCGGTCGAGCGCAGAATCATGTCTTTCATCTTTCGTCTTCAATCTTTGTCGTGCCAGAATCTCCAGCGTGCGCAGGCGGTCCTTATACAGGTTGTTGGCGTTGATGCGGTCGATGCTGAGGGCCGCATCGCTGTTGCCGCCCCACCGGCGACACAGGTAGAGCTCATCGTAGATGCGCCCTATGCGGTAGTTGCGCGAGAAGATAAGGCCCAGGGCATAATCTTCGCCGTAGCTGGTGTTGGGCAGTTGCACCTCGCGCAGCAATGGAGTGAAGAAAGCACGGGGCGCGCCCAGGCCATTGATGCGCAAGGCGTTGTTAGGGCCGTTCTCGTCGGTCCACTCCCGGTGGGCGATCAGCCCTGGCGGCAGCGTGTTCAGCTCGAAGTCGCACATACGGTACGAGCCCACCACCATGGCCGCCCGCTGCTTGCGGAAGGCATCTACGATAGTCTGTAGCGTCTGTGGCGAGGAGTACAGGTCGTCGCTGTCGAGCTGCACGGCGAAGCGCCCGCACTGCGGGTGGTTGATGGCCATGTTCCAGCAGCCGCCTATGCCCAGGTCGGTGCGCGTGGGGTGAAGGACGATGAGTTGAGAGTTCTCGAAACTCTCCAGTATCTCTGTCGTGCTATCGGTCGAGTGATTGTCGACCACGATAACATTATATTTAAAAGAGGTCTTCTGGCTGAGGGCGCTCTTCACGGCATCGAGGATGGTCTTCTCACGGTTGTAGACGGGAATGACGACCGAGGCTTCTACGGGGAAGTCCTGCTCGTCGAAATCGATCTCGGCGTAGGCCGACGTGTCGACCAGCGCACCGATCTCCTTCAGGTGGGCGGTGCACGCCTGCTCCATCTCTATCTGCACGTCGCGGTTGGCGGGGTTCACGTAGTCGAACTGCTTCACGCCCGAAGCCCGCGTGTCGCTCTCCACCTCGGTGTAGAGCAGCTCGTTCAGGTGCAGCAGCTCGCCCCGCCGGCTCAGGAACAGGCGCAGGTCGTAGAGGGCGGCATAGCGGTAGTCAGCTTGGTGCTGCTGTGCCCACTCGCGCAGCAGCGCGCCCCGCACCAGCAGCAGCGACCCGAAGTCGAAGTCGTCGCGCACCGACCCTAACTGGTAGTCAATGGCAGGATGGCCCTGCCGGTCGCTATAGACCATGGCGGCATCGCTGTCATCGGCCACGCGCACCATGCGCTCCAGGGCTCCCTCGCCCAGCGTCAGCGGCGTGGGCTTCAGCACCAACACCACATAGTCGGCCCGCGAGGCCTGGGCCACCTGGCAAAGGATCGTGCTGCTATAAGGCACTCCCACTATTTCCTTGAACGATTGCTCACCGCCGTCGGGAGCATCCACCAGCAGGGTGATGCTGCTCACGGCAGTGCTCATATACATTTGGGCAGCCGTGGCCTTTGCCGTGGCTACGTCGTCGCATCGCAAGAAGACGTCGATTGTTCTTTTCATGACTGGTTTCTGAAATTTCACGCAAAAGTACACAAACTTTTTCACACCACCAAGCATCGCGGGCAATTTAAACAGAAAAACGTTACTTTGTTTGGCCGAATGAAAAGAAAAGCGTATTTTTGCACCAGAAAACCAACAAACAGCAATGACCCATGACATATTTCAACCAGTTCCACAAGGAAGCCTCGGAGCGCAAGATGAGGAAAATCGCAGAATCGAAGCTATCGCCAACGAACTCCGTAGACGCTGTGAACTATATGAAGCGCAACGTGGAGATAGCCAGCCACATGTAAGTCCTTCCCCAAATAGCCTTCGACACCTACATGGCCGCCCTCGGCTTCAACAGGTTGGAGCAGGCGGGTCGTTACGCCAATGAAGTCTACACCGTCTGGGACTTAATACCCAAAAATGTGCTCCGTGACCACGATGGCGACATTTACGTTGTGGACGCGGAGATAAAGAGGAATGAATAGCACTGTAGTTGCATGTGAAACAAAGAGTGGAAGCCAAGCCCAAGGATGTCGGCGCAGATTTCCACCCTTTCTATTATAAACTAAAGCTTACCCCATATCTTTAAAAAACAACTAAATTAAGGCGAATCTCACAAATTACACAAATGAAAACATATTTTACTCATTCGACCTCTGGCCGCTTTGCTTAAAGGGTTACACATTAAATTTGTCATTCACAACTTTCTCAATATCTTCAATAAATCTTTTGGCAGGCTCAAGTCGCTGTAGCAACTCATCCATTTCAACGTCATAGGCGCAGTTATAATCGCTCTCTTCGCGCATGGTCTGTAGTTGGTTGTAGAGCTGGCCGTACTCCCTTGGCAGGATGCCAGTCTTTATGTAATGCAGACTAAATAAAGCATGTGAGCCTTTATGAGTATTAACCTGATGACCATCGTAGATAAGCAAGGCACAAACGGCATGGAAAACTGCGTAATACATCCGATTGGCTGCACCATTCAGGCGATTCGCAGCTATGAGGATACCAATATCCTCGTATGCCTCTCGGGCCTTTTTCATCTCCAAAGCCACGAGTGTATTACGCTCTTCATTACTTAGACTCATACCAATACTATTTTGTCGCGTTCTACATTTTTATGGTAGGGCAGAAAAGTCCACTCTTCCCATTGCTTCTTTGTGTAAATATGGGGACTGATTTCCTCGCCAACATCCCATCCAAACTCCCTGAACGGGTAACCATAATCATAGTCTTCTGATGTCAACTTCGGCTTGTCGAGCAATATCAGCAGGTCCCAATCGCTGTCGGGGCGGTTGTCGCCACGTGCCCTTGAGCCGTAAAGCAGCAAGGTGCTGCCCGCAGGCAGCGTCTTACCGGCAATTGCCTTGATGTTGCTTATCACTGTAGCCTTGTTCATATCCTACGTATGCAATCAGGTTGCAAATATTATCAAAGTTGCAGAATATCCTCTATGCTGATTCCTGTGACATCGGCAATGACATCATCAGGAATGCCTTTCAGCTTCATCTTACGTGCATTGTCACGATTGGCTTTCTCTATTCCCTGAGCCATCCCCTGGGCCATCCCCTGAGCCATTCCCTGAGCCATTCCCTGATTAAAGCCATGGCGAATGGCACCGCGCTCGTAGTAAACGGCATCCCAGTAGTGCTCATAGGCAGAAAGCTCGGCCTCGGTGTATGCCGACTCTTCCAGTATCTGTAGGGCCTTGGCGGTCTCTGGATTTTCCAGTAGCTCGGCAGGGGCCTCCACGGTGTCGCGATCTATCTCTGTAAGGAAACGTAGCCAAAGAACAGCCATTTTCTTTTCCCTAATAGTCTGCGGCTTAAACTTGGGCAGCTCTACAAACACGAAGCGCAGACCCTCGATGATACGGTCTGTATGGGCCACATTCACGATGGCATAGTCGTGGTAGAACTCATCGGGGCCGGCATCGAAGCCCACGTCGTTGATAAGGTTCAGCGCATAGACCGGCTGCAGCAACTTGTAGTCCTCCTTCTTGCCAAGTTGCTTCACCACCGCCTTGGCCGAGTTGAGGATGACGCGCTGCTGGAACTCGTTGTTCCAGTTCATCTGCATCTCCACGATGAAGTGGCGGCCGCCGGTCTCACGGCAGCGCACGTCAACGATGCTGTATTTCTTCTCAGGGTTCTCTGGCACCATTTCGGGCGTCATATACTCCACATGCTCTATCTGCTTACCCTCATCGAGGGGCAGCAGGGCATTGAGCAGGCTCATCACCAGGTCCTCGTGCTCGCCGAATATCTTCTTGAAGGTCAGGTCGGCCTTAGGGTTGAGGTATTTCCCTTTTACCTTCTCCAACGGTTTTTGCGCCTTATCTGTTCTTTCTTCACTCATATCCTCTCTTTTGCGTTTCGTCGACTAAAACTGCTGCAAAGTTAATCCATTTATTTGAATTTGCAAAACAATTTCCAATTAAATTACACCGCGACGTATTCCTGATTACTCACACCAGAAACCGAAGGGAGCCTGAATTACGACGTAACGGAGGCTCCGTTTGTTTCTAATTAGCCCTCCATTGTGAGACAATGAAGGCTCCATTGCATCGTAACTGAGCGCTCAAAAGCTGAGAGGGCCAAAAACAAGAAAATCCAATGAAAACGACCATAATCGAAGAAAAAGTTGTAACTTTGCACGCAGAAGTACAATAAAAAGTCTACACGACAATGGAGAAAAATATTTTTGCCGGGCTGATAGCCCAGACACTGGGACTGCCAGAGGCCGCCGTGGCCAATACGCTGAGCCTGATAGACGAGGGGGGCACCATTCCCTTCATTGCCCGCTACCGCAAGGAGCGCACTGGCGGACTCGACGAGGTGCAGATAGCTGCCATCAACGACCACTACGAACGACTGAGGGAACTGCAGAAGCGCAAGGACACCATCACGAAGACCATTACCGAACAGGAGAAGATGACGCCCGAACTGCAGAAACGCATAGAGCAGTGCTGGGACAGCACCGAGCTGGAAGACCTGTACCTGCCCTTCAAGCCCAAACGGCGCACCCGCGCCCAGGTGGCCCGCGAGCAGGGACTGGAGCCACTGGCCACCCTGCTGCTCATGCAGCGCGAGCGCGACCCGGAGCAGGCCGCCCAGCGCTTTGTGGTGGGCGACGTGAAAGACGCTGCCGCCGCGCTGAAGGGTGCCCAGGACATCATCGCCGAGATGGTGAGCGAGGATGAACGCTCGCGCCAGCAGGTGCGCGGCTCGTTCCGCAGACAGGCCGTCATCACGTCGAAGGTGGTGAAGGCGAAGGCCGACACCGACGAGGCCCAGAAATACAGCGACTACTTCGACTGGAGCGAACCGCTGCGCCGCTGCAGTAGCCACCGTCTGCTGGCCATGCGCCGCGGCGAGGCCGAGGGCATCCTGCGCGTCAGCATCTCGACCGACGACGAGGAGTGCATTGAGCGGCTAAGCCGGCACTACGTCTATGGCAGCACGCCTTGCGGCAAGCTGGTGGCCGAGGCTGTGGAAGACGGCTACAAGCGGCTGCTGGAGCCTTCGATAGAGACCGAGTTTGCCAACCTGAGCCGCGAGCAGGCCGACGACGAGGCCATCCGCGTGTTTGCCGAGAACCTGCGCCAGCTGCTGCTGGGTGCGCCGCTGGGACAGAAGCGCGTCATGGGCATCGACCCCGGCTTCCGCACCGGCTGCAAGGTGGTGTGCCTCGATGCGCAGGGCAGCCTGCTGCACCACGAGGCCATCTTCCCCCACCCTCCCGTGAACAAGCGCATGCAGGCCACCATCCACTTGCAGCAGATGATCAAGGACTTCCAGATTGAGGCCATCGCCATTGGCAATGGCACGGCCAGCAGGGAGACCCGCACCTTCGTGGAGGAAGCTCTGGCCTATGAGACCAATAAGCCCTATGAGACCAATGAGACCCATAAGACCAATAAGACCTATGCCCCCCAAAAACCGCAGGTCTTTGTTGTCTCAGAAGACGGGGCCTCGGTCTATTCGGCCTCGAAGGTGGCACGCGACGAGTTCCCCGACGAGGATGTCACCGTGCGCGGTGCCGTGAGCATTGGCCGACGGCTGATGGACCCGCTGGCCGAACTGGTGAAGATAGACCCCAAGAGCATCGGCGTGGGACAGTATCAGCACGACGTGGACCAGTCGAAGCTGAAGCACCAGCTGGACCAGACGGTAGAGAGCTGCGTGAACCTGGTGGGCGTGAACCTGAACACGGCCTCGACACACCTGCTGCAGTACGTGAGCGGACTGGGCCCCGCCCTGGCCAAGAACATCGTGGACTATCGCCGCGAGAACGGCCCCTTCACCAGTCGCGCCCAGCTGAAGAAGGTGCCCCGCCTGGGGCCGTCGGCCTTCCAGCAGTGTGCGGGCTTCCTGCGCATAGCCGGGGCCAAGAACCCGCTCGACAACAGCGCCGTACACCCCGAAAGCTACAAGGTGGTAGAGCAGATGGCCCACGACCAGGGCTGCACCGTGGCCGACCTGATGGCGCAGAAGGAGCTACGCGCGCGCATAGATATAAAGAGGTACGTAACTGCCGAGGTGGGTCTGCCCACGCTTACCGACATCATGAAGGAGCTGGAGAAGCCTGGTCGCGACCCCCGCGAGCAGATAGAGGAGTTCTCGTTTGCACAGGGCATCGAGACCATTGATGACCTGGCCGAGGGCATGGAGCTGCCCGGCATCGTGACCAACATCACCAACTTCGGTGCCTTTGTCGACATTGGCGTGCACCAGGACGGTCTGGTTCACATTTCGCAACTGGCCGACAAATACGTAAAGGACCCCAACCAGGTGGTGCGACTGCACCAGCATGTCAGGGTCCGTGTGCTTGAGGTCGACCACCGTCGCCACCGCATCTCACTATCGATGAAAGGAGTCAATCCTTCGTCCTGCTAAACTGCGCAACGGTCTCGACCAGGGCGGCGGGATTGCCCATATCGAAGCGTTCGCCCTGCAGTCGAATGCCCATCATGCCCGTCTGCTGACGCACGGCATCGAGGGCCGAGGTTAGTTCTATCTCGCGCACCAGGTCGTGCTCCTCGTCGGCCTTACGAATGTCGGCCTCCAGCTGCAAGAACACGTCGGGCGTCAGGATGTACTGGCCGAAGACCGAGCAATACTCCTTCTCGCCCGTCTTGCCGCGCACGCCCAGGAACTCCTCGGCATAGCTGGCCTTGGGCTTCTCGTAGAGGGTGGTCACGCTCATCTCGTTGCAGTCCTTGTCTTCCCACACACCACTCATGATGCCGAAGTGGCTCACGGTGCTCAGCTCCACGGGGTACAGGCCCACCATCAGCTGGTTGTAGCGCTCGTAGGCCTCGATGAGCTGCAAGGCGCAGGGCTTGTTGCTGGTAGAGCGGTAGAGCGTATCGCCCAGCATGAGCAGCACCGGCTCGCCGTGGGCGAACTGGGCAGCCTGATAGACGGCGTGGCCAAAGCCGCGCTTCTCCTTCTGGTAGACGTAGTGCAGCCGCTTGCCAATGTCGAGGATGCGGTTCTCGTACTCCTGGCTCTCGGCATTCAGCTTGCGCAGATGCTCCTGCGACAGCGGACGCTCAAAGAAGTCGGCATACAGCTGCCGCTCCTCCTCGCTGCCCAGCACCAGGCAAATCTCCTCGATGCCACTCTTCACCAGCTCTTCCAGCAGGATCAGGATGACGGGGCGCACCATACCATCGGCACAGGGTATGGGGAAGAAGTCTTTCTTCAGGCCGCGCGTGGCGGGATAGAGGCGGGTGCCGAAGCCTGCCACGGGAATGATGGCGCGGCGCACGGTGTGCACAGGCTGTATGGTGAGCGAATAGGCGGGCATGCCCTTCGAGATGAGATAGTCTATCAACTGCTGCTGCGACTCGGCATCGCGGGCCAGGAACTGCACCGAGCCGTCGCCATGCGAGCCCACGCCCTTGCCGCCGTAGGTCAGCTGGCGTATGTGCTCGTCGGCCAGCACGGCCTTCAGCTTGGGCGACGTGAGTTCCTCGGGGCACATCGGGGCCACCTGGCGGTCGAACAGCTCTTCGGCCTCGGTCATCAGACGCCCCAGGGCCTCCACCTCGCCCTCGGCCATATACCTGACGGCCCGGCTCACGATTTCCTGGTTCTTCGCGCCCAGGGCCTCATGCTCCAGGCGCTCCTGCTCGTTCGAGGCGAAGGGATAGGCTTTGTTCAGGTCGGCCAGGATCTTGATGGTGTCCTTCTCGCCACACAGGTCGGCAAACACCCAGTGCAGGGCCTTCTTCACATTGAGTGCCTGCACCTCGATCTCGTCGCCGTCGAAGGTCATCAGGTTGGGCTTCACGCCAAAGGCACAGGCCTGGTCCAGACGACCGCAGCGCGACGAGGTGCGCAGCTCGCCCACGTAGGCAATGTTCATCTCGCCCAGCGTGTTCAGGTTCAGATTATATATAAGATTGAACGCGCGAGCCACGAGCACGCAGATGGCCGCACTGCTCGACAGGCCGCTCTTCATGGGCAGCGTCATTTCGGTAATCTTGATGCGCACGCCACCCACCTTGTACCACTCCAGCATATAGCTGGCCACGCCGGCACAATAGCAGAAGAAGTCGCCCGAGCGGGCTATGCGCTTCAGCTCTTGCTCGTCCATGCGGCAGGCAAAGTCGCGCCACCCGCCATACATGTCGTTGGCCGTGCTCTGCACCTCAAAGATACTCGATTTCTCAACTTCGGCATAGATGCCCTGTTCTATGCCCGTAACAATAGCCGCACCAGGGGCAATGTCGGCGTTCATCGTGCGATAATGGCCAGCCCAGTCGGTATGTTCGCCAAAAAGACAGAGGCGGCCCGGTACAAACAATTTAATCATTGGCTTCTTCTTTCTACAACTACCTGCAAAGGTAGCCATTTTTGTTCAATTGGCAAAGCTTTTGATTGAAATATTGGTTTTTGCTTGTTATTTGTTAATTTTTATCCCAATCTGATGCTTTTCTAACAAAATATGTGTAACTTTGCAGGCGATTTCAGCTTAACTAAGGGTGCAAAGCCCGCTTTTCGCCCCGATGTCAGGCCTGGAGTCGCGCCGCCAGCAGGCGGCAACTCACGCCGGACATGCCTTTCGAAGGCTGTGAAGGTGTGGGAACAATTTGGTAAAACGGCGTTTACATACGCTACGTATCCGGTCATTTGAACCTGAGAAATTCAAACCTGCAATCCGGAAACATAGCAGAGTAGATGTCACGGGTGGTAATTACAATACGCTTCCCGTCGGTGTGCCGATGGCTATCCATGCCATCATGCACACCTTTAGGGGCGTAACATATTTACCAGCGGCGTGAGCATCAAGATCTGTCTGTTTATTTGCAGAGGTTTTCTCAGGACCTAAATGACGGACGGGCAGAGTGAGAGTTCACGCTCTTTTTGTATCCTAAGGCCCCCGCGGCCAAAAGTTTCCAATAGAGCAACGCTGTCGAAGACATATTTTGCAGTTAAAACTATTTGGTCCAAATAGTGAAGACGAACAATGCAATAGCCTCTCATGGTAGTCCTTGTGTCGAAGATGCAAGCACTCGTTCCTTTGCCCAGGACACAGAAGCGCAGGCCCTCGCCCCAAACGACAGCAAGACGCTACCCCCCAACGACCCACAGGGCACGGACTACGAATGGTTCCCTATGTATGTCATGTACCGGCAGGAGCTGAAGGTCAAGGAGGTCTTAGACGGCAACGACTTCAAGACCTTCATCCCTATGGAGGAGAGAGCCACCCGCCGGAAGGGCATCGACCAGGTGATGCTGACGCCCGCCATCCACAACATGATATTCGTCTACTCGCGCAAGGAGCGCATCACCTGGATGAAGATGCACAATCAGGAGTGCGCCAAGATGCAGTACATGAGCTTCCGCAACAACTCCGATGGCACTTCATCTATCATCACGGTGCCCCAGAAGCAAATGAACAACATCATCACGGCCGCCACGATCGAGGACACAGAAGGCCTGCGCTCTTACATCGACACCCCACCCCACTCTGACCCAGCCAGGCCAGACCGTGAGATCGAGTTTGTCAGTGGCCCCTTCAAAGGCGTCACGGGCATCATCAGGCGGGTCAACAAGAACCGCGTCATGCTCATCGAGCTGCCACAATGCAAGAGTATCCAGATCAAAATCGCGCGGTCGCAAGACATCAACTATCTATAGAAAACGAACTCATTTTTAATGAAACACGCTCTTTTGGCAGTACTCCTGGTGCTGACCTTTTCTTCCTGTGCCCACTACAAGGACATACCCTACCTCCAGAACTCGGCTGAGTACGATGGAACGGGAAAAGGATTCCTCTATGATATGACCATTAAGCCCAAAGACGAGCTTACCATCTTTGTATTCTCTGGCACAGACAAAGATGCCGTTGCCCAGTTCAACATACGCGACATTACTGTCATTGACATTGACACCAAAAGAATAAACACCTATGGTGGACATCCTGTCCATCGTTATCTCGTTGACAACGAAGGCAACATAGACTTTCCGATTTTGGGAAAGATCCATATTGCAGGGCTCACCATTGACCAAGCCAACAAGCATATCCATCAGCTAATAGAGCCCTATATGCAGTCTCATGCTGATTTCTTAGTAAACGTGAGCATCGAGAACTTCGAAGTTACGGTGCTGGGCGAAGTGAAGAAGCCTAACACATTTACCCTTTCGCGCCCCAAAGCAACTGTTCTCGAGGCATTGGCAATGGCTGGCGACATGACTATCTACGGCAAGCGCGACAATGTGAAGCTGCTACGTGAGCTGCCCGATGGCACATACGAGGTACATGAACTTGACATGCGCGATGCCAACTTACTCAACTCGCCCTACTACTATCTGCAACAGCGCGATGTGGTCTACGTGGAGCCCAACGAGGTGATGGCACAAAACTCGAAAATCGGTCGTACACGCCGATTATGGGTTCGCGGTGCCAGCATTACCATTTCGCTTGGTTCACTACTGTATCGGGTTCTTAAATAGCCTATTGAAGACCTTGCCAGAGGTACTCAAAAACTCTCTCTTAATGAAAAGAACCGTAACAATATCAGGACTGGACAGCCTGAAGAAACTGAACTCGTTCTCCATCGTGTTTATTTTCTTCCTGTACAGTGTAACAACGCTGCCAGGCTTGTTCTATAACCAAGGAATATTGACAGCTGGCTTGTCGGTAATAGTATTCGCACCTATTTTGCTAAAGAATTTTTCCAAACAAATAACAAGTGCCAACCACCGAGCCTTTATAATAGAGGGACTTTTGCTTGTTCTCCTAATATGCGAGTTGTTGGTTTATAATGACTATTCTGAAGCAATATCAGAGTCCATTCTCTATTTGCTCACGATGGGAACCATTGGTCTAATGATAGGGTCATTCGATTTTGATGTTAACTACTGTCTAAAATACGGCCAAATTCTATCATACATTTGCTTCGTCACATCACTGGTCTTTCTTTGGCTCACTCCACACAAGTTCTTAATGTCAATGCGATTTGGCTATGCCCTGCTCCCTTCCGTCCTGTGGTTCTTGATGATGAGCTTAATGAATGCTTCAAAAATCAATTTTGTTCTCTTTTTAGCAGGAACATTCACACTTTTGGCATGGGGCTCGCGTGGAACGCTTTTGGTAATTGTCAT
>JAFVEE010000014.1 GCA_017478085.1 Prevotella sp. | reverse complement strand
GGCAAACTCGGGCTTCTCGATGTTCATGGCCTTGTCGGGACGCCAGGCGGGAATCATCAGCGGGTCCTTCTCCGTGCGAATCTTGGCATACTCGATGTGGTTATGCAGATCGTCGACGGGATCGTCGGTGGTGCACACACACTCCACGTTGTAGTGGCGCATCAGGCCACGGGCCGTGAAGTTAGGATCGTTGGCCAGCTTGTCGTTGCACTCGTCGAAGATCTCGCGGGCGGTCTTGGGACTGAGCAGCTTCTCGATGCCGAAGGCAGTCTTCAGCTCCAGGTGGGTCCAGTGGTACAGGGGGTTGCGGAAGGTGTAGGGAACGGTCTCGGCCCACTTCTCGAACTTCTCCCAGTCGGTGGTGTCCTTACCCGTGCAGTAGCGCTCATCTACGCCGTTGGTACGCATAGCACGCCACTTGTAGTGGTCGCCGCCCAGCCACAGCTCGGTGATGCTCTTGAACTTATGATCCTTGGCCACCATCTCGGGAATCAGGTGACAGTGGTAGTCGATGATGGGCATCTTGGCCGCATGGTGGTGGTACAGGTCCTGGGCGACCTCGGTCTCCAGCACGAAGTTTTTGTCGTTGAATGCTTTCATTGTTGTTTGTTTTAGATTTATTGTTTTAAGTATTTTCTTCTTTCAAATCGACCTTCAGCTGCAGCTCTTCCAACTGCTTGGGATCCAGCTCGCCAGGGGCATCGAGCATCACGTCGCGGCCACTGTTGTTCTTGGGGAAGGCAATGCAGTCGCGAATTGAGTCGAGGCCTGCCATCAGGCTGACAAAGCGGTCGAGGCCGAAGGCCAGACCGGCGTGAGGGGGTGCGCCATACTTGAAGGCGTTGATGAGGAAGCCGAACTGAGCCATAGCCCGCTCGGGCGTGAAGCCCAGAATCTGGAACATCTTCTCCTGCAGCTTGCCGTCGTGGATACGCAGCGAGCCGCCGCCCACCTCTACGCCGTTGCACACGAAGTCGTAGGCCACGGCACGCACGCGGGCCGGATCGGTGTCGAGCAGGGGAATATCATCGGGATTGGGCATAGTGAAGGGATGGTGTGTGGCCATGAGGCGCTGCTCCTCGTCGCTCCACTCAAAGAGCGGGAAGTCGACAATCCACAGGCACACGAACTTATCCTTGTCGCGCAGGCCCAGACGGTCGCCCATCTCTAAGCGCAGGGTGCACAGCTGCACGCGCGTCTTGTTGGCGTTGTCGCCGCTGAGGATCAGCACCAGGTCGCCGTCCTTGGCACCGCAGGCTTCCTTCACCTGCTGCCATACGGCGGGGTCGTAGAACTTGTCGACCGAGGACTTCACCGTGCCGTCCTGGTTGAACTTCACGTAGACCAGACCCTTGGCACCCACCTGCGGGCGCTTCACAAAGTCGGTCAGCTGGTCCAGCTGCTTGCGGGTGTAGTCGGCAGCACCGGGCACGCAGATACCACCAATATACTCAGCCTCGTTGAACACGGGGAAGGTGCCGGTGCCCTTCAGCTGTGGCATCAGCTCCACGAACTCCATACCGAAGCGCAGGTCGGGCTTGTCGCTACCGAAGCGGCGCATAGCCTCGTGCCACGTCATGCGCTGCAGCGGGGGCAGCTCAATGCCACGCACCTCCTTGAACAGGTGGCGGGCCAGATCCTCAAAGACCTGCAGCACGTCTTCCTGCTCCACGAACGACATCTCGCAGTCAATCTGTGTGAACTCGGGCTGGCGGTCGGCGCGCAGATCCTCGTCGCGGAAGCACTTGGCTATCTGGAAGTAGCGGTCGAAGCCGCTGACCATAAGCAGCTGCTTCAGCGTCTGCGGGCTCTGAGGCAGTGCGTAGAACTGGCCGGGATTCATGCGCGAGGGCACCACGAAGTCGCGTGCACCCTCAGGGGTGGAGCCAATCAGGATAGGTGTCTCAACCTCGATGAAGTTCAGGTTGTCGAGGAAGTTGCGAATGAGGATGGTCATGCGGTGGCGCAGTTCCAGGTTCTTGCGCACGGCCTGACGGCGCAGGTCCAGATAGCGGTACTTCATGCGAATGTCGTCGCCACCGTCGGTCTGGTCCTCGATGGTGAAGGGAGGCGTGAGGCTCTCGCTCAGCACATTGAGCTGGGTGGCAAAGACCTCAATGTCGCCCGTAGGCATCTTGGGGTTCTTCGACTGGCGCTCGCTCACCTTGCCAGTGACCTGAATGCAGTATTCGCGTCCCAACTTGTTGGCACGTTCGCAGAGGGCGGCATCGTCGCTCTCGTCGAAGACCAACTGTGTAATACCATAGCGATCGCGCAGGTCAACAAAAGTCATGCCACCCATTTTGCGCGTGCGCTGTACCCATCCGGCAAGCGTTACCTGACTGCCGGCATCGGCGAGACGAAGCTCGCCACAAGTCTTTGTTCTGTACATTTATATTATGTTTTTACCGAAATTTGGTGCAAATTTACGGATAATATTCGAAATTGCCGCATCGAATGTGAATTTTGTTTCGAAAAATGGCGTTTGTTTCATATTTTTTCAGTAATTTTGGGCCTGTGAATCGCACACGAACGATGATAATGCTCTTGTTGATGCTGCTGACGGCTGGCATCACCATTGCCCGGGAGAAGCCAGACTCCTTGGTCTTGAATCGTGTGTTCAACTACAAACAGGTTATCGACCGTGAGGTCGACGGCATTGCGTCGAACCTCTATATGAAGCACCTCTATCAGGCCAAGCGGCGCAACTTTTCGCTCTGGCTCATTCCCCACATGTACACCATTGCCGATGGCAAGCGGCAGTTCGTGAGCGAGACCTATAGCCGTATACACTACTACGGGCTGAACGAGGTGGAGAGCGACCGGCAGGTGTACTACACCACGATACCGCGCAACCGCACCACTATGTCGGTGCTGAACGACTTCTCGATGCCCAGCCTGTACCACACCACGATGTACGACGATCACATCCTTTCGCCCTTCTGCCGCGAGAACCGTCGCTACTACCGATACCACACAACCCATACTGGCAACGGCCTGTGCCGACTGGAGTTCAGGCCACGGTTTCAGAAGAACACACAGCTGGTGAGTGGCGTGGCCACCATCGAGGTGAGCACAGGCCGCATCGTCGACGTGGTGTTCGACGGCTTCTACGACCAGATCAAGTTTCACACGCTCATTACCCAGGGCAGCTTCCCGCCCCGGTCGCTACTGCCCCAGTACTGCCAGACCGACTTCGACTTCAAGTTCGTGGGCAATCATATCACGTCGTCGTTTACTGCCGTCTACGACTGTCCCATCCGCCTGGCCGATACGGTCGACGTGAAAGGCGACCGGGCACTCATTGATTCGGTGCGTCCTGTGAACCTGAGCGATGAGGAGCAGGCCGTCTACGACACCTACAATGCCGAGCACGCGCCCACCCCACCCGACACCGTGAGCACCGACACCGTGGCAGCCGACAGCATGCCCGCCACCAGCCGCCGCCACCGCCGCAATGTGCTGGACGTCGTGGCACGCCACCTGGTCGTAAGCCACCGCAAGGAGACGGAGAACTACTACCTGAAGCTGGCCCCCCTGCTGGAGCCCCAGTACGTGAGCTACAGCCGCAGCCGTGGCCTGTCCTATAAGATCAAGGCCGTGGCCGAATACTACTTCAGTCAGGACACGCGTCTCTACCTGAACCCCATGCTGGGCTACAGTACCAAGCAGCGACAGTTCTACTTCACCGTGCCCCTGCTGTTGAAGTATGCTCCCGACCACGATGGCTACACCCTGCTGCAGTGGGGCAACGGCAACCGCATAGGCAGCTCGACCGTGCTCGAGGAAATCTGGAAGGAACAGGGCGAGACGGCAGTCTCTGACGATGAAGACCTCGACGAGTTCAACGACAACTACTTCCAGGCCACCACCCACTACCAGCCTACCCCGTGGCTTGGACTGGAGGGCGGCGCGGTCTACCACCGTCGCAAGTCGGTCAATCCAACCAGGATGAGTCAGCTGGGCAAGCCCACCGAGTACCACAGCCTGGCACCCTCGGTCAGGGTGCTGTTGCAGCCCTGGAAACGGGGCCCGTTGCTGACGGTCAACTATGAGCGCGGTCTCGATATGGGGTCGAACCGCTCGCACATCTACCTGCCCTACGAGCGATGGGAGGGCGACATATCGCTGAAGCACAAGATGAAGAGCATGCAGACGCTGAACCTGCGCCTGGGCGGCGGTTTCTATACCAACAAGGAGAAGAGCTACTTCATGGACTTTGCCAACTTCAGTGCCGACTTCCTGCCCGGCGGCTGGGACGACGACTGGTCGGGCGACTTCCAACTGCTCGACTCCCGGCTCTACAATGAGTCGCCATACTACGTGCGCAGCAACGTGAGCTACGAGGCACCCCTGCTCCTGGCCTCGTTCCTGCCCTTTGTGGGCCGCTACGTGGAGCGTGAGCGGTTCTACTGGAACGGACTGCTCATCAAGGACACCCGCCCCTATTCCGAAGTGGGCTACAGCTTCTCCTGCCAGTACTTCTCGATGGGCCTCTTCGCCAGCTTCCTTGGCGTGCGCCATCAGAGGTTCGGCGTAAAATTCACATTCGAACTTTTCAGACGATGGTAGAAACACCTACACCTCTTATTATATATAAGGCCAGTGCCGGAAGCGGCAAGACCTTCACCCTGGCCACCGAGTACATCAAGCTGCTGGTGCGCAACCCGCAGTCGTACCGTCAGATTCTGGCCGTGACCTTCACCAACAAGGCCACCGAGGAAATGAAAATGCGCATACTGAGCCAGCTGTACGGCATCTGGCGCCGCCTGCCCTCATCCGACGGCTACGCCCAGGTGGTGTGCCGCGAGCTCGATGCCTCGCCCGACTTTGTGGCGCACCAGGCAGGGCAGGCCCTCACGCTGCTGCTGCACAACTACAGCTACTTCCGCGTAGAGACCATCGACTCGTTCTTCCAGAGCGTGCTGCGCAACCTGGCCCGCGAGCTCGACCTCACGGCCAACCTGCACATCGGCCTGAACGACAGCCAGGTGGAAGAGCTGGCCGTAGACCAGCTGATAGAGAACCTGCAGACCACCGACGTCATGCTGCAATGGCTGCTGAAGTATATCATGGAGACCATCGGCGACGACCGTTCGTGGAACATCATCGGGCAGGTGAAGCAGTTTGGCAAGACCATCTTCCGCGACTACTACAAGCAGAAGAGCCAGGAACTCTACCAGCAGATCAGCCAGCCAGCGTTCTTCGAGCAGTATGCCGACAAGCTGAAGGACATGCGCCGCACGGCCAAGGAGCGTATGCAGGAGATAGCCGAGTCGTTCTTTGCCGAGCTGGAGGGCGCAGGCTTCAGCATCGACGACCTGTCGTATGGCAGGACGGGCGTGGCCAGTTTCTTCCTGAAGCTGCGCGACGGGGTGTTCGACGAGAGCGTGGTGGGCAAGCGTGTGGCCGACTGCAACGGTCAGCCCGAGAAGTGGTACAAGAAGACGCACCCCCGGCGCGAAGAGCTGCACGTGCTGGCCGACACCACGCTGGGCGACATTCTGCGCTATGGCATCGAACAGCAGCCCGTGCAGTGGCGACTGTACAAGAGTGCCGACCTGACGCTGCGCCACCTGAACCAGCTGCGACTGTTAGACAGCATCGAGAAGAAGGTGCGCGAACTGAACGAAGGCGCCAACCGCTTCTTGCTGAGCGACACCCAGCAGCTGCTGCACGAGCTGATAGACGGCAGCGACTCGCCCTTCATCTTCGAGAAGATAGGCACCCAGCTGGAGCATATCATGATCGATGAGTTTCAGGACACCTCGACCGTGCAGTGGCAGAACTTCAAGGTGCTGCTGCAGGAGACGATGAGCCACGAGGGCACGGAGAACCTGATCGTGGGCGACGTGAAGCAGAGCATATACCGATGGCGCAGCGGCGACTGGCGGCTGCTGCACAACATAACCAGCGAGTTTGAGCACAGCAGCGAGCTGCTGAAAGTACGCACGCTCGACACCAACTACCGCTCGTGCCGGCGGGTGGTAGCGTTCAACAACGCCTTCTTCACCAAGGCCGCCGAGCTGGAGGGCGTCAGTGCCTACGACGATGTGACGCAGTCGGTACCCCAAGGCAAGCCGCTCGAAGGCTGTGTGCGCGTGGCGCTCCTGCCCGAAGCCGACTACCAGCAGCGCATGCTTGAAAACATCACCGCGCAGGTGGCCGAATGGCTCGACCTGGGCGTTGCCCCTACCGATATGGCCATCCTGGTGCGCACCAACAGCCAGATACCCCTCATAGCCAACTACTTTATGGAGCAGATGCCGCAGGTGCGCATAGTGAGCGACGAGGCCTTCCGTCTCGACGCCTCGCCCGCCGTGCTGGTCATCATACAGGCCCTGCGCTCGCTCACCCATCCCGACGATGCCATAGCCCGCGCCTATCTGGCCAAGATGTGTTCCAGCAGTCCGCTGCACGAGGGTACACTCGACGAGAAGCTGCCCGAAGCCTTCGCGGCCCATGCCGACGAGCTGCTGCGACTGCCGCTGTATGAGCTCACCGAGCGGCTCTTTGCCATCTTCAGCCTGAACGCGATGCAGGGGCAGAGTGCCTACCTGTGTGCCTTCTACGACCAGGTGGCCGCCTACGTGAGCGAGCAGTCGGCCAATGTGTTCGACTTCCTGCGTGAATGGGACGAGAGCCTTTGCTCAAAGACCATTCAGAGCCCCGAGGTGAACGGCATTCGCCTCATCAGCATACACAAGTCGAAGGGACTGGAGTTCCCCTACGTCATCATACCCTTCTGCGACTGGCGGCTGGAGCTGGGCGACATTCTGTGGTGCCAACCCCAGGAGGCACCCTTCAACGAGTTGCCCATCGTGCCCATAGACTACAGCCAGAAAGGCATGGCAGGCACCATCTACCAGCGCGACTACGACGAGGAGCACCAGCAGAATATGGTCGACAACCTGAACCTGCTCTACGTGGCCTTCACCCGTGCGTCGAGGGCACTCACCGTCATCGGCAAGCGGGGCAGCAAGCAGGGCTACCGCTCGGCCCTCATCGAGCAGACTCTGCCCGAGATAGCCGACAAGCTGCCAGAGGCCACCATCAGTGGTGAGGAAGATGCCGAGGCGCCCCTGCTCTTCGGCTATGGCAGTAGCGAAGCCGTGCCCCAGAAAGCGAAGGCTGCGGCGAAGAACGAGAACGTATTCCTGCAAGAGAGCCAGCCCGTGCAGATAGGCATCGAGGTGTCCGAAAACAAGGTTGAGTTCAAGCAGAGCAACAAGAGCCGCACCTTTGCCACGCCCCAGGACGATGCCGACCAGCAGGAGCGCAGCCACTACATACAGCTGGGCAGCATACTGCACGAGGTGTTCTCGACCATTCGCACCACCGGCGACATCGACACGGCCCTGCGGCGCATGGAGCTCGACGGCATCATCTACGACCAGCACCTCACCCGCGAGCGCATCGAGACGATGATCCGCAAGCGCATCGAGTCGCCCAAGGTGGCCAGCTGGTTCGATGCCCACTGGACGCTCTTCAACGAGTGCACCATTCTTTGCCGCGACGACCAGACGGGGCAGGTCTACGAGCGGCGCCCCGACCGCGTGATGACCGACGGGCAGCAGACCATCGTGGTAGACTTCAAGTTCGGCCATCCGCGCGACGAGTACCACGACCAGGTGCGCGAGTACATGCAGCTGCTGGCCCAGATGGGCCATCCCAACGTGAGCGGCTACCTGTGGTTCGTCTATAGCAACCAAATCATCGAAGTAAAATGAAATCATTCCTGCAATACGTAGCCGAAGACCTGGCAGGCAAGTTTGGCAATAATCTTTCGCGCGTGGCCGTGGTGTTTCCCAACAAGCGGGCCTCGCTTTTCCTCAACGAGCACCTGGCACGGCTGAGCGACCGCCCTGTGTGGAGTCCGTCCTACATCACCATCAGCGACCTGTTTCGCCGTCATTCTGAGCGGCAGGTGGCCGACCCCATCAAGCTGGTGTGCGACCTGCACCGCTGCTTCGTCAGTCAGACGGGCATCGACGAGACGCTCGACCACTTCTATGGCTGGGGACAGCTGCTGCTTGCCGACTTCGACGACCTGGACAAGAACATGGCCGATGCCGACAAGGTGTTTGCCAACCTGCGCGACATTCACGAGTTCGACGATGTGTCGTACCTCTCGGAAGAGCAGAAGCAGGCCATTCGCCGCTTCTTCAGCAACTTCTCCGAAGACCACAACAGCGAGCTGAAGCAGCGCTTCCTGCGCCTCTGGTCGCAGATGGGCCACATCTACCACGCCTTCAACCGCATGCTCCTGGAGCAAGGACTGGCCTATGAGGGTGCCCTGTACCGCGAAGTGGCTTCGCGCACAGACATCGACTTCCAGTATGACACCTACGTCTTCGTGGGCTTCAACATGCTGCAGCGCGTAGAGCAGCGGCTGTTCAGCCTGTTGAAGCAGCAGGGGCGGGCCCACTTCTACTGGGACTTCGACCACTACTATATGAAGGGCAACGAGGCCGGCCACTACATCGGGCAGTACCTGGCCGACTTCCCCAACGAGCTGGACAGCAGCCAGGCCGACATCTACCGCCAGTTCTCAGCCCCAAAGACCGTGAGCTACATCTCGGCACCCACCGAGAACATTCAGGCACGATACGTAAGCCGCTGGCTCAGCGACATTCCGCACATAGACCGCAACACGGCCATTGTGCTGTGCGACGAGTCGCTGCTGCCCACGGTCATTCACTGTCTGCCCAACAAGGTTGAGAAGGTGAACATCACCACGGGCTATCCGCTCGTGCAGTCGCCTGCCGCCTCGCTGACGAACCTGCTGGTAGCCTTGCAGACCACGGGCTATGCGGCGCAGCGCGACCGCTTCCGCCTGCGGCAGGTGAACGCCGTGCTGCGCCATCCCTACGCCGTCTATGTGTCGGCAGAGGCAGCGGCGCTGCTGAAACAGCTGAACGAGCAGAAGATATACTACCCAAGCCGTGAACAGCTGTCGCCCGACGAGGGTTGCGCCCTGCTCTTCACCCCAGCCGCCGACAACCAGCAACTGCTGGGGTGGCTGTGCAACGTGATGCAGCGCGTGGCGCAGGGGGGCAGCGCCACTGCCGACCCGCTGTTTCAGGAGTCGGTGTTCCGCGTCTACACCTTATTAAACAGACTCTACGCCCTGGTCGAGGGGGGCGACCTTCAGGTAGACGTCGTCACCCTGCAGCGGCTCATCAACCAGCTCATCACGTCGACCAGCGTGCCCTTCCACGGCGAGCCGGCCGAGGGACTGCAGGTGATGGGCGTGCTCGAGACGCGCAACCTGGACTTCGACCACGTGCTGCTGCTCTCGTGCAACGAGGGCAACATGCCCAAGGGCGTGAGCGATACCTCCTTCATACCTTATAACATACGCAAGGCCCACGGTCTGACCACCATCGACCACAAGGTGAGCATCTACTCCTACTATTTCCACCGCCTGTTGCAGCGGGCTGGCGATGTGACCATTCTCTACAACAATGCCACCACCGACGGACAGACGGGCGAGATGTCGCGCTTCATGCTGCAGCTCATGGTAGAAAGCCCCCACCCCATTCGCTTCCAGACCCTGCAAGCCGGACAGAGCACCACCTTCTTCCGGCCTCCCACCATCGAGAAGAGCCCCGCCGTGATGGACCGTCTGCTACAGCGGTTCAGCAGCGACCACCTCTCGCCTCTCACCTCTCAGCTCTCACCTCTCTTGACCCCAACGGCCATCAACCGCTACATGCGCTGTCCGCTATTGTTCTACTACACGTATGCCTGCGGACTGCGACTGCCCGACGAGAGCGAGGACGACACGATAGACAACCGCATCTTCGGCAACATCTTCCACGAGGCATCGCGCATCATCTACGAACAGCTCATAGAAAACGGCGGTCACATTGTGGCCAGCGACCTGCAGGCACTGCTCAGGTCGAAGATAGAGATAGAGCAGGCCGTAGACCAGGCCCTGCGCACCGAGCTGTTCCAGATACGCGACCCGCACCAGCCCTTCAAGATGGAGCTGAACGGCCTGCAGATCATCAACCGCGAGGTGATCATACACTACGTGCGGCAGCTGCTTCAGGTCGATAGTCAGCTGGCTCCCTTCAGCATCGTGGGCATAGAGTGCGACGTGGTGGGCCCGCTGCGCACGCCCCACCTCACCACCACCATTGGCGGGCGCATCGACCGGCTGGACTGCGTCGGTGGCCGTCTGCGCGTCATCGACTACAAGACAGGCAGCCACCGTATGAAGGCGCTGCCCGATGTCGATGCTGTGTTCCAGCAGGAAAATCTCAGTAAGCATAGCGACTACTACTTGCAGACGCTGGTATATAGTTGTCTGGTGCGCTCGTCGGCCCAGTTCAATCCCTCGTCGCTTCCCGTCAGTCCGGCGCTGCTGTTCATTCAGCATGCCGCTGCTCAGGACTATTCGCCCGTACTGGCCTTCGGCAAGGAGCCCATCGACGATGTGCAGGACTGTAGGCGCCGCTTTGGCGAACTGCTGGTGCAGACGGTCGACGAGATGTTCAACCCCGACATTCCCTTCGCCCCCACCCCCGACCGGCAGCGATGCCAGAACTGCCCCTACCGGTTGCTGTGCCAGGGTGAAAGGTGAGGCTATCCTCTTCTCATCTCTTCGAGCAGTTGCCGCTGCCGGTCGCTCAGCGTGGTGGGCAGCGTCACGTTGTAGGTGATAATCAGGTCGGTGCCGTTCTGGCCCTTGCCCCTCAGCCTCACCTTGGTGCCAGGCTGCGTGCCGGGCTTGATCTTCAGCTTCAGCCTTACGTCGCCAGCCAGCGTAATCATCACATCGCCACCCAGCAGGGCGGTGTACATGTCGATGCTGACCTGGGCCTGCGTCTCGCGTGGTGCCTGCTGGCCCCCGCCAAAGCCGCCGAAGCCACTGAAGCCCCCACCCTGCTGACGGGCTCCACCGCCAAACAGGTTCTCGAAGAACGAGCTGAAGCCGCCACCGCCCTTGAAGCTGGAGAAGTCGAACCCCTCGAACGGCGAGCCGCCACCCTGTCCGAAGCCGCCAAAGCCGCCCTGGCCGGCACCCTGGAAGGCATCGGCCTGCCGCCACTGTTCGCCATACTGGTCGTACTTCTTTCGCTTCTCCGGGTCGCCAATCACGTCGTAGGCCTCGTTCAGGGCCTGGAACTTAGCTTTCGCCTTCGGGTCTTCGGGGTGAAGGTCTGGATGGAACTGCTTGGCCCTCTTCAGATAGGCCTTCTTCACATCCTTCTGCGGAATATTCTTGTCAACGCCAAGAATCTTGTAGTAATCAATGAATGCCATAATCAAATCTCCTTTCTTTTTTACTTTTTATACTGCAAAAAATATGCCAAAAAGAATGGCTGCTTCAATTGCAGATAGCATAGATGCAAAGTGTATTCATACCATATACGAAGTGTATTTATGCCATATACACTTTGAATATGTTGGTTTTTGGCCCATAATCTGCAATAATTTTGCTTAAAAGGCACGGATATTGAAGATATTATTGTATCTTTGTAGCAGATTCAAGCAAAATTAGGACAAGACGAAGGAGAAAATATGATTTCGGAATTACTGACAGCACTGCGCGAACAGAAGCAGATGGGGCTGAAAGGTGGCATCTATCACAAGACGCAGATCGATATGACCTACAACTCTAACCACATAGAAGGCAGTAGGCTGACGCACGAGCAGACACGCTACATCTTTGAGACCAATACGATAGGTATAACGCAGGAGGCCGTCAATGTGAACGACATTGTAGAAACGGTCAACCATTTCAGATGTATGGATATGGTCATCGACCATGCCACAGACGAATTGTCTACCGACTTCATCAAAGAGCTGCACCGTGTGCTGAAGACGGGAACGTCGGACAGCCGCAAAGACTGGTTCGCCGTAGGCGGCTACAAGCGCCTGCCCAACGAGGTGGGGGGCGAAGCGACGTGTGCGCCGGAATTAGTGGAAGAACGTATGGAAGAGCTGCTTTGTGACTATCAGAAAGGCAGGCGGCAATTTGAAGACATCCTTGACCTGCACGTGCGCTTTGAACGCATCCATCCTTTTCAAGACGGCAATGGCCGCGTAGGCCGTCTCCTTATGTTCAAGGAATGTCTGGGTAGTGGCATTGTGCCTTTCATCATCACCGACGAACTGAAGATGTTCTACTACAGGGGGCTGCACGAATGGGGACACATCAACGGCTATCTGACAGACACTTGTCTTTCGGCACAAGATCAGTACAAAGCAGCACTTGACTATTTCAGGATTAAGTACTAAGGCCCAGAGTGGTCTTTAGGCACGGAAGAGCACTGTTTTATTTATTATCAACGAAACGACTATGACAGACCAAGAGATACTCAGGAGCAGGGGCGAGAAGTACGTGGTGTGCTTCTCCGGCGACTGCCAGCGGCGCGAGCACTGCCTGCGCTGGCAGGTGGGCAGCGTGGTGACGGGCGACCGGCAGGTGCTGACGTGCGTGAACCCGCGAATAGAGAAGAATGCCGACGGCTGCTCGATGTTCCGCAGCGACCAGCCGCAGCGCGTGGCACGGGGCATGGTGCACTTCTACGACCAGATGTCACGCCGCATGGAGGTGGCCATCAAGACCGAGCTGATAGGCCGCTATACCCGCGTGGGCTACTACGACATGCGCAAGGGCAAGCGCCCCATCACGCCCGACGTGATGGAAGAGATAGAACAGACGTGCCGCAGCCATGGCTGGCAGGGCGACGTCGTGTTCGACAGTTACGGCGATGAGCCCCTCTGGTAGAATTGAATCATTCGTGAAATTCGTAGTTTGTCATAAGATAGCCTATGAAAGACTACAGCATCAAGGCATCGGAACTGAAGAGTCTCATCCGCTCGTGGCGTGCCCATGGCGTAAAGCCCATCGACACGATGCGCGTCATGCTGCTCTATATAGGTGCTGAGCGGTATATGGACAAGTCGACGGGGCTGTACCTGTCGCAGTCGTTCAACCAGATGCGCAAGGAGTACAAGTATCGCGACGCGGCCACGCTGCTGCAGGTGGTCGTGGCCAGCGGCTCGTTCCGCGTAGTGCGCCGTCGGGAGGACGACCTCATCGTGGCGTTCTACTCGCCGTTTGTGGTGCGCGACTACGTCCTCCCCGCCCCTCTCTACGAGACCAGCGGACTGCCTGCAGGAGTCACTGGCAGTGACTCTTCTCTTTTTAAAGAAATATCTAAAGATATTCTTAGACATGTACCGTCCTTTGGGGACGGTACTGAAAGGAGGCTTGGGGCCTCTGGGCTGGAGGCCCCAGTGGGTGGTGCTGTGGGCGTGGCGGCGGGAACGGCCCGTTCGGAGCGTCGCGACCCTAAGTACTTCCGCAAGGTGCCGTTGCCTCTGGCCCGCGAGACCCTTCAGTACTTCTTCGAAGACCTCGGCGCCAACCGTTACGAAGAGTGGATGCGCATCTTCTATCCCCTGCACGAAGCGCTTATGAGCCACGGCCTCAGCCTCGACGAAGCCTCCTACGCCATTGACCTCTACACCGAACGCCGCATCATACCCCACATGGAGTGCCGCCGAGGCATAGAGAACTGGCATAATGTGCAGATAGCCGGCTGGGTACAGAGCTTCCTGCAGCCGCGCTACCTCAGCCTGCGCCTGCAAGAGTGCCTGCAGCTGTGGCGCCTCGCTGGCCGGGAGTTTATGGAGGCCAGAGAGGCCGAGGAACAACTGATTTAGTGACAATCAAAAACTTTGTGTCTTCGTGTCTTCGTGTTCCGTAAAAGTTACTTAACGCTTAATTGACTGAAAACTTCTCGCGGTGCTTGCCGTTGCGCGAGCGCTGGGGCGAAGAAGACGTGGGCTGCGAGGCCCGCACACCACGGTACTGCTGGTAGCGCTGACGGATGAGACGCACATAGTCTACCGTCTCGCTGCCACGCATATAGCCGTTCTTCACGATGGGGTCCTGATAATACTGCGGATTGGCGAGCCGCAACACATAGACCGACACATCGCTCCAGCGATGGGCATTGCGACCATCGCGCTGGGCCAGCGCCATGGCATCGCGTATGTGGTGGGCTCCGCCATTATAGGCCGCAAGAACGAAGTCCTGTCGTTCCCGGTGGTCATGAATATCAGCGAATGTACCCTCCAGCTCAGCCAGATAGCGGGCAGCAGCGGCTATGCTGCTCTCGGGGTCGCCCAGCTTCGAGCGGTCCAGTCCTAAGTGGTCGGCCGTCTGGGGCATGATCTGCATCAGTCCCCTGGCACCAGCCCACGAACGCGCATTGGGGTCGAAGGTCGACTCCTGGTAGCACTGGGCCGCCATCAGCCGCCAGTCCCAGTGAATGGGCTGACAATAGCGCTGGAACAAGGCATCGTAGCGCGAGATAATGCCTCCCTGCCTGTTCAGCATCGGGGCAAACACTTTTCGCTGCACGTAGGGGGCCTTCTGCAGTTGCTGTTCCTCGGCCAGGGTCTTCTCGATGAGATCCGGCGAATACCACTGGGAGATCCTTTCTGCCAGCTGCTGCTTGCCGCTGGCCACGACCCACCCCGGCGAGGCAGAGTCGGCAGGCAGCATGGGATAGGCTATCAGGTCGGCATCGCCCTGGCTCAGGCGCGAGCGTAGTTCGGCAGTATCGCGGCAGACCTCCATACGCAGCTGCACGCCCAGCGTATCGGCCAGTTGCTGGCAGAGCATGGCGTGCAGGCCAAAGGGGCGGCCATGATAGTCATAGTAGGTATTGGGGCCGGATATGGTGAGCGCGATGAGCTCGCCCGAGTGCTCTATCTGGTCAAGGTCGAAGGTCTCATCCTCGACGGATGCCTCTGTCTCGCCTGCCATTTCCACCTCTTCGCCCCAGGGAGCCACCACTTGTTCCCTTGGCTTGCTGCAAGCCGAGAAAAGCAGGAAAAACAGAATAAATATGCCGTAAGATTTCAATTCAGTATGTTTTTTGATGCAAAAGTACACATTTTATTGCATAATCGAGAATTTTTGCGTAATTTTGCATCGTTTTTTCAAGATAATTAATTTTGTATATGCTTAGAATTGCCGTACAATCAAAAGGACGCCTCTACGATGACACCATGAATCTGCTGAGCGAGGCCGACATTAAAGTGAGTGCCTCGAAGCGCACCCTGCTTGTATCATCACAGAACTTTCCCCTCGAAGTGCTCTATCTGCGCGATGACGACATTCCGCAGAGCGTGGCTTCGGGTGTGGCCGACCTGGGCGTGGTAGGCGAGAATGAATTCCGCGAGCGCGGTGCCCATGCCGAGGTCATCAAGCGTCTGGGCTTCTCGAAGTGCCGCCTGTCGCTGGCCATTCCCAAGGAGGCAGACTATCAGGGGCTGCAATGGTTCCAGGGCAAGAAGATTGCCACGAGCTATCCCGTCATATTGCAGGAGTTCCTCAACGAGAACGGCATTGAGGCTGAGATTCACGTGATTACGGGTTCGGTGGAGATCAGTCCGGGCATTGGGCTGGCCGATGCCATCTTCGATATTGTGAGCTCCGGCTCAACGCTGGTGAGCAACAACCTGCGCGAGGTGGAAGTCGTGATGCAGAGCGAGGCCCTGCTCATTGGCACGCCCAACATGGCGCAGGAGAAGCGCGAGGTGCTGGAGCAGATGCTGTTCCGCTTTGAGGCCGTGCGCCAGGCCGAAGACAAGAAGTATGTCAGGATGAATGCGCCGAAGGCACGCCTGCAGGACATCATCAACGTGCTGCCCGGCTTGAAGAGCCCCACCGTGATTCCGCTGGCCGACGACGAATGGTGCTCGGTGCATACCGTGCTCGACGAGAAGCGATTCTGGGAGATTATTGGAAAGTTGAAGGAACTGGGAGCACAGGGCATTCTGGTGACCCCCATTGAAAAGATGATTCTGTAATGAACATTATTAGATATCCAAAGCGCAGCGAGTGGGCAACGCTGGTAGAGCGTCCCCACTTAGACGTATCGCAACTACGCGATACCGTTGCCTCGGTACTTGCCGATGTCAAGAAGCGTGGCGATGAGGCCGTGAAGGAGTACGAACAGAAGTTCGACCACTGCCAGCTGGCCAGTCTGGCCGTTACGCAAGAAGAGATAGATGCCGCCGAGCAGCTGGTGAGCGAAGAGCTGGTTCGTGCCATTCGCCTGGCTCACCAGAACATACACAAGTTTCATGATGCACAGCGCTTCGTGGGCCAGAAGATAGAGACCGGCCCGGGCATTGCCTGCTGGCAGAAGAGCGTGCCCATCGAGAAAGTGGGCCTCTACATACCTGGAGGCACCGCCCCCCTCTTCTCTACCGTGCTCATGCTGGCTACGCCAGCCAAGATTGCCGGATGCAAGGAGATTGTGCTCTGCACGCCTCCTGACCGCGAAGGCAAGGTGAACCCCGCCATCCTGGTGGCAGCCAGGACGGCAGGCGTAAGCAAGATCTTCAAGGCCGGTGGCGTACAAGCCATTGGTGCCATGGCCTACGGTACCGAGACCGTGCCCAAGGTGTTTAAGATCTTCGGCCCGGGCAATCAGTATGTCATGGCTGCCAAGCAACAGGTCAGCCTGCACGATGTGGCCATCGACATGCCGGCAGGCCCCAGCGAGGTCTGCGTCATTGCCGACGAGACGGCCAGCGCCGTGTTTGTGGCAGCCGACTTGCTCTCACAGGCCGAGCACGGCATCGACTCGCAGGTGTTGCTCATCACAACCTCGGAGGCCCTGCTTGGTGCGGTGCAAACGAAAGTAGAGCGCCAGCTCAGCCTGCTGCCCCGCAAGGAGATTGCCGCCAAGGCGCTGGAGAACAGCCGGCTGATACTGGTGGAGAACGATGAGGAGGCCATCGGCCTGTCGAACTACTACGCCCCCGAGCATCTCATCATCCAGACGAAGAACTACGAGCAGCTGGCCGAGCAGGTGGTCAACGCTGGCAGCGTGTTCCTGGGCAAATATGCCTGCGAGAGTGCCGGCGACTATGCCAGCGGTACCAACCACACCCTGCCTACCCATGGCTATGCAACGGCCTATAGCGGCGTGAACCTGGACAGCTACCAGCGCAAGATTACCTTCCAGCATCTGAGCGAGGATGGCGTGCGCCACATAGGCCACGCCGTGGAGCTGATGGCTGAGGCCGAACAGCTGGAGGCCCATAAGAACGCCATGACCGTAAGGCTGACCTCGCTCTCGTAGGCAGCCCCCGTCGAAGCCTTTTACATACTTTTTCCTATACCTTATTATATATGCGACCCCTCGAACAACTCACCCGCCCCAACATCTGGTCACTGGCTCCCTATAGCAGTGCACGCAATGAATATTCCGGCAAAGTAGCCCACGTGTTCCTCGATGCCAACGAGAACCCCTACAATGCACCTTTGAACCGTTATCCCGACCCATTGCAACTTGAAGTGAAGAAAGCCGTGAGCAATGTGAAGGGGATTCCCGTGGAGAACATCTTCCTGGGCAACGGCAGCGACGAGGCCATCGACCTGCCCTACCGCTGCTTCTGCCGTCCCGGCATAGACAATGTGGTGGCCATCGAGCCCACCTACGGCATGTACAAGGTGTGTGCCGACATCAACGATGTGGAGTACCGTCCCGTACTGCTCGACGAGCACTTCCAGATGAAGGCCGACACGCTGCTGGCAGCCTGCGATGAAAACACGAAGCTGGTGTGGATCTGCTCGCCCAACAACCCTACGGGCAACAGCATTGACCGGCAGGAGATTATTCGTGTGATAGAGGGCTTCGAAGGGATTGTCATCGTTGACGAGGCTTACATCGACTTTGCCCGTCAGGCCTCCCTGCGCACCGAACTGGCCCGCAGGCCCAACCTGATTGTGCTCAACACGATGAGCAAAGCCTGGGGATGCGCTGCCATGCGACTGGGCATGGCCTTCGCCTCAACCGAGATCATCGACCTTTTCAACAAGGTGAAGTACCCCTACAACGTGAACCTGCTCACCCAGCAGAAAGCCCTTGAGGCACTGAGCGACAAGTTTGCCGTGGAGAAGTGGATCAACATGCTTCTCCAGGAGCGTGGCCGGCTGATAGAGGCCTTCCGCCTGCTGCCCATCTGCGAACAGGTCTATCCCAGTGATGCCAACTTCTTCCTGGCCCGCATGACCGATGCACAGGCCATCTACGACTATCTGGTAGAGCGTGGCATCATTGTGCGCAACCGCACCCGGGTGCAGCTGTGCCACAATTGCCTGCGCATCACCATAGGCACCCGCACGGAGAACTCAGAATTGATGAGCGCGTTGCGGCAGTATCAGCCAGTATGACATAACATTCCAGATTATCTACCAACCAAACAAGACTGAAAACTAACCCACCTAATTTATGAAAAAGCTACTACTTATCTCATCGCTACTGATGTGTGCCTTCGGAGCCAATGCCCAGCGAGCCACCGACAAGCTGGATCGCGGACTGGTGGCCGTGCCTGCCGCAGGTAGCGGTAACTTCGTCAGTTGGAAAATCTTTGGCGAAGAGTACTACGACACCAAGTACAACCTGTATCGCGATGGCGTGAAGGTGAACCAGACACCGCTCTCAGTCTCCAATTTCAACGATACGGGCGGCAACGCCCAGAGCACCTATCAGGTGGCCCCTGTGGTGCGTGGCGTGGAGCAGGCGAAGAGTGCCGCCGTGGCCCGCTGGGCCAACCAGTACTACGACATACCCGTGGCAGCCGTTGAAGACCGCAATGGCAGCAACGTGACCTCGCAGTACATCATTAACGACATGTCGCTGGGCGATGTCGATGGCGATGGCGTTCAGGAGTTCATCATCAAACGCAACTATAGTGGCGACATTCTCAGTTCCAGCAATACCACGAAGTTCCACCACCTGGAGTGCTACAACATGAAGGGCCAGCGGCTGTGGTGGATAGACTGCGGCCCGAACCTGATGGCAGGTGCCGACGAGCAGTGGGACATCGTGGCCTTCGACTGGGACGAGGACGGCAAGGCCGAGGCTCTGATGCGTGGTGCCGACAATATGATCATACACACCGCTACGGGCAAGGTCATCAAGATAGGCAACATGAGCTATGTGGCCCCGCGCACCGAATATACTCACGATGGTGCCGAGTACCTGCTCTACCTGAACGGACTGACAGGTGAGCCCTACGACTGGGACGGAACGAGCGAGAACTATACGCCAATGGCCTATCCGCTGCCCCGCTTCGAGACGGGAGAGACCGACTATGCCACGGTGTGGGGTTCTGCCGACACGGGTCACCGCTCGTCGAAGCACTACTTCGGCGCACCTTATCTCGATGGCCGCCATCCCAGCATCTTCCTGGGCCGTGGCTGCTACACGCGCCACAAGATGTGCGCACTGGACGTAGACCCGCTGACGCACAAGCTGAAGCAGCGCTGGCGCTGGAACGAGTATAGCGGTTCGTCGCCCTGGTTTGGCAATGGCTTCCACAACTTCGCTATCGCCGATGTTGACTGGGATGGACGCGACGAGATTGTGTTCGGCTCGATGATCATCGATGACAATGGCAGGGGACTCTGCACCACGGGCCTGGGTCACGGCGATGCCCAGCACTGTGCCGACCTGGATCCCTATCGTCACGGTCAGGAACAGTTTACGTGCAACGAGACACGCCCTGCCTGCACCTACTGGAATGCCACCACGGGCAAGATATACTACCGTCTGGCATCGACATCCGATGATGGCCGCGCCCTGTGTGCCAATTTCTCGAATGAGTTCCCCGGCTCCTTGGGCCGCTCTACGCAGACGGGCCTCGTCTCGACCGTGGCCGACAAGGTGATCAGCGGCGGGCCTGCCACTGGCGGTACCAACGATGCCCTGTACTGGAGCCATCTGAACTTCCGCATCTACTGGGATGGCGACCTGCTCGACGAGGTGTTCGACTCTCCTGGCAGCAATGCCCGCAACGGTGCGGTGTACAAGCCCGGCGGTGGCCGTCTCATCACCTTCGACGGCACCAATACCAGCAACAGCAGTAAGAACAATCCCGGTGCCGTGGCCGACATCTTCGGCGACTGGCGTGAAGAGGTGGTGATGCGCTCGGGCGATACGGCCATCCGCATCTTCACCACCAATACTCCTACCAACTACGGCATCTACACCCTGTGGCACGACCATCAGTATCGCAACGCCATGGTGTGGCAGTCGGTGGGCTACAACCAGCCGCCCCACAAGAGCTACTTCCTGGGCGAGATGGAGGGCATCACCATGGCTCCGCCGCCCTTCACCACCGTGGGGCGCAGCGAGGTAGCCGGTGGCGGCACCATCGATGCCAGCCTGAACGACAAGCACGTGCTGGTGTGCGAGACCAACGACACGCAGATCAATGTGGTAGACGGCGCCCAGCCCTATATCGCCACCTTCAACGTGCCTTCATGGATCCAGGGTACCAACAGCAACGTTCTGAATGGCACCGCACTGGTGCGTTCTACCTACTACACCTGCACCGTGACGGGTGGTGCCTTCACGGGCGGAATGCGACTGGTGAAGCAGGGCGACGGCGTGCTCACGCTGCCTGCCGTTGACCAGACCTACACGGGCGAGACCAACATCTGGGCCGGAACGTTGAACTTCGATGGCTCAATGCTGCAGTCGCCGGTATGGCTGAACCGCTTTGCCGAGCTGAACAGCAATGGCGGCCGCTTCCGTAGCATACGTATGGACTACGACTCGAAGCTGCGTCCCGGCGGGGCAGACCAGCAGGGCAGCATCAGCACCGACACGCTGCGCCTGGGCTTCGGCTCCCGCGTCATCTTCGACCTCTACTCCGATCAGCTTCAGGCCGACCAGGTCAACGTGGCCAAGTGGCTCAATATCGAGACCAAATCGTGGCAGTATGGCCCGAAGTACCTGTCGCCCGTGTTCGAATTCGTTTGCCATAAAGCTGAAGGCGAGGACATGGCGCAAGGCAGCTACTTGCTGGGCGAAGTGAAGATGATAGGCGGTTCGCTGGGCGACATCCGCATAGAGGGTGTCGACAATAAGCAAAAGTCGAGCCTGCAATTCACCGATGGTAAGCTCTATCTTGTCATCGAGGGCATGCGCGAAGCATCCGACGTGGTGTGGACGGGCAACCTGAGCAATGTGTGGGACGTGGCCAACACCGAGAATTTCACTCCCACCAACGATGCAACGGGCAGTGGCGACATCTTCGTGACGGGCGACGTAGTGCGCTTTGACGATACGGCCAAGCAGTTTACGGTGACCCTGAATGGCGACATTGAGCCCGACAGCATCATCGTAGACAACACCACCACTTATATATTTAATGGTACGGGCAGCATTGTGGGCAACACCGCCCTCGTGAAGCGAGGCTCGGGCACGCTCACCATCAATACCGACAACAGCTTCACCGGCGGTACCCGCATTGAGGGCGGTGCCATTGCCGTGCGCTCGCTGGCCAATACCAACCAGGCCTTGGGCAATCTGGGCGGTGTGGTGCCCAGTGCCAATAAGTTTGCCTTTGCCAATGGCGGCGAGCTGCGCACGCTGGCTGCCGTGACCCAGGGCTCGCCCATGCGCATGGAGACCCGCGAGGGTGGCGTCATCAACAACACTGCCGACTTTGTGGTGGACCGCGCCATCTACGGTACTTACCTTACCAAGAAAGGCAACGGCTGGATGAAGCTGAACGTGGCCAACCCCAGTCTGGAGAGGCTCGTCATTGCCGGTGGCACGGTGCAGTGCGTCAACTGCAACCAGCCGGCTCAAACCGTAGAGTTCCGCAGCGGCACGCTGAGCGAGAACACCAGCAGCGGCTATGCCATCGAGGTGGCACAGGGCGGAACGGGCACATGGAACCTCGTTGACCGTGGTGTCTACACCAACCGCCTCACCGGCACTGGCACCATCACCATCTATTGCCCAGTGGTCATAGGCAGCGGATGGGCTGCCACTCGCACCCAGATTCAGGGCAATTGGTCGGCCTTCGAGGGAACTGTCACCTGTGCCGTGCATAGCAGCGATACCCGCTTCACGCTCGACAACAGCTATGGCATGCCCAAGGCTACGCTCAACATTCCCGCAGGCATTGAGGTGCAGAACAGCGGCAAGACCTTCCGTATAGGCAAGGTGAACGGCACGGGCGCACTGGGCGGCAGCTGCACCTTCAGCAACGGGGCCAGCGTAGGAGCCAACACCTGGCAGGTGGGCAACGATGCCGACTGGACCATGTCGGCCACGGTGACCTCGAACGCCAATCTCGTTAAGATGGGCAGCGGCAAGGTTACCATGCGTGGTGCCAGCAACCACACCGGCACTACCACCGTCAGCGAGGGCGAGCTGGCGCTGTCGTCGGGTGGCGTACTGGGCACTGGCCTGCTCACGGTGGCCACCGGGGGCACGCTTACGGGCACCAATAGCAGCCAGAAGCCTTTGCAGAACTCCTCCTGCACCATCAATGGCACCCTGCGTCCCGGTCTTCTGGAGTCGAGCTACTCTGGAACCATCTTCTTTGGCGGCAAGAACGTGACCATTCCTAATGGCGGCACGCTGCAGGTCAGGGCCAACCAGTGCGCATCGCAGACCAATGCAGGATGCACCACCATCTCTAACATAAAGAAGCTGACGCTGAACGGTACGATCCGCATCCACGTGAATACCGGCAACACGCTGGCCGTGGGTGACTCCATCCGTATATTCACCGCCGAATCGTTCGAGGGCAATCCCCAGTTCGAAATGCTCGATGGCATCACCTGGGACACCAGCCGCATCAGCGAAGGCCTGCTCTTCGTGAGAGACATCAGCACAGGCGTGCAGCCTGTTGTCTATGGCAACGTGCCCGAGAACGGCAACGCCTACGACCTGCAGGGCCGGAAGATGACCCCAGGCCAGCAGCGCAATGGCCTCTATATCTACAGGGGCAGAAAATACATCGTAAAATAAGTCTTACATAAGAGGATGTGTCAAAGCGCTGTTTTCATTTTGTACAAGGCGTATGTACTAAGTGTATATGGCCTTTATACAGTTCGTATATGGCCTATGTACAGTTCGTATATGGCCTATGTACGAAATGAAAACAGCGTTTTGACACATCCTTTTGGATACTGGTATGAAGAAAGGACTGGTTCTTGAAGGAGGAGCCATGCGCGGCCTGTTCACGGCAGGAATCTGCGATGTGATGATGGAGCACGACGTGTGGCCGGAAGGGATTATCGGCGTGTCGGCCGGGGCTGCGTTTGGGTGTAATTACAAGTCGCGTCAGCCGGGCCGGGCCATCCGCTACAACAAGCGCTTTGCCAGAGACAGCCGCTACAGCGGCATGAAGTCTCTGCTCCTGTCGGGCGACTATTTCAACGCCGCATTTGCCTACCACACCGTTCCGGCCCGGTACGACAGGTTCGACGATCAGGCTTTCGACGAGAATCCTATGGAGTTCATCGTGGTCTGTACGGACGTAGAGACTGGCAAGCCCGTCTACCAGCCACTCAGAAAGTCGGATAGCGCGGCCTACGACTGGATACGTGCATCGGCCTCGATGCCGCTTGCCTCGCGGGTCGTCGAACTGGAAGGCAGAAGACTGCTCGACGGCGGCGTGGCCGACTCTATTCCCCTGGCCTACTTCGAAAGTCTGGGTTACGACCGTAATGTAGTCATTCTGACCCAGCCCGACGGCTACCAAAAGGAACACAACAAGCTCATGCCCCTGATGCGAATGGCCCTGCGGAAATATCCCAGCATGATCGAGGCCCTGGACAGGCGCCATCTAATGTACAACGAGCAGCTCGACTTCGTTCGCCAGGCTGAGCGCGAGGGCCGCTGCCTGGTCATTCGCCCCGAAACAAAGATTCCCATCGGTCACATCTCGCACGATCCTGACCAGATGCAGGCCGTGTACGAGATGGGACGAACGATGGGAAAAAACAGAATCAGCGATATAATAGACTTCTATCGCTTGTCCTGAACGCCGTAGCGAATCCACTCCTCCTGTGGATAATAGCCCTTGATGGTCTTCTTCTTCTCGGCGAACTTCTCCTTGACGTTGGTCAGAATGCCATTCACCTTCTTCACCTTCTGCGAGAGCTGCTCGCGCACCTGGTCGCACTCGTCGTTGGCCACCTTCAGCTCGTCAAGCTCTGCTGACATTCTGTCAAGTTCCTCTGTGCTGAAGCCCTTGTCCTTCAGCGACTCAATGTTCTTACGCAGCCCGTCAATAAGCACACGGCTCTTCTCAATCTGCAAATCAATAGTTTTCGACATAATTCTTGTATTTTTTGTGATTAAAACACTACAAAATTATGAAAAAAAGTCGATTTTACGATATGATAAAAAGTGCTTTTTTAGAAAAAATTAAGTCGTAAAATCCTTTTATTTAAGGTTTATTCACTACCTTTGCAGGCACATTATGAGAATAGACATCATTACCGTTTTGCCCGAAATGCTTGAGGGCTTTGTGCATGAGTCGATACTGGCCCGTGCCGAGAAAAAGGGACTGGCAGAAATCAGGCTGCACAACCTGCGTGACTATACGCTCGACAAGTGGCGCCGCGTCGATGACTACCCGTATGGCGGCTCTGCTGGCATGGTGATGCAGTGCGAGCCCATAGACCGCTGCATCACGGCCCTGAAAGCCGAACGCGACTATGACGAGGTGATCTTTACCTCGCCCGATGGCGAACGCTTCGACCAGCACATTGCCAACGAGCTGTCGCTGAAGGGTAACCTTATTATATTATGCGGCCACTACAAGGGCATAGACCAGCGCATACGCGACCACCTGATCACCCGCGAAATTTCCATAGGCGACTTCGTGCTGACCGGCGGCGAGCTGGTGGCAGCCATGATAGCCGATGCCATAGTGCGGGTGGTGCCCGGAGTGATTGGCGACGAGCAAAGCGCGCTGAGCGACTGCTTCCAGGACGACATCCTGGCTGCCCCCATCTATACGCGTCCGGCTGACTACAAGGGATGGAAGGTGCCCGAGATCCTGCTCAGTGGCAACGAGGCCAAGATTCGCCAGTGGGAGTTCGATCAGGCTATGGAGCGTACCCGCCGCCTGCGCCCTGACCTGCTCGACTCATAGGCCCTGCGCTTTTTCGGCACGCTATTTGCTGAAAGCATCGTATAACCATATTTTATAAGAGATTATGAAAGAAGAAAAGCTGAATACAGAAGAAGAGGAGAAGCTGACTGACGAAATGGCAGAAGGCGAAACTACCGACGAATTGGCAGACGAGGAAGGTGAAAACGATGTGGAAAACACATCGGAGGAAGAAGAAAAAGACCCGCTGACCGTGGCCAACGAGCAGATAGCCGACCTGAAGGACAAGTACCTGAGGCAGGTGGCCGAGTTCGACAACTACCGCAAGCGCACGCTGAAGGAGCGCGCCGAGCTCATACTGAACGGCGGCGAGAAGGTCATTGGCACACTGCTGCCCGTGCTCGACGACATGGAGAGGGCCATCGCCAACGGCGAGAAGACCGATGAACCCGCCGTGCTGCGCGAGGGTATGGAGCTCATCTACCACAAGCTGGTGAAGGTGCTCGAGGGCCACGGCGTGAGCAAGATTGAGACCGAGGGGGCCGACTTCGATACCGACGTGCACGAGGCCGTGGCCATGGTGCCAGGTATGGGCGACGACAAGAAAGGAAAGGTAATAGACTGCCTGGCAACAGGATACAAGCTGAACGATAAAGTAATTCGCCACGCTAAGGTGGCCGTAGGACAATAAGCAAGAGCATGGCACAGAAGAGAGACTACTACGAGGTGCTGGGCGTCAGCAAGACCGCATCGGAAGACGAGATCAAGAAGGCATACCGGCAGATAGCCATCAAGTACCACCCCGACCGCAACCCCGGCGACAAGCAGGCCGAAGAGAAATTCAAGGAGGCTGCCGAGGCCTACAACGTGCTGCACGACCCGCAGAAGCGGCAGCAGTACGACCAGTTCGGATTCGACGGGCCGATGGGCGGCGCTGGAGGCTTCGGGGGCTTCGGAGGAGCGTCGATGAACATGGACGACATCTTCTCGATGTTCGGCGACATCTTCGGAGGACACGGCTTCGGCGGGTTCCGCAGCAGCGGCCGCCCACAGCAGCAGCGGGGAAGCGACCTGCGACTGAAGGTGAGGCTGACGCTGCAAGAGGTGAACAAGGGCGTGACCAAGAAGTTCAAACTGCGCAAGGACATTGCCTGCACGCACTGCCACGGCAGCGGTGCCGAGAACGGCAGCGGCAGCGATACCTGCCCCACCTGCCACGGCAGCGGCATCATCACCCACACCACGCAGAGCATCTTCGGCATGATGCAGACACAGGGTGTCTGCCCCACCTGCCATGGACAGGGACAGGTCATTAAGAACAAATGCCACGAATGCGGAGGCACTGGCGTAGTGAAGGGCGAGGAGGTCGTCGAGATCAACATTCCGGCAGGCGTGGCCGAAGGCATGGTGGTCAACGTGCCAGGCAAGGGCAACGCCGGGCCTAACAACGGCATCAGCGGCGACATTCAGGTGTTCATCGAGGAAGAGCCCAACGACACCTTCGTGCGCGACGGCAACGACATCATCTACAACCTGCTGCTCGACTTCCCCACAGCGGCACTGGGCGGCGAGGTGGAGATTCCCACCATCGAGGGCTCGAAGCTGAAGGTGAAGATCGACAACGGCACACAGCCAGGGAAAACACTCAGGCTGCGAGGCAAGGGACTGCCTGCCGTGCCGGGATATGGCAGCGGACGGGGCGACCTGGTGGTGAACATCAGCGTCTACGTGCCCAAGACGCTCAGCCGCGACGAGAAGCAGACGCTCGAGAAACTGAAGGCAAGCGACAACTTCAAGGGCGACAAGCAGACCAAAGACAGCATTTTCAACCGCTTTAAGAACTACTTCAACTAATGAACTACCAGGAAGTTACAGACTATCTGTTCAACAAGACCGCGAACTACGAGTCGCAGGGCAGGCAGGGCTATAAGGAGGGACTGGACAACAGTCTGCAGCTCGACGAGCACTTCGCTCACCCCCACCAGCAGTTCCGATCCATACACATTGCCGGTACCAACGGCAAGGGGTCGGTGTCGCACACCATCGCGGCCATGCTGCAGAACAGCGGCTACCGCGTGGGCCTGTACACTTCGCCACACCTGCTCGACTTCCGCGAGCGCATCAGGGTGAACGGGCAGATGGTGAGCGAAGACTATGTGGTGAGCTTCGTCGAGAAGAACAAAGACTACTTCGACGAGCTGAAGCCCACGTTCTTCGAAATAGCCACGGCCATGGCCTTCAGCTACTTCAGAGAGGCCGGGGTCGACATTGCCGTCGTCGAGGTGGGACTGGGCGGCAGGCTCGACAGCACCAACATCATCACCCCCATCCTGTCGGTCATCACCAACATCTCGCTCGACCACACCCAGCTGCTGGGGGCCAGCCTCGAGCAGATTGCCATGGAGAAGGCGGGCATCATCAAGCCCGGCGTGCCCGTGGTCATCGGCGAGGCCACACCACAGACGCGACCCATCTTCGAAGCAATGGCACAGGAAGCCAATGCACCCATCAGCTTCGCCGAGGACGAGCAGGAGCAGGAGGTCGTTGCCGCCGAGCCGCTGCCCGAAGGAGGCATACAGTACACGGCACGCCACCTGTTGCCCTTCAAGGGCGAGCTGGGCGGCAGCTACCAGCAGAAGAACACCAACACCATCGTGGTGGCACTGCACAAGCTCACCGAGATGGGCTACTTCTGCGACATTGACACCGAGGAGAATAAAGAGGTGGTGCAGAGGGAAATGAACAAGGCCTTCCAGCACGTGAGCGAGCTCACAGGACTGATGGGACGCTGGCAGACCGTGCAGCAGAGCCCGCTCGTCATTTGCGACACGGGCCACAACGTGGGCGGCTGGGAGTACCTGGCAAAGCAGATAGCCGCAGTGCCATGCGGCAGAAGGCACATCGTCTTCGGTATGGTGGAAGACAAGGATGTCTATGGCGTGATGAGCCTGCTGCCCAAGGATGCCACCTATTACTATACGAAAGGCAGCACCAAGCGAGCCTTCCCAGAGACGTCGCTCAAAGTGTTTGGCGAGCAGTTCGGCCTCAAGGGCGAATGCTATGCCACCGTGGCAGAGGCCTTCCAGGCAGCACAGAACGCGGCCAGCCCCGCCGACCTGATCTTCGTGGGAGGCAGCACCTACGTGGTGGCCGACTTCCTGAAAACCCGCATTTAGTTGTTTTTAACAACATTTTTCGCCGATATGCTTGCACATATCGGCTTTTTTTTGTTACTTTGCAAAAGTTACTGTAACCAAAAACAAATAATTATGGCAAACTTAACAGAAAATGCGAATCTGTGTGGTCTGAAGCGTGAAGATTTTCAGACCACTGTAAATGGTAAGAAAACCGATCTTTACATTCTGCGTAACCGTAAGGGCTACGAGGTAGCCATCACCAACTATGGTGGAGCCATCTGCGCCATTATGGTGCCCGACAAAGACGGAAAGGTAGCCAACGTTATTCAGGGACACGACAACATCCAGAGCGTCATCAACTCGCCAGAGCCGTTCCTCTCAACGCTCATCGGCCGCTATGGCAACCGCATCTGCAAGGGACAGTTCACGCTGAACGGCAAGGACTATCAGCTGGCCATCAACAACGGGCCCAACGCCCTGCACGGCGGTCCCACCGGCTTCCACGCCCGCGTATGGGATGCCAAGCAGATGGGTCCCCGCTCACTGGCCCTGCACCGCATCTCTTCCTATGGCGAGGAAGGCTTCACGGGCGAGGTGGACATCACGGTAGAGTTTACATTTACCGACCTGAACGAGCTGGTGCTCGAATACCTGGCCACTTCCAATAAAAAGACCATCGTAAACTTCACCCACCACGGCTTCTTCTGTCTGGCTGGAGCTGCCGATCCAACCCCCACCATCAACGACCTGGAGTGCGAAATCAACGCCGACTTCTACATTCCCATCGACGAGACCTCTATTCCCACCGGCGAAATCCGCAAGGTGGAGGGCACTCCCTTCGACTTCCGCACCGCCAAGCCCGTGGGCCGCGACATCGATGCCGACAACGAGCAGCTCAAGAACGGTGCTGGCTACGACCACTGCTTCGTGCTGAATAAGCATGAGGAGGGCGAGCTGAGCTTCGCCGCCAAGATCAAGGATCCCAACAGCGGCCGCACCATGGAGGTCTTCACCACCGAGCCTGGCGTACAGGTGTACAGCGACAACTGGGCCGACGGCTACAAGGGCTACCACGGAGCTACGTTCGGTCGCCGCTCGGCCATCTGCTTCGAGTGCCAGCACTTCCCCGACACGCCCAACCGTCCCTACTTCCCCTCGGTGATACTGCGTCCAGGCGAGCGCTACAAGCAGAAGACCATCTACAAGTTTGACGTAGAGAAATAAACAACTAAAAACATAACAAAGCTATGTCGCAAAAACAAACACCGAACTATTTGTTCCCGTTGATCATTGTGTTCATCGTGTGCTTCCTCAACGGATTCATCACGACGATGAACAACTCGATGATTGCCTTCCTCTCTGAGGCCTTCAACCTCTCGGCCCAGCAAGGACAGTATGTCAATACCGCTTTCTATGGTGCCTATCTGCTGGCCATCCCCTTCGCCATGCTCATGAGCAAAATTGGCTACAAGGGCACGCTGCTGCTGGGTCTGGCCGTCGCTGGTATCGGCTTCGTTATCAATTCGTTCGGCATCAATGCTGCCATCTCTGCTGGAAGCAATGTCTACGTGGTGTTCCTGCTCTCTATGTGCATCGTGGCTATGGGTGTGGTGATGCTACAGAACGTGGCCAACCCCTACGTGATGGTACTGGGCAAGCCCGAGAGCGGCGCCTTCCGCATGACGCTGTCGCAGGCCCTGAACTCGGTGGCCACCACCGTTGCACCTATCTTTATTACAACGGTCATCATCGCCGGTAAGGCTCCCACGCCCGATGCCGTTCCCGGACCGTTCCTCGGACTGGGCATCTTCACGCTGATCATTTGCCTCATCCTGGTGTTCCTGAAGTTGCCGAAGATTGATGAAGGCAAGCAGGCCGAGGAAGAGTCGGGCGAGAAGAAAGAGTACAAGTCGAGCGTGTTCAAGTACACCCACGTATGGCTGGGCGCCCTCGCCATCTTCATGTATATGGGTGTCGAGATTGGCGTGCCCTCGATGCTGCCCTACCGCTTCCAGCTGCTCTATCCCGACATGGACTCGGCTGCCTGCGCCTCGATGGCCACCAACTACCTGGCCTTCTACTGGGGTGGCATGATGGTTGGACGTTTCGTGGGTGCTGGTATCCTGACCAAGTTCGAGCCCCGCAAGCTGCTCACGGCATGCCTCTGCCTCGGTGCACTGTGCATCGCCCTGTCGCTCGTGCTCTCATCGTCGATGGTTGGCATCTGGCTCATGCTGGCTGCCGGTCTGTTCCACTCAGTGATGTGGCCCCTCATCTTCAACCTCGGTCTGCAGGAGCTTGGCCCCCACACCAAGGCAGCCTCTGGCGTCATCAACACCGGCGTGATCGGTGGTGCACTGCTCATGCCCGTCATGGGTGCCATCGTCGACGTGGCTGGTGTCATCGTAGCCCTCTGCGCCATGTTCGTGTTCTACGCCTACATCATCTGGTTCTGCAACTGGGGCAGCAAGATAGGCATTAGCGCAAAATAATCAAAAAAACTGAAATAACTCATTGTAAATCTTAAAATCGTAAATCAACATGATGGACATTGAATTTGTAAGAAGTCGCTTCATCAAGCATTTTGATGGCAAAACAGGCAACGTGTATGCATCTCCTGGTCGTATCAACCTGATTGGTGAGCACACCGACTATAACGGTGGATTCGTATTCCCCGGTGCTGTTGACAAAGGCATCATCGCCGAAATGCGTGCCAACGGTACGGAAGACACCGTGATGGCCTACGCCATCGACCTGAAGGACCGCGTGGACTTCCACCTGGAGGATCCCGCAGGCCCCAAGGCCAGCTGGGCCCGCTACATCTACGGCATTGCCAAGGAGATGCAGAAGCTGGGCGTGCCCGTGAAGGGCTTCAACATTGCCTTCGCCGGCGACGTGCCCCTCGGCGCAGGTATGTCGTCTTCGGCCGCTATGGAGAGCTGCTTCGCCTGCGGTCTGAACGACATCTTCGGTGAGAACAAGGTGTCGCAGTGGGACATGGTGCTGGCAGGTCAGGCCACTGAGCACAACTACTGCGGCGTGAACTGCGGTATCATGGACCAGTTTGCCAGCGTCTTCGGAAAGGCAGGCTGCCTGATGCGCCTCGACTGCCGCAGCCGCGAGTTCGAGTACTTCCCCTTCAAGCCCGACG
>JAFVEE010000119.1 GCA_017478085.1 Prevotella sp. | reverse complement strand
TCGCCACGGGAGATGTCAATATCATCAGTCAGTTGCAAGGTGATGCTCTGTGGTGGTGTGGCCTCAGAGAGTTCCTCAGTGGCCTGCGTGATATGGGATACAACAGACTCCAATCCACTGGGAAGTACCTTTATGCGGTCGCCTACCCTGATGACACCGCTGGCTACACGACCGGCATATCCACGGAAGTCGGGGAACCGGCTGCAGATGGGGCGGATGACGTATTGAACAGGGAAGCGGAAGGGCCCACCCCCGCCCCCTCCCCAAGGGAGGGGGGATTGTTTAGCTCTTCTGTTGGGCCTTTCGTCGTAGAGTCTAACCCAACTCCCCTCCCTTGGGGAGGGGTCGGGGGTGGGCTAATCCACGTTATAGGAATATCCAGATCCAGGATGCTCCTGTACTTCACCTCCGGCGCACTCTGCACCATATTGTGATAGAACCAGTCGCTTGAGAAGCGCATGATCTCCTCGTTCATACGGTACTGCACGGTGAGCAGCGTCACCACCTCGGGCTTCTGGTCGCAGATGCGCTCCATCAGCGTGCGGCCCAGACCGCCCTTCAGGGCTTCGTAGCACTTCACCGTGGGCGGCAGCTGACAGTGGTCGCCGGCCAGGATGACGCGCTGAGCCCGGCGTATGGGAATCCAGCAGGCGGCCTCCAGGGCCTGTGCCGCCTCGTCGATGAACAGCGTGCCGAACTTCATGCCCTCTAATAGCCGGTGGCCGCTGCCCACGAGCGTCGAGGCGATGACGCGTGCCTCGCCGAAGAGCTGCTGGTTGATGCCTATCTCCAGCGCCGTGGCGCGGTCTTTCAGCCGTTCCAGCTTCTGGTGGAACTTCTCGTCGCCGCGCTTGCGGTTCTTGCGCAGGTCGCGAATAGCCTTGCGTAGCGCCCACAGCTGCGGATAGTCGGGGTGGGCCTCGAAGCGCCGCTCGTAGGTGAACGACAGCATCTTGTCGTCTACGCGCGTCGGGTTGCCTATCCTCAGTACGTTGATGCCCCGGTCTACGAGCTTCTCCGAGATCCAGTCTACCGCCATATTGCTCTGGGCGCACACCAGCACCTGACTCTCGCGGCGCAGCGTCTCGTAGATGGCCTCTACGAGCGTGGTCGTCTTGCCCGTGCCGGGAGGGCCGTGCACGATGGCCACGTCCTTTGCCCGCAGCACCTCGTTCACCGCGTGCTCCTGCGTCTTGTTCAGGTACTGGAAGCCCATGTCGGGGAAGCTATAGGTCTGCGCCTTCATCGAGCGGGTATAGAACAGGTCGCGCAGGTAGCCCAGCCGTCCCTTGGCCCGCATGGTGCGCTCCAGCGCGTCGAACATCATGCGGTACGATGTCTCGTCGAACGACAGCTGCACGCCCACGCCCTCCTGCTGCAAGTCTACGAGTGGCGAGCCGTCGGGCACGGCCACCACCATCCTGTCGCCATCGACGAACGAGACGGTACCCTTGAGTTTGAGGGAAGAGTTTTCCTTCGAGAAAAATTCCACCGGCTTGCCGAACTCGAAGTTGTGCTCGTCGTCCTCCTCTTCCTCGCTGTTCCTGTTGCGGTAGATCTCCACGCACAGCTGGTTCAGCGAGTTATAGTAAGAGCGGCCCACGCGCACCGGCCACCACGCGTCGCCGCGCTTCAGGCGTCGCTCCAGGCCGATGGCATCCAGCTTCTCCTGGAAGGCCTTCCGCTCCTCTTCATACTCCATTTGCAACAGCAGTTGCTGCCGTTGCAACTCCAATATTGGCGATGTTGGTTCGTTCATGGCTGCAAAATTACGAAAAAAAAGTCATAATTCAATATTTATTGCTAACTTTGCACCCACTTATGAAACAGATACTGCTTGTAAACGATGTGGTGGGGTGCAGCCACGTGGGCATGGTGGCTATGCTGCCCATACTGACCTATCTGGGCCATGCGGCCTACAACCTGCCGACGGCACTGGTGTCGAACACGCTGGACTACGGACGCTTCAACGTTCTGGAGACCACCGAATATATGCGGGGCACCATTCCCGTGTGGCAGCAGCTGGGCTTCCACTTCGATGCCGTGTGCACGGGACTCATGTTCAGCGAGGAGCAGGCCCGCCTGGTGTCGGCCTACTGCAAGCAGTTGCGCGGCGAGGGCACCACCATCTTCGTTGACCCCATCATGGGCGACGGCGGACGGCTCTACAACGGCATGGGCCCGGAGAACGTGGAGCTGATGCGCGAGATGGTGTCGGTGGCCGACCTCATCTTCCCCAACTACACCGAGGCATGCTACCTGACCGACACGCCCTACAAGGCCGAGGGTATGACTTGGGACGAGGCCCGACGGATGCTCGACCGTCTGGTGTCCATCGGCACCCGTTCGGCCATCATCACCAGTGCCCGTGTCGATGGTCGCACCTGCGTGGTGGGCCGCCGCTCAGAGCAGCCGCTGGCCGGCTTCCAGCAAATCATCAGCGAAGGACTTTATTTCTGCCTGCCCTACGACGAGATTCCCGTCCTCTTCCACGGCACGGGCGACATCTTCTCTGCCGTGCTCATCGGTCACCTGCTCTCTGGTGAGCCTCTGAAGCAGAGCACCCAGACGGCCATGACGGTGGTGAGCCAGCTCATAGACCACAACAAACACCTGCCCGACAAGTGTCGCGGCATTCCCATTGAACAATGCTTGGAGGAGTTAGGAGTTAGGGGCTCCTAACTGTTTTACTCGTACTCTTTTGCCTCGCGCTTGCCTCGCAGCACGGCGAGGGCGTTCAGGGCCAGCGCCTCCATCTCGTCTTCCCCCGGGAAGCAGTAGACGGGGGCGAGGTATTCTATGCGCTGGCGCAGACGGCCGATGATGTACTCCGAGCGGGCCAGTCCGCCGGTGAGCAGGATGGCGTCGACGTGGCCGCAGAACACGGCACCCAGCCCGCAGATGTTCTTCGCAATGTGGTAGATCATCGCGTCGAGAATGAGCTCGGCGTGCTTGTCGCCATACTCGTTGATGCGCACCAGAATCTCGCGCACGTCGGCCGTGCCCAGGTGGGCGTTCAGTCCGGCCTTGCCCGCGATGCGCTTCAGCAGCTGCTTCTCCGTATATTTTCCGCTGAAGCTCAGTCGGATGAGGTCGCTGGCGGGCAGACTTCCGGCCCGTTCCGGCGAGAAGGGGCCCTCGCCGTCGAGCGCGTTGTTGGCATCGACGGCCCGTCCGTGGTCGTGAGCCGCCACGCTGATGCCGCCGCCCATGTGGCAGATGATGAGGTTCATGTCCTCATACTCGCGACCCACCTCCTGCGCAAAGCGACGGGCTATGGCGCGCTGGTTCAGCGCGTGCCAGATGCAGATGCGGTTCATCAGCGGCGACCCCGAGATGCGGGCATAGTCGTTCAGCTCGTCGACCACGCCGGGGTCGGCAATGAACGAGCGGCAGCCCGGTATCTCGCTGGCAATCTCGTGGGCGATGATGCAGCCCAGGTTGCAGGCGTGGTTGTGCAGGGCGATGCCGCTGTAGGTGTCGGTCAGCATGCGGTCGTTGATCTCGTAGACACCGCCCGCGATGGGCTTCACCAGTCCGCCGCGGCCTATCACGGCGTCGAACTTTGTCTCGATGCCACAGCGTGCCAGTTCGTCGAGCACCAGCTGTTTGCGGTATTCGCGTTGTTCCAGCACGTCGTCGAAGGGTGCCAGGTCTTCCTGTGAGTGGCTGATGCTGCGCAGCACCAGTGGCTTCTCGTCCTCATACACCGCCATTTTGGTGGAGGTAGAGCCGGGGTTGATGACAAGGATAAGCATATTTAGGAGTTCAAGGAGTTCAGTATTAGGAATTTAAAGGGTTCTGCCATAGGTCTGCATGAATGTGGTTCTGCAAACGGCCTGAAAGGCCAGTGAGCCCATAGCCCAGGGCACCGCCCTGGGAGAAAGCAATGCAGTCAACCACGCCCTGAAAGGGCAAAAGCCACCACTGCAAACAACGGCGAAATCCACTAATCTTGAAACACATATTGTTCGTTATACTCAATGTGATATAAATTCAAAAACTGCAAATATTCATCACGGAACGAAACTTTCTTGTGATGCGTTTGTTGGTTTTCCACGTATTCCCGCGTTTTCTCTACCACCGACTGGCTCACCGAAAATGCCGCATACCCGCCTTGCCATTCAAAACATTTGTACGACGGCGAAAGGTCTTTTATCCATCTGCTGCTATTACGTTTCATTTCTTCAACCAGATGGGCCACGGTTTCGTTTTTCGATAGCAGACAGAGCGCATGGACGTGGTCCGCAATGCCGCCAATGCGTATGGTTTGGCAGCCCGTGGAGTTGACGAGTTGTCCTATGTAGCTGTGGACGCGCTCTTGGTGTTCCTCTTGAATCTTCGGGCTTGTTGTCTTCACGTGGAAGATTATGTGCAGATAGATTTTAGAAAGTGATTGTGGCATTTTGCTTTTGCCCTTTCAGGGCGAATTTACCCTCTCCCGTGTACCCAGGGCGCTGCCCTGGGCTATGTGGTGTTGGCCTTTCAGGCCGCCAGAAGGCTGTTTTGTTGTTCGCATTGTGTCTTGGCGCTGCCCTGGGCTATGTGGTGTTGGCCTTTCAGGCCGCCAGAAGGCTGTTTTGTTGTTCGCATTGTGTCTTGGCGCTGCCTTGGGCTATGTGGTTGTTGGCCTTTTTTGCGTCCCTATTCAGGTTGTTGGCCTTTCTTGCGTCCCTATTCAGGTTGTTGGCCTTTCTTGCGTCCCTATTCAGGTTGTTGGCCTTTCTTGCGTCCCTTTTGGAAGCTTTACTCAGGGGTGTTAGCCCATTTTTGTGTTCCTTTGGTAGCAAGCGGGCAGCGTTTCTCTACAGGCTGGCCAGTGCTATGGAGTAGAACTTATTCTCGATGCTGTCGCCGCGCGAGGGCAGGACCACCGGCACCTGGGGACCGCAGAGGATGGCGGCCGTCTGGGCCTCGGTGAAGAGCGTGATGGTCTTGTAGAACACGTTGCCGGCCTGAATGTCGGGGAAGATGAGCGCGTCGGCGTGACCCTCGAGGGGCGACTGCAGGCCCTTCTTGTGCAGGGTGTGGGCCGAGAGACACGTCTTCAGATCCAGCGGACCGTCGACGATGCAGGGGCCATACTGGCCCGCCTCGGCCTGCGCTATGAGCTCCTTGTACTCCACCGTGAAGGGGAAGTGTTTGGCGTTGACCTTCTCCGTGCAGTTGATGAGGCCCACGCGCGGCTCCTGGATGCCCATGCCCCGGCACAGGCCCAGCAGATAGCGCAGCTGCTCCTGCCGCTGCTGGGCGTTGGGGTAGGGGATGACGGCCACGTCGCTCACGAACAGCAGCTTGTCGTAGCCCGGTATCTGGGCGCAGGTGACGTGTGTGAGCACCCGTCCCTTGGGCAGCATACCCGTCTCCTTGTTCAGGATGGCGCGCAGCAGGTCGTCGGTGTTCAGCAGGCCCTTCATCATCACGTCGGCCCGTCCCTCGCGGCAGAGGGCCACGGCCTGTGCCGCAGCGTCATCGGCATTGGCAGCCTCCACATAACTGATGCCCTCGCCGATGTCGCCGAATGCCGGCTCAATGCGTGGTCGCTCGCCCACCAGCAGGGCCTCGATGAAGCCTGCCTGCAGCGCTTTCTTCACGGCCCCCTGCGTTCCCTCGTCGTAGGGGCACACCACGGCCACCCGCTTCCTGTCCTTGCGGCCTTGCAGGTGGGCTATCATCTCGCTGAAATTCTGTATTGCTTCCATAGATTGTCTGTTTTTGCCGCAAAGATACGAAATAGTTTTCATATTGTTGCACATTTTTGGTAAAAAAGTGCAATAATTTGATGATGATGCAACGAATGCTCCGTTTCCACACAACAGATGCTCCGTTCTAAGACAACGAAGCCTTGGTTGCGAGGTAACGGAATATGCGTTTATGCCAGCGCGAAGACGAACTGCTGGTCGCGATGCTCTATCAGGGCGATGCCGTAGCGTATGAGGCGGGCCAGCAGCACGACGACCTTGGGGCGGGGCAGACGGCAGCGTCGCGTCACGGCGTTCAGCGTGAGCCACTCGCCCGGCGGCAGCGCCGCTATGAGCCGCCGCTCGTCGTCGCCGTAGGTAAACGAGGCTCCGCGCGTAGACTGCTCCTCGCGCCAGATGGCCAGGTGCACGGGCGAGGCCACGATGTTCTCGTCGGCTATGCGCAGGTAGGCCCTTCGGCGTCCCTCCTCGTCGATGGCCTGCACGGGCCGCTTCTGACTGGCCGGCACGGTGGCGATGACGATGGTGCGGCCCTCCACGCGGTAGTTGTCGAACTTGATGCTGGCCGCGGGCACGCAGTATTTCCATGCCGCCTGGTGCATCATAAAGATCTCCTCCTCGCTGCGCACGCCGCTCAGGTGTCCGTCGTCGCGCACCCCTATGAGCAGCCGTCCCCCCTCGGTATTGGCAAAGGCCGATACCGAGCGGGCCAGCTTCACCGCGTCCTGCACCTTATATTTAAAGTCCTGCTGCTGGTGTTCGCCCTGGGCAATGAGTCCCCGCAAATATTGTCGGTCGTTCAGAATCACGGTGCAAAGTTACTACTATGCTTGCTTTTATGCTGTTCAGGCATTATTGGGCAAGGGTTTTCTTACCGTTGACGATGCGGATGGTGCTGCTTGAGGTGGCGGGGCGGCCTGTCAGGTCGTAGGGGTGAGCGTCGAGCGAAGAGCGGGAGGTGGCCGCATGAATGCCCGATGGCGTGGTGGGCGTTAGGTCGATGTAGTCGATGTCGGGCATCCAGTTCGTCGCGTTCGAGAGGCGGATGGTGTTGCGGCCCTTCTGCAGATTGACTTTGAGCGTCTTCTTTGCCACCGTGCTCCAGCCGCCGGAGTTCACGCTGACGGTCTGCACGCGCTGGCCGTTCACGTCGATGCTGATGTTGCGCGCCTCGCCGCTGATGTAGGCAATGGTCAGCGTGTACTCGCCGCCCTCCTGGCTGTAGACGTCGCGCCACTGCAGGTCGTTCTGCTCGCTGTAGCCCAGCCAGCCGGCCTTGAAGCCGCTGGAGCAGTAGGTGGCGGCCTCGTAGATGCCCGTGCGCTCGGTCTGGTTGTTCTTCAGCTCCTGATAGTCGCTGATGTAGGCCGTCTCGGCCTCGTAGCGGGTGCGCTCCAGGCGGGTGTCGGCCTCGGCCATATAGATGCGGGTGCCGTGGGCAGGGACGCTTACTTCGTATTTTTCGGTGAAGGTGCCCAGGTCCTTGCGCTCGAAGAGGTCGCGCAGCTTTACACTACCGGAGAGGCACAGGTCGGCAAAACCTACCTGCACAGTTTTGGCGGCGTCGTTGGGGTTGTAGATGGCGAAGGCGCGCTTCGGGCCGCCCAGGTTTTCGATGTCACGCACCAGGATGTGGCAACCATTGTTTATGCCCACGATGTAGGCCTGCTGGTAGAGCGTGTCCTGGTTCAGGGCGATGAGCTCCTCGTTCTTCAGCAGGGCAAGGGCCGTGGCTTTGATGGTGGTCAGGTCGCAGCCTATGAGCAGCGGCGAGTTCATGATGCACCATAGGCCGAAGTGGGTCTTGTCCTCCTCGGTGGTCATGGAGCGGCCCACCTCCAGCATGTCCATATCGTTGAAGCGGCCATCGTAGCTGTAGGCACTCATATAGAGGTTCTCGGCCAGGATGCCCTTCACCGAAGCCCAACCGTCGTAGATGTCGCGGGTGGTGCGCCAGGAGAAGGCCACGTCGTGCACCCACGTGCCGGGATAGTTCCATCGGCACACGTTCAGGCGCACATCGTCGCGCCCCGTCGCCTTGATGGCCCGGCTGATGGCGGTGTAGCGCTCCTGCGGGTCGAGGGCCAGGTGCTGCGTGTTCTGCGGAGCATCGCCGCCGCAGAAGTCGACCTTCACAAAGTCGAAGCCGCACTCCTTGAAGTAGAAGTCGGCATCGTGCTGGTCGTAGTTGTAGAAGCCCACGTCTACGCTCAGCTTGTCGCCGTTGTACATATTGCCGCAGGTGTTGGCCCCGGCGTCGCTGTAGATGCCCGCCTTCAGGCCCTTCGAGTGAATGTAGTCGGCCACGGGCTTCAGTCCGTTGGGAAATCGGGTGGGGTGTATGATCAGTTCGCCCGTATTCTTGTTGCGCCCGCCGAAGAAGCCGTCGTCTATGTTGATGTGGTCGTAGCCCACGTCCTTCAGTCCTTTCGACACCATTGCGTCGGCCTGCCGGCGAATCAGTGCGTCGTTGATGTTCACGCCATAGGTGTTCCACGAGCTCCAGCCCATCGTGGGGCCTCCCTGTGCCATCAGGTCGGCAGTCACGGCCAGGCACGCTGCTGCAGTAAGTAGTAGTTTTTTCATCTTTTAGGTTATTTTTTATATAGAAATAACGCGAATCTACACTATATTTATTTGAACCTAATTTTAAAATTGACCACAATATAGAAGTTATCTCCTTCTTGATAGACGTAGCCGAAATCTTCCTTTTTACTTTTCTTTTTGCCCTCTTTTCCGTTTACGTAGATGATGGTGTTTTTTTCAGCATTAGTCAGTTCACGTTGCTCTTCAATTCTCGCCTTGGCAATGGCAAAAGCTAAATCCTTGTTGCGTCCTCCATCTGGGCGGTCAATGTATGTATGTTTGAAGAGGTAGTTCTCGAAAATATCATCTGAGATGGCACGATAATAGAGCATTTCGCCTTTTCTGTCCACATCAATGTAACCGCCCGAAAGCTTTTTACGACCATTCCACTCTGTCGTTGCCGTCATGCCAGCGAATGAGGCAAAGAGCAGACATTTTATCTTTGATTCATAAAAGAACTGAGGGTTTCTTGCACCAAGTGGATTTTCTTTGGCAAGAGCTTCGCACATAGATTCTATGCTGTTTGATTTCCAACCGTCTTTATAGCCAATTTGCATCAGCATGGCATTGCTTAGTATTTCGTCCATACGCCAGTCTATCATCCTTAGGTTCTGTTCGAAAATCTCATTCCTGCAGCCCACGTACTCCAAACTATAGTTCTCCCTTATTGACTTAATGATTTTCTGGAAATCTTTCTTGTAGTTCAACTGGTGCATTTCTTCCTCGTTGCAGCCTACCACGCGATAAACAAAGCCAGAAGTGGAGGAGCTGTTGAATAGTGTAGGCGAGCTGCCTAAATGAGACTTTATAGAGAATCCTCCAACAGTCCTTATATGGTCGAATGAATCTTCCGTAGTAATTATGATATCTGTTTTGGCTCCATACTTTTCTTTGGCTGCTTTTGATAGGTTGGCTTTGGGGCTATCAATATTGAGCTCTTCCAGATAACTTTGTATCTCAGGAATCTTGAGTCTTCTGTCACCAGCAGTTATGTTTTTGATTGTTTCATAGAGATAGGCAGCTTTCTCAGACAGCTCTGGTGCGGTAACTATCTTAAGTTTCTCGTCGCTGTTAAATGACTGAACGTAAGCTATCTCATCTTTGAGGAAGCGCTCAAAGATAAGACACTTGTCGGGTTCGTCCCTTATGATATTGATAATGTCGATGTAGGTTTGTTCGTCCTTCATCAAATCGGCCGATGCGCCATAAAGTCGACCATCACCAAGCAGACGAAGAAACACATACGCCTCTGTCCATTCGCCTTTGTTAAATTCCCAGTATTCCATATTGTTTAGATTAGTCCTAAGATTTGTAATTCTTTCTCTGCTGTAGCTTGAATTGCAGGTATGGCTACCGAATTGCCAAACTGCTTATAGGCCGATGCATCTGCCACGACAATTTTGAAGGTGTCGGGGAAACCTTGCAGTCTTGCCCATTCTCGAGGGGTCATTTTACGTATTCCTTCACGGTTGACTTCGCCCTTGATGCGTGTGACAGGTGTGAAGTTGGTAAGGCGTTTGTCGATGAGCAGATTGCACTCGCGCCCCATACCTCCAACAACGATTGCGTTGGCCACGCCATCAATGTCGATTATCTTGTAGCCGAAGCCATGACCAGCGGCTTCGTGACGTGCTTTGTGACGGATGAGGGTTTCAACGTAGGCGGTAGAAAGGTAATACTTGACAGACACCTCGTTTTCTTCCATCACGTCGCGGAACTTGGGACGATTGTCACCCGCCGTGGTTGGCTCTGGGTAGTGGAAATCTGCCACGTTGATGCCGAGGTCTTTTCGGAAGCCAATGATGTAGATACGTTCTCGGTGCTGCGGTACGCCATAGTCCATTGCATTAAGTATCTGCGGAGGCACCACATCGTAGCCAGCGTCGTCAAGGTGTTCGAGAATTGTTTTGAGTGTGCGGCCTCTGTCGTGGATTGCAAGCCCCTTCACGTTTTCGAGGAAGAAAGCCTTGGGTTGGTGTTTGCGTAAAATGGCCTCAATCTCGAAGAACAGTGTGCCGCGAGTTTCGTCTTTGAAACCGAGGCGACGGCCAGCAAGTGAGAACGCCTGACAGGGGAAACCGCCGCAAAGGATGTCGAAGTCTTGCGGAATGTATTTCTTAGTCGATTCCTTTGTGATGTCGCCAAAGGGCATTTCTCCATAGTTAGCAAGATATGACTCCTGGGCCTTTGCATCGAATTCTGAAGAATAAACGCATTTTCCACCGAGGTTTTGGAATGCTATGCGAAAGCCACCGATACCCGCAAAAAGGTCGATAAAAGTGAACTTGGGATGCTCAGGCGCAGGGAATGGGACTTTGAAAAAGTCTGTGAAAAGGTCGTACTGAGTGGCATCTTCGGCCACACGCCATACTTCATCGTCGCTCATTTCGTCTTGGTCTATGCCCTGACGGAATTGTTTGCGTGAAAGGAACTTGCGGACAGCAGAGATAATTTCTGCCTTTCGCTCTTCCGATTCATTGGAGCCTTCATTGTGCAGATAGTGGCTCAGCACCGCCATCTGGTTCTCGTATGATGTCTCGCCGTAAATCCTGATGCCGTCCTCCGTGATTTCTTCGGGGAAGGCTTCAAGTTTCATTGCTTCATTATTTTTATCCATATAGCAATAATTATGATAGAGCCTAAGGTGTGACAAAATCGGTGCAAAGTTAGTGATTTTTCTTGAAACCAGTGTTTTGTTTCGCGCTTTTTTGTAACTTTGCGGCGTGAAACGGATGCTGTTTGTTGTTCTGACGCTTGCGCTGCTGTCGTGCGGCGGCGGGCGGGAGCGCTTCCAGGTGGAAGTGCTCAATGGGTTTACGCCGGTGAAAGACCAGGGGAAGAGCCAGACGTGCTGGGCCTACGCCATGCTGGCGGCCATCGAGACGGAGCATATTATGCGGGGCGACTCGGTGAACCTCTCGGCGGCGTGGGTGGAGCGGATGATGAAGGAGCACGAAACGGCGGCCCCTGCCTCGGGACGGGCCGTGGGCTGGACGCTCATCTCGATGATCGGGAAGTACGGACTGGTGACTTACGACGCGATGAAGACTGTCGACGACATTCCCCCGCGCTTTGCGTTTATGCTGGGCGCTATGTACACGCCCCTGGAGTTTGCCCACTCGGTGTGCGCCCCGGGCGAGTGGGTGGCCCTGGGCTCCAGCAAAGCGCATCCCTACTACGAACCTTTCCTCTTCGACGTGCCCGACAATTGGGAGCACAACCGCCTGCTGAACCTGCCGATGGACTCGCTGCTCAGCGTGACTGAGCGGGCCGTGCGCCGGCACCACGGCATCTGCTGGGAGGGCGACACCAGCGAGCAGGGCTTCGACTGGAAGCAGGGCGTGGCCCGCACGTCGCTCTTGCAGGGCAGCACCACCGACGACCACTGCATGGCCATCGTGGGACTGGCCCGCGACGCCAGCGGCGAGCCTTTCTTCGTGATGAAAAACTCGTGGGGCACCAGGGGCGGCTACGACGGCCTGCTCTATATGTCGTTTGAATATTTTAAGCAGAAGACCCTTGCCATCTATATGACCAGGGAGGCTGCCGGTTGGTAGGCATTCAAACGAAAAAAAAGTTGCCTCCCTGAGGTTAGGTTTTTCGACGTTCGGTTGTATAGGAGGTGTATGCAAGACAAAAAGTACATAGAGCAACTATTCCTGCAACACTACGCCGCGATGTACCGGCTGGCCCTGCTCATCCTGCACGATGCCGAGGAGAGCAAGGACGTGGTGAGCGAGGTGTTCGAGCAGGTGCTGGGCAGCCAGATGGCGGTACGCCCCGAGACGGCCGGGGCCTTCCTGCTGCGTAGCGTGCGCAACCGCTGTCTGAACGCCATAGACCGGCGCAGACTGCAAGACCAGCTGCGACAGCTGTACGCCCGCCACCTGGCTGAGACCGACGAGCCCCTGCAGGCTGTTGAGGAGCGCCTGCACCGCCTGCGACAATGCATTGACCACGACCTGCCGCCGCAGGCACGGCGCGTGCTGCTTATGCGCTACCAGGAGGGCCTGAGCTATGCCGAGGTGGCCCGCCAGCTGGACATCAGCGAGGCGATGGTCTACAAGCACCTGCGCAATGCCTTCAACCATATCAAAGTGAAACTTAACAACCGTGACGACGATGGAAAAGAATGACTTCCTACAGATGATAGAGCATCCCGAACGCTATTCGGATGAGGCCTTGCGCCAGGCTTTGGCCGACGAGGAGAACGCTGAACTGCTGACCCTGCTGAGCGAGACGCAGGGCGCACTGGACGACCGCACGCTGAGCCCCGACGACGTGCGCCGCGAGTGGGCCCGCTTCGAGCGCCGGCACGGTCTGCGCCCCGCTATATGGCAGAAGGTGGCGGCCATCATCAGCATCGTGGTGCTGATGTCGGGTCTGGCCACGGCGGTCATCAGTACCAACTTCGGCGGTCTGCGTGGTTCGCAGGAGAAGCAGCAGGCTGATGTGGCGGCCACACCCAGTACGCAGCCTGCCGATGAGGCCGCGCCGATGGCCGCTGCCGACACGCTGGTGACCATGCCGGGCCTCGACTCGCTGCTCAGCATCGAACCGGTGCAGTTGCTTGGCATTGGGGCCGACAGGCCACAGACCGCCGCGCAGGGGGCGATGATCGAGTCGCTGCTGCTGGACTACTACCGCAAGGTGCCGCAGGACAGGATCTTCGTGCATACCGACAAGAGCTGCTACGCCCCTGGCGACACGGTGTGGCTGCGGGCCCACCTGACCGACGGGGCCTCGGGCAAGCCTATGGCCCGCTCGCGCTACGTTTATGTGGAGCTGTACGACCACCGGGCCGACACGCTCGTGAGGCGTATGATGCTGCGGGCCGACGGCAGCGGCATCTTCGCCAATGCGCTGCCCCTGCCCGGGCATCTGGCTGCCGGCAGCTACACGCTGGCCGCCTACACGGGGTGGATGCGCAACTTCGGGGCGGGCAGGTTCTTCTACAAGCAGCTGCAGGTGGTCAGCGAGCAGTCGCACGCCGTGGCCCAGTATGTGCCCGCCCCGGCGCTGACGCCCACGGCATCGGTTGCCTCGTCCTGGCTGCAGGTGTCGCAGCGCAAGGGCCATCTGCTCATCAGGCCCGTGCTGCCCGACAGCACCGACACGCGGCGAATGGCCTGCGTGCTCTATGGCAGTGGCAACCTGCTGGTGGTGCCCCAGCCCTCGGGCCGCATTATGCGCATTGACAGCCGGTCGCTGCGCACGGGCGGTGCCACCGTGGCACTGGTCGACGGCACCCGCGTGGTGGCCCAGCAGGCGGTCTTCATAGAGGGCGGCAACCAGCCTGCGGCCAGCATCACGGGACGTACTGGCGAGGAGGTAAGCCTGAACCTGAACGTATGCGATGCCGACGGACAGCCGCTGCGAGGCACCTACTCGCTCTCGGTGACCGATGCCGACGTGGTGCAGCCCGACACGCTGCAGGCCGACATTGCCCAGTGGCTGCTGCCACAGAACGAGCCAGGGCAGACCGACTTCTACCCGCTGCAGGACGTGCTCGCCAAGAAGTTTCCCCGCGTGGTCTATGGCATCGAGACCTCGCAGAGCGTGTCGGGCCGCGTGAGCAACGTGCTGGGCGGCAAGATCCGCAAGCCGCAGCTGACGCTCTTCGTGCCCAGCACGGGCTATATGCACACCTACCAGCTGGGCGACAGCAGCCGCTTCACGCTGAGCGGACTGGACTTCCCCGACGGGGCCGCCCTGACGCTGGAGGGCACGCGTCGCAGTGGCGAGACGCGGCTGGTGAGGCTGAGCGTGGATGAGCAGACCTTCCCCCGCCTGCAGGTGCCCCGGTTGCAGTCGGTGGCCATGCCCTCGGCAGAGCGCTTCGTAGAGCTGGCCCGCCAACAGCAGCAGCACGATGCCGCACTACGCACCATCGAGCTGGACGAGGTGGTGAAGATTGGCAAGAAGCGTACCAAGCCCATCAATATGTATGGCCGCGAGCCGTCGCGCAGTTTCGCGCCGGGCGACCCCCGTCTGGAGCGCGCCACCACGCTGGCCGAACTGCTGCACCAGCTGGGCATCCTGACCCACGTGAAAGACGGTATGCAGGTGCCCTACGAGCGGTATGTAGGCAAGGTCTACGTCGATAATTTTATAGAGGATGATATGGATTTCGTGATGCAGCTGATGCCCAACGAAATCGAGTCGATAGAGTATTTCGGGCGCAACGATCCCAGTAACGTTGTCTTCGGCGTGCGCCCCACCACGACGGGCGACGTGCCTGGTGTGCTGTTCATCTTCCTGAAGAGCGGCTACCAGATGGCCAAGGCCCATCGCGAGAACCGCCCGCTCAGCTCGGTGGTCAGCGTGCAGCAGCTGGGCTATCAGCCCGAGCCCGCCTTCAGCCTGCCCCAGACAAAAGGGGCTGACCACCGCACCACGCTCTACTGGAATCCGCGCTTGCGCCTCGATGGGGCGGCAACTGTCAGATTTCCTGCCTCCAGCGTGTCGAGGCGTTACCTCGTCACGCTGCAAGGGGTGAGCGATGATGGTACGGTGGTCAGCCGACAGGTCATCATCGAATAGCTAAATCGTTTTTATTTGTTCAGACGCCAGGTGGCACCGTCCTTGGTGTCCTTCACCTCGAAGCCGGCGGCGCTGAGCTCGTCGCGAATCTGGTCGCTCGTGGCCCAGTCCTTGTTGGCCTTGGCCTTGGCACGCAGCGCCAGCACCATATCGACCACGCGGCCGAAGGCCTCTTCGCGCTGGGCGTTGCTGCCACCGGCACTCTGCGGTTGCAGGCCCAGCAGGTCGAAGGCGAAGAGGTGCATCGTGTCCTTCAGTTCCTTCAGGCAGTCGGCGCAGATGGTGGCCTTGTGGTCTACCAGCTTGTTCACCACCGTGCAGGCCTCAAACAGGTGGCTCAGCACCTGCGGCGTGGCCAGGTCGTCGTTCATCGCGTCGTAGCACTTCTGGCGCAGGCTCTTCACCACCTGCTCGGTCTCGGCGTCACATTGCGGCGAAACCTGAATGCGCTCCAGGTCGCTGATGCCGTTCATAAGCTTCTCCAAGCCCTTCTCGGCAGCCAGCAGGGCCTCGTTTGAGAAGTCCACGGTGCCACGGTAGTGGGCAGAGAGCACGAAGAAGCGGATGGTCATGGGTGAATAGGCTTTCTCAAGCAGCGGGTGCTGGCCGGTGAAGAACTGCTCAAGGGTTATGAAGTTGTTGTAGGCCTTGCCCATCTTCTGCCCATTGATGGTGAGCATATTGTTGTGCATCCAGTACTTCACTGCCGGGTGGCCCATGGCGGCCTGCGCCTGGGCTATCTCGCACTCATGGTGGGGGAATACAAGGTCCAGTCCGCCGCCGTGTATGTCGAACTGCTCGCCCAGATACTTGCGGCCCATGGCCGTGCACTCGCAGTGCCAGCCGGGGAAGCCGTCGCTCCAGGGCGAGGGCCAGCGCATGATGTGCTCGGGCTGTGCCTTCTTCCAGAGCGCGAAGTCGGCCTGGTGGCGCTTCTCGCCCACGCCGTCAAGTTCGCGGCTGGCATCCTTTACGTTCTCCAAAGAGCGGCCGCTCAGGATGCCGTACTTATATACCTTATTATAAGCCTCAATGTCAAAGTAGACGGAGCCGTTGGACTCGTAGGCGAAACCATTGTCCTGGATCTGCTTCACTAACTGCTGCTGCTCAATGATGTGGCCTGAGGCGTGAGGCTCTATCGACGGACGGAGCACGCCGAGCGCGTCCATATACTTATGGTAGCGGTTGGTGTAGTACTGTGCCACCTCCATAGGCTCCAGCTGTTCCAGGCGGGCCTTCTTGGCTATCTTGTCCTCTCCCTCGTCGGCATCGTGCTCCAGGTGGCCCACGTCGGTAATGTTTCTTACGTAGCGCACCTTGTAGCCCAGGTGCTTCAGGTAGCGGAACACCAGGTCGAAGGTGATGGCGGGCCGTGCGTGGCCCAGGTGCGGGTCGCCATAGACGGTGGGGCCGCACACGTACATGCCCACGTTGGGGGCGTGCAGCGGCTCGAAGCGCTCCTTCTGCCGCGTCAGTGTGTTGTAGATAACAAGTTTCGATTCCATAATATGTTCT
>JAFVEE010000118.1 GCA_017478085.1 Prevotella sp. | reverse complement strand
CTCGATGGCAGCGAAGATGGCCACAGCCAGGTCGCGGGCATAGGTGGGCGTGCCTATCTGGTCGAAGATGACGCCCAGCTGCTCCTTCTCACGGCCCAGGCGGATCATAGTCTTCACGAAGTTGTTGCCAAAGGTGCTGTAGAGCCAGGCCGTGCGGATGATCATCGTGCGGCGGCAGGCCTGCTGCGCCTGCTGCTCGCCCAGCAGCTTGGTGCGGCCATAGGTGCTGTTGGGGCAGACGGGGTCGGTCTCTACGTAGGGCGTGTGGTTGGTGCCGTCGAACACATAGTCGGTGCTTATCTGGATGAACCAGCCGCCACGCCGCTCGATGGCCTCGGCCAGATAGCCGGGGGCGGTGGCGTTGAGCAGGGCGCAAAGTTCCTGGTTGTCCTCGGCCTTGTCGACAGCGGTATAGGCGGCGCAGTTCACGATGCCATCGATCTGGTGCTCAGTGACGAAGGCCTCGATGGCCTCGCGGTTGGTGATGTCGAGCTCCTGAACGTCGGTATTATAATAGGTGTGGGCGGTGTGCTCTTTCTGCAACAACTGCATCTCGTTTCCCAGCTGGCCGTTGCAGCCTGTAATCAGAATGTTCATATTGTTATTCAAATTTGAGTCCTTCTTCACGGTCTTTCTTGTAATAGTCGCTCAGCATCCCGATGAAGGTAGAGATTTCCTTCACGGCGTGCTGGGTGTTGGGCGTAATCTCCTTCTGCTGCAGGCGCAGCATCATCACGCCGTAGAGCGCGTTCATACAGGTCTCGACCTCGTTCTCCTCTTTACGGGCCCCACGGTTGCGCAGCTCTACGATGAAGGGTAGGACCTTGTAGTAGGCCGTGTTGTAGAAAGGAAACTTGGGCGAGGCCAGCAACTGGGCGTGCAGCTCGGCCAGCGTCTGCAGCGTCACCTTGTTGATTTGCAGGTGGCCCTGCTCGCGACAGCCCTCCTCGTTCATCATACGGATGAGGTTGCCAAACCAGTCGACCTCGTCTTCCTTCTGCTCGTCGGTATAGTCGAAACGCTCCACATACTCACGCTTGATGCGCGAGAGCGAGCAGCCAAAGGCGCGGATGGTATCTTCTATCTGCCACATATAGAGCAGATACTCGGCAATGTTGGTCTTGCGTAATTCCTGTGCTATAAACATTTCAGAAGAATCTTAATAGGTTGGTGGTCGTTCCCAAGAGCATAATAATGGAGCCGATGATGACGGCCACGCCAATAATCTGATTGATGATGCGAATGCCATTCTCGTCGAACTTCATGCGAATCTTGTCGACCAGCCACGTCAGTCCCCACCACCACAGCAGGGCACCGCCCACAATGCTGAGGAAGCCCACCACCATCTCGAATGGATGGTCGGGCAGCACGAAGGCAAACTGGGCATAGAGTGCCATAAAGAGGAAGACGATGAGCGGATTGCTGAGCGTGACGATGAAAGCCGTCACCAGATTGTAGGTGAGGGTGCCCTTCTCCTGCCCCGAGCGGTGCATCTTCTTTGTGGGGTCGGTGTGGTAGGTGTACCATCCAAAGGCCAACAGCACGAGCGAGCCTACAATCTGCAGGTAGAACCGGTTCTGCGAGTTCTGTACAAAATCCATCACGAAGGACATACCATAGCCCGTGATGGCAGCATAGATGATGTCGCTGGCGGCTGCCCCTACGCCCGTTACGAAGCCATACCAACGGCCCTTCTTCAGCGTGCGCTGCACGCAGAGCACTCCCACGGGGCCCATCGGGGCCGAGGCGATCATCCCTATGAGCATGCCCTTAAAGATGAAATCGAGTATGTTGATTGGCATGTGAAATGGCATAACAGGTGCAAAGGTACGAAATTTCCGCGAAACATTGTGCGGTTTCGCGGAAAAATTGTACCTTTGCAGGGCAAAAGGAAACAACTATCCATTTTAAAACTATAAAATTATGAATGCACAACAGACATTGAAGCCATACGTCATTGGCTTAGACCTGGGAGGAACGAACTCGGTTTTCGGTATTGTGGATGCCCGTGGCGAGATCAAGGCCACTACAGCCATCAAGACTGGCGGCTACGAGACGGCTGAAGCCTACGTAGACGCTGCCGTAGAAGCCCTGCAGGTAATCATTGAGCAGGTGGGCGGCCTGGACACCATCAAGGCGATGGGCATCGGTGCCCCCAACGGCAACTATTATAAAGGTACGGTGGAGATGGCGCCGAACCTGCCTTGGGCCCACGACACCATCGTGCCCCTGGCACAGATGTTCAGCGACCGTCTGGGCGGCATACCCGTGGCGCTGACCAACGATGCCAATGCCGCCGCCATCGGCGAGATGGTCTACGGCGTGGCCCGTGGCATGAAGAACTTCATCGTCATCACCCTGGGCACGGGCGTTGGCTCAGGCATTGTGGTCAATGGGCAACTGCTCTATGGCTGCGACGGCTTTGCCGGCGAGCTGGGCCACGTGACGATGGTGCGCGGCGAGGAAGGCCGTAGCTGCGGTTGTGGTCGCACGGGCTGTCTGGAGGCTTACTGTTCGGCCACGGGTGTGGCCCGCACGGCCCGCGAGCTGCTGGCCAAGACCGAGCGTCCTTCGCTGCTGCGCGAGATGGATCCGGAGAAGATCACGTCGCTCGACGTTTCGATTGCCGCTGGCAAGGGCGACGAGCTGGCCAAGGAAATCTACGAGTTCACGGGCAAGATGCTGGGCGAGGCCTGCGCCGACTTTGCCGCCTTCAGCAGCCCCGAGGCCTTTATCTTCTTCGGTGGTATGGTGAAGGCTGGCGAACTGATTATGAAGCCCATCCGCGAGGCTTACGACCGCCACGTGCTGCCCATCTTCCGTGGCAAGGCCCAGTTCCTCGTGAGCGGTCTCGACGGTGCCTCGGCAGCCGTGCTCGGTGCCAGTGCCGTGGGCTGGGAGATTCAGTAATTATAAGACTTTCTACCCGACTTGATGCGGATGCCCCTCACTCCTCTTAGAGAGGGGCGCCCCAGCAAGTCGAAAGTGCGAAGGGTCGCAGACGACGACGGGAGCATAACGGGCGCAAGGCCCAGTTGCTGCCCGTCGTCTTTTTGTGTAAAGGCAAGACGGAAGGACTCGGTACCTGCCTCCATCAGCACCACGAAGTGCAGACGCTGCTCGCTGACCCACTCGCCACCCTCGCGCACAGGCTGGCGGTCGGTCTGCCACGCATTGTCGGACGGCAACGCAAGGCCGTCGCGCTCCCTGCTCATAGCTTGCAACATCAAATGGCCATCGCCGGGGGTGGGCAGCGAACCATACACCCACCCACTGTCGGCAGCCTCAACCTCAAGCATATACTCAGCATCGCCAACCTTGATAATATCTAAACGGGAAGGCTGCACAAGAGTCTGCCAGGTAGCATCAGTGAAGTAGACCTCGCGGGGCACTACGCCATCCTCATCGTCAACCAGGAAGCCACGCAGGGGCCACTGGCCGCTCACCTCGAACCCGTGTACCAGCGAGTGAAGGACTACCCTATCCACCACTGCCGCGCTGTCGCTGCCACTGCACTTCAGGCAGTAGGCCGCTGCGTCATAGCTGAGCAGCCCCTGCTGCCCACTCTGTAACCACCACTGGGCACAGGTGCGACCACCGGCAGGCACCGTGCCCAGTCTATTGGGCACACTGGCGCTGAAGAAGTGGCTGGCACGGCTGCCATCCTGACGCGAGGCCACCACCTGCGGCAAGCTTTCGCTGCCCTCGACCCACGGCGAGGGGGCCAGCAACAACAGCTCAGCGGCATCGTCGGCCGAGACATTCTCTACCATCAGGGCCACCTCGGCAGGCACCACGGCTTCTTGTTCGTCGGGAGTCCGAGGATCGTCGCCACACACATAGCGGGGCACGAAGCACGCCAGGCTGAGCCGGGGCCTTGGGCGGGGCTGTACCCCCGGCTGTTCTTCACTGGGCGGCATCTGGCTGCCAGGGGCCAACCGCAGCAAGCCCTCGCCGTTACGCCACCTGCGCTCAGAACCACAATGCCAGGCATAGGTTGTAGCAAAGCGGGCAAAACTGGGTTCCTGCCAAGGCTCCTCATAGTCGGTGCGAAGTATTCTAACCGGCACCACCACCCGCTGCTGCGGCCCGATGACAAGTCCGTGGCTGACATCGAGGGCGCTGAACTGCAGTTGTCTGAAGTTACTGGGCAACTGCAGACTGACTTCCTGAGCGGTGATGGGGCCTTTGTTTTCAAGCACCACATCAACGATAAGCGACTGGCCCACAGCCAATTGGTCGGTCTGTATGCTATCGGGCAACAGCACTTCAACTTTAGGAATCGCCTCACTATCAGGCAGCAGGCCCAGGTCTACGCGATGCCGCAACTGCACGCCGGGGGCTACCACGACAAGGCTGCCCCGATGCGGCTCGTGCCCCTCGGCTGTTACGCTGACGTAATAGCTGCCTTCGGGCAACTGAGTGGCGAACAGGCCATCGGTATTGGAAAGGCCCTGCACCACCACGGCACGGGTGAATGGATGGCTCACCACCACCATGGCCCCCGGAACCAGGGGCGACTGGGGGGAATAGTACGTAAGCTCGTCGGCCACGCTGACCACCAACGTGCCATCCGACTGCTGCACGGGTCTTATGCTCAGGTCGACGGCGGTGCCTTGCCCCTCTTCGCAGTAGACCACCAGCTGTCCCTCCTCGGTCTGCAGTCCCGTTGGGTGCAGCCGCAAGGCTATCATCGTGGTATCGCCCTGGCAGAGCGGAGCCAGCGTATCGCCAGCCAGCGACGTGGCAAAGGGAGGAAGACGGAGCACGACAGGCCCCGTAGAGCCCATGCCAGCATTGGTCAGGGCAATGCCATAGTCACGCGGTCTGCCTGCCGTCACCGTGGTGTTAAGGGCCGATATGTCGGCCACCAGCAGCGGACGGTCGCTGCAACAGCTGTAGCGCAGGCGGACGGGGACAGATGCCCTTTGGGCCGTGACAATTCGTAAATCCGCCGACTGCCACTCCTGCCCTGTGGTGGGCTCGTCACTCAGCAGAGTGTAGTGGAGGACGGCGGTCTGCCCCGCAGCAAGGGTGTCAGGGACTTCGAACGACAGGGAACACCCCTGTGGCAGCGACAGCAACTCGACGCCAATGCCTGTGAGACTGGTCAACCCACCGTTCTTCAACACGATGCTACCCTGGCTGGGCTGCCCCACCACCAGACGGCTAATGGTATCGGTGCTGCCTAATAGTTGCAGGTCATAGACATCGAATGCCGCCATCGTGAGTCCGGCATGGCGGTCGGTAACTGAGGACAGGGTGATAGTAAAGCGCCCCGTCTGCAGCGGCAGCGGATGCCACTGCACCAGGAAGGCCCCCTGCGCATCGGTGGCGATGGGCAAATAGTGGCAGGCTCCCAGGTTCTCAATGCAAAGCACAGCCGAAGAGTCGGGCCGGTCGGTCAGCCATCCGGAGATGACCACTGGCTCGCCCGGCACATAGGCCGCCTTGTCGGTGACCACCAAGGTAACGCCCATAGGCTGGCCCGGTTCAGAGGGGTTGTGGGGGGTGAAGTGCAGGGCAAAGTGGGCCGTGAGCGTCACGTCGGCATCGGGCATAGTGAAAACAAACTGGCTCTCGGTGGAAAGGATGGTAGTGTCGCAGGCCCAATAAAGAAAGGAGTACCACTCCTGGGGATAGGCCTGCAACTGTATTCTGGCTCCCTCGCGAAAACGGCGGCCCTCTGTGACCGTATTGAAGGAACCGCCCTCGGCAGGCGATGCCCGCAGACTGAGTCGACGGTAGGGCTTGGTGGGCTCAGCAGGTTCTGTAGGATTCTGAGGGGTGAAGTCCAGTTCGAAGTGGGCCACCAGATGAGGGTTGCCAGCCTCTACGGCATAGCTGAAGTGGGGATCCATGGAGAGCAGCTGACCGTCGTGCGTCCACCCCTTGAATATATAATAAGGTGAGGGGGTGGCCTCAAGCTCGACCACGGTGTCCACCTCATAGCGACGGCCACTGGCTACATTGAGCGTGCCGCCCTCGGGAGGATCGGCACTGAGGGTCAGCACCGAGTAGACCTTCACCCTGGGGTCGCCCGGCTCGGTAGGGTTCGTGGGATTAAACTGCGCCCACGCCCCGATGCTTAGCAAGAGAGCCATTACGAGCCCTGCCACTCTTGTTGTCATTGCCGTCACAATGTATTGCTTTTCCGTTTATCTTACTATCTTGCGGCCCTTCACGACGTAGATGCCATGCTGACGAGGCTGACCACTGGACACCTTCCTGCCATGCAGGTCGTAGAGCTGGCCAGTATGGCCGTCGGCAGCCATCGCCTCGCTAATGCCCAGCGTCTGGGCAGGCCTGTTCAGCGACAGAGTGAAGCGGTCGGTGCAGATGCCGCCAGTGGTGGCCTCGGTCAGGAACTCGTAGTCAGTCTCTGACAGGCACACCACCGTGCCGGTGTGATGATCGGTAAGCCATAGCTCGCCATCAGCACGGCTGGTGCTGAGCGTGAGCACGCCCTCGGCAGCCGCATAGTAGGCCAGGCGCACGGTGCCATTGTCGGCGGGACGCTCGTTGATGGCATAGGCCGTGCCTTCATCATCGAGAGTGAGCACCTGCGGCACGCCGCCGTCGTAGCTCATGAACTTCGAGGCATCGCGACCCAGCTCATAGCCCGGAATGGCTGATGGAGTAACCACGAGACGTGTCTGGTCGGTCTGCGTGCCATCGGTAATCTGTACATCGAAAAGTTGTCTCTGGCCAACTGGCTGTGGCCTCCGGGCATAGGTCGAACGGTCGATGACTGCCGACAGCTGCCGCCCCTCCTTGTGCATCACGATGCTGTCGACTCCCACGGGTTTCTGCACGAAGAAGGGTTGCGCGGGCTGCAAGGCGAAATCGTCGTCGAGCACGCTATAAGCCCTGTAGGTATTGCCCTCACGAACGGTGATGGGAGCGGCAAAGTCCATATAGTAGATGTCGAAGTGCGCTGGATAGGGATTGCCCAGATAGTTCCAACCACGGTCGGCAGTAGTGGCTGCCTCGTGGACCACAAGTGGCAGCACCACATCGGTGGCCCCCAGCAACTGGCGATGGCTGGAGGGACTGGCAGGCAGAATGAGCGTGCCGCCCTTATTGGCCTGGAAGATGTAGCCCCGCCCAGCGTGCAGACAGCTGTCGTTCACGTCCTTCCAGCTGGCCCCCACCCCACTCTGGGCTCTCTCCTCGCCATCGTAGTAGCGCACCACGTAGGCTGCATCGCCCGTCATCACGAGTTTGTCAAGGCTGGTTTCGAAGCTAGGGGCAATGAAGTACCAGGTATAGGGCTCTACCGGCATAAGGTAGTTCACGCTGTCGGCCTCGATGCTGTCGCAGTAGCTCAGCAGTTGGCCTCCGGCAAAGATGTTCAGCTTCCCCAAAGGCTGCGGATGGCTGCCGCCCACGGTCAGGCTGCCGGTAGCCATAAGGTCGACATCGGGCTTGCCGGGCATACGGCGGTTGTTGGTCAGTGCCAGGCTGGCCATAATCTTCCAGTAGCCCACATCGGCCCCTTCCTCTATGTGGCCGAACTGGTACCAGTAATCGTCGAGCTTATAGCTGACCACGGCGAAGGCTGGCACGCGCAGGGTAACCTCGTCCTTGGTCACGCCGCCCTCGAAGGGATCGGCACCGACCACGGGAGGCGTTGACAGCGGACAGACGATGGTGCGCAGATTAGCGCAGTAGGCAAAGGCACCATCGCCCAGCTGTTCGAGCGTGGCAGGCAGGCAAACACTATCCATGCCGCAATAGCCGAAGCTCTGCCGCCCCAGGGCGATAAGGCGTTGGGGCAGGTGCAGGTCGGTGAGCGACGTGCAGCCCCGGCACACCTCGGCAGGCAGCTCAGCGAGACCGTCTGACAACTGTAGCATCTGCAAGCTGAAGCAGTCCTGAAAAGCCCGCTCGCCCAGCTCAGTCACGCTGTGGGGCATCAGGAAGGACTCGAGCGCGGTACAGCCCTGAAAGGCTCCTGCCCCAATATACTGCAGGGCCGAAGACGGGGCTATCGTGACGCGATGCAGCAACGACAAGCCACTGAAGGCATTGGCAGCAATGGTGGTCACGGTCGGGGGGATGGCAATGCTGCGCAGCATAGTGCCGGTAAAAGCCTGCGAGGCAATGGCTGTAAGCCCCTGTGGCAGGGCCACGCTCTGCAACGAGCCCAGTGTGGCAAAGGCCGAAGACGGCAGTGTGTCGAGCACGGCCTCGCTCAGGTCGACGGCCAGCAGACTGGTCATCTGCCGTAGCGTGCGCCAGTCGGCCTCGCCCAGCCGTCCCCTCACCTTCAGCAGTTCTATATCGCCCAGACGGTCGACCTGATAGAGCACCTCGGTGCCCAGCGTCCCTGCCTGCAGCAGTTCTACGTCGACCCAGTTGTCGCTCAGCTCCACCTGGCGCAACTGGGCATAGAGGTCGGTAGGGGCGCTGCCTATGGTGTCGCGCCACTCCACGGTGTAGGTGCCAGGCTCCAGTGCCAGACGATAGTTGGCAAACTGGGGTACGTCGCTATCGGCCAGCAGCTGCCGCCCATTCACAATGGTAAGCAACTGCTGTGCCGGTACATAGGCACTGCCATTCCAATAAGTTCTGTAGGGGAACACCCTGCGCTGAAAAGCCAGCTTCGACGTTCGGTCAATGGTGAACGACGTGCGTAGTGAGGAAGCAGAGTAGCGGGTGTCGAAGTTTGAGTTCTGCACGCAGCCCTCCTCTACCGTCCAGGGCCACTGCCCATCGTTCTGCAAGACAAGGGGCTGCGAAAGGGGCGACAGGGCAACCGCCTCAACGGGCAGCAGGCTCCTCACCCTGATGCTGCGCACGGCGCTCCAGTTGGCTGTGCGGTTGTAGAAGCTGGTCGAGTCGCGGAAGGCCACCACATGGCTGCCCGGCTCCAGCAGGAAACGCCTGCGCTCGAAGGTAGGGGCGTTGTAGCGGCTGGCCCTCAACGTGTCGTCGATGTATAGTTGCAAGCCCTCATGGTAGCCGCCCTCGAAGCTGGCCCACTCGAAGCTGAGCTCGGTGCGGTAGTCTGAGCTATAAGTCATCGTGAGCCACGAGGCAGCATAGTAGCCCGACTGGCCATTGCCTCGCAATATGGCCACCGTGTCTTCGACCGTCCAGGGGTGCTGGCTGTCGTTGGCAAACGTCAGGGCCACATCGCTACCTGCAACCACGGGGCCGAAATCGTCGCCTGCGCTGGCAGCACCAGCTTCAAGCCATCCTGCCAACACGGCCAGTAGCACAACCATCAGCCCTCTCATAAGCCCCCCTTCCTGCTACCTGCTGTTCTCGCGTTGCTCCAGAAATTCGCTCACCTGCTCCTGCTTGCCACGGGTCACGGCAATGCGCCCGGAGCGGGTGTACTGCAATACGCAATGGAACTCGTCCAGGGCGCGGTAGAGGGCAATGATGTCGTCGGTCTTACCGCTCTTCATCACGATGGTATAGGTGGGATTCACCTCGGTAATCCCGGCATCGAAGCGACGAATGGTGCGCGACACCTCGGGCTGCTGCAGAACCACGTCGGTAGACAGCTTATAGAGCCCCGTCTCGCGAATGAACAGCTCTTCGTCGGTGAAGTAGTTGGCCTTCACCACATCGATTTTCTTCTCGATCTGCTGCACAATCTTCACCACTTGGTCGTCGTAGCACCAGGCGGTGATGGTGTACTTATGCACACCGGGGATGCTCGATGCCGACACGTTCAGGCTCTCGATGTTCACCTGTCGGCGGGTGAACACGGCAGTTATCTGGTTCAGTATGCCGGCAATGTTCTCTGAATATACCAGCAGTGTATATAGCTTTTTCTCCATACGCTCAACTTTCAGCGGTCAGTTGCATCTCGTCGACACTCTTGCCGGGTGCTGTCATCGGCATCACATCGGCATCTTCCTTGATGGCGCACTCCAGCAGGTAGGGGCCGCTGGTGGCCAGCATCTTCTCAACCTTTGCGGCCAGATCCCTGCGATCGGTGGCCACGTCGTAGGGTATGCCGTAGGCCTGAGCTATCAGGTCGTAGCGGGGGTTCAGCATGGGGGTGAACGAGCGTCGGCCGCCCCAGAACATGTCCTGCCACTGGCGCACGTTGCCCAGGTAGTTGTTGTTCAGCAGAATCATCTTCACCGGAGCCTGTTGCTCCATAATGGTGCCCAGTTCTTGCAGATTCATCTGGAAGCCGCCGTCGCCACAGAACATGCACACCGTGCGAGCCGGCGCACCAAAGGTGGCCCCGATGGCGGCTGGCATGCCGAAGCCCATGGTACCCAGACCACCGCTGGTCACGATAGAGCGCTTCTGGTTGTAGTGGAAATAGCGGGCCGACAGCATCTGGTTCTGCCCCACGTCGGTCACGAGCACGGCATCGCCACGGGTAGCCTCGGCCACCACGTTCACCACCTCACCCATGAGCAGCGGGCCATCGGCAGGATGTATGGCTGGCTCAATGACCTGCTTCAGCTCCATCTGGAAGAATGGGGCAAAGGATTCAATCCACGCCCGGTGACTGTTCTTCTTCAGCAGCCGGGTGATGGCGGGCATCGTCACCTTGCAGTCGCCCAGCACGGGCACGTCGGCCCTGATGCACTTGCCTATCTCGGCCTTGTCGATGTCCAAGTGAATGATCTTGGCCTGGCGGGCGTAGGTTGAGGGCAGGCCCGTGACGCGGTCGCTGAAGCGCATGCCTATGGCGATAATCACGTCGGCCTCCTGCGTCTTCATGTTCAATGCGTACTGGCCGTGCATGCCCAGCATACCCATGTTCAGCGGGTGGCGGCTGGACAGGGCCGATAGGCCAAGCAACGTGCGGCCCACGGGTATGTCGGCCTTCTCTATCAACTCTATCAGCTCGTTGTTGGCTCCGGCCAGCTCTACGCCCTGCCCCACCAGTGCCAATGGCCGCTCGGCAGCGTTCAGCAGTCGGGCAGCCTCGGCGATGGCCTCCTCGTCAGGACGGGGATAGGGCACGTAGCTGCGCACAAAGTCGACATGGGCAGGGCCCGTCCACTCGCAGGTATGCGTCTGGGCGTTCTTGGGGAAGTCGAGCACCACGGGACCGGGACGACCGCTGCGGGCTATATAGAAAGCGCGGCTCACGGCCCAGGCCACATCGCTGGCGTGACGTATCTGGTAGCTCCACTTCGAGATGGGCTGCGCCACACCCACGAGGTCTACCTCCTGGAAGGCTTCGGTGCCCAGGGCACCTATGCCCACCTGTCCGGCAATGACCACCATTGGCGTAGAGTCCATCATGGCATCGGCCACGCCGGTAAGCGTATTGGTGGCACCGGGGCCACTGGTCACGAGGCACACGCCCACCTCGCCGCTCACGCGGGCATAGCCCTGGGCGGCGTGGGCGGCTCCCTGCTCGTGGCGCACCAGCACGTGGTGGAAGGCCGGGTGCTCGCCCCGCGTGTAGTCGTAGAGCGAGTCGAACACGGGCATGATGGCCCCGCCAGGATAGCCGAAGATGGTCTTCACCCCCTCGGCCTGCAGGGCTCGCATCAGTGCCTCGCTGCCTGTTATCGTTTCATTGCAATTTTGATTCATTGCTTTCTCCATGATTCATTCAAACTTATAATTTCGTGCAAAGGTACGGCAAATTATTTGAAATTCATCATAAAACGCCAACTTTTTAACGAAATCGAAGTTTTGATGCCTCTTTTAGTCGATGATGCGCACACCGCCCTTGTCGGCACTGGACACGCTCTGGGCGTAGGCACGCAGGGCCTTCGACACCTGGCGGTTGCGTGTGAGGGGCTGCTGGGGCCGTGCGGCCAGCTCCTCGTCGGTAAGCTTCACGTTGATGCTACGCGAGGGAATATCGATCACGATGATGTCGCCATCCTTGATCTTGCCTATGTTGCCACCGCTGGCAGCCTCGGGCGAGATGTGGCCTATGGACAGGCCGCTGGTGCCGCCACTGAAGCGACCGTCGGTGATGAGGGCACACTCGCGCCCCAGGTGCATACTCTTAATATAAGAGGTGGGATAGAGCATTTCCTGCATGCCGGGGCCTCCCTTGGGACCTTCGTGGGTGATGACCACACAGTCGCCTGCCTTCACACGACCACCCAGTATGCCCTCGCAGGCATCTTCCTGCGAGTCGAACACCACGGCGGGGCCTTCGAAGTGCCATAGTGCCTCGTCGACACCGGCGGTCTTCACCACGCAGCCGTCCTGGGCAATGTTTCCGAAGAGCACGGCCAGGCCACCATCCTTGGTATAGGCATGTTCAATGTCGCGTATGCAACCATGGCAACGGTCGATGTCAAGCGTCGGATAAGTCTCGCTCTGGCTACCCATCTTCGTCGAGAACCTGCCACCAGGGGCACTCTGGTAGATGCGCATAGCATCGTAGTCAATGCCCGAGAAGAGTGTGCCAGGAGAGCAGACGTCATATTTGGCCAGCGCCTGGCCTAACGTCATGTTATCTACCCTCATAGCCGTCTTGTCAATCAGTCCGCCACGGTCCAGCTCTCCCAGAATGCCAAGTATGCCACCGGCGCGGTTGCACTCCTGCACGCTGTACTTCTGCGTGTTGGGAGCCAGCTTGCACAGGCAGGGCACCTTCCTCGACAGCGCATCAATGTCTTTCATCGTAAAGTCGACGCCAGCCTCCTGGGCCACGGCCAGCAGGTGGAGCACGGTGTTGGTAGAGCCGCCCATGGCAATGTCGAGAGCCATGGCGTTGAGGAAGGCCGTGCGGGTGGCTATATTCCTCGGCAGCACCGACTCATCACCATCCTCGTAGTAGGCCCGTGCGTTCTTCACGATCTGACGGGCGGCCTGCCGAAACAGCTCTATGCGGTTGGTATGGGTGGCCAGGATGGTGCCATTGCCAGGCAGACTGAGACCGATGGCCTCGGTGAGCGAGTTCATAGAGTTGGCCGTGAACATGCCCGAGCAGGAACCGCAGCCGGGACAGGCGCACTGCTCCAGCTGGCGCATCTCCTCGTCGCTGACGGTAGGGTCGGCACCCTTCACCATGGCGGTGATGAGGTCGGCGTTCTCGCCGTGCCAGCGTCCTGCCTCCATGGGGCCACCGCTACAGAACACGGCGGGAATGTTCAGGCGCATGGCGGCCATGAGCATGCCGGGGGTCACCTTGTCGCAGTTAGAGATGCAGATCATAGCATCGGCCTTGTGGGCATTGACCATATACTCCACTGAGTCGGCGATGATGTCACGCGAGGGCAGCGAATAGAGCATGCCGTCGTGGCCCATGGCGATGCCATCGTCGATGGCGATGGTGTTGAACTCGGCGGCATAGCAGCCCATCTTCTCTATTGCCTCGCGCACAATCTGTCCTATCTCGAGCAGGTTGGTATGCCCTGGCACGTACTGGGTGAACGAATTGACGATGGCAATGATAGGCTTGCCGAACTGCTCTTGTTTCATACCCGTGGCCACCCACAGGGCGCGGGCTCCGGCCATGCGCCTGCCCTCGGTGCAGACGCTACTTCTCAGTTGGTGTTTCATAATTCTTCAGTGTCTATTTTAGTTGATTTTCTTCTTCATCGGTGGCGGGCAGGGGGTGCTTCTGGTCTTCCTTCACGCCCAGATGCTTCAGTTCGTTGGCCTTCTGCACAATGCTCAGCCGACCGCTTAGGCTCTTCTGCACCTCGTCGTAGTCGTCGTGCAGCAAGTGCAGGTCGCGGCCCAGCTTGCCCACACGCTCGGCCAGCAGGCCCACCCGCGAGAGCAGCTGACTGGCCAGGAGCACTATCTTCTGCTGGTTCTCGGTCTGACGGTGCTGCCGCCAGGCTATCTGGATCATGCGCAGGATAGCAAAGAGGTTCTGGGTACTGGAGATGAAGACCTTCTGGTCGAAGGCCTCCTGCCACAGGCGTGGCTCGCGGGCCAGGGCCACTTGCAGGGCCTGCTCGTTGGGCACGTACATAATCACGAAGTCGATGGCCGTGCGGGGCGGCTGAATGTAGCGGCTGTAGTCCTTCTGCACCAGTTCGCGAACATGCGCACGCAGACTCTGCACGTGGCGGTCCAGATGCTGGCGGCGCAGCTGGTCGTTGGTCTCGTTCACATAGTCGTAGTAGGCCTTGATGCTCACCTTGGCATCGATGACCACATCCTGCTGGTCGGGGTAGTGCAGCACCACATCGGGGCGCATCTTGCGACCGGAGTCATCGTTCAGGATGACGCGGCCTTCGCCATCCATGATGGTGCCTTGCACATCGTAGTCGATGCCCCGGCGGAAGCCCTGTGAGTCGAGCAGCTCTTGCAGCACCAGCTCGCCCCAGTCGCCTGCCTGCTTCGAGTCGCCACGCAGGGCGTTGGTCAGCCGGGTGGCGGTGCGGTCCATCTTCTCGGCCTGCTCGCCTACCTGGCGCAGCCGTTCGGCCAGCGAGGCGGCAGTGCGGGCCTGCTCGCGGTCGCTCTCGCGGATGGCCTGCTGCAGCTGTTCGAAATTGTCGTTGATGGGGCGGGTGATGGCCTCGAGGCTCTTCTTGTTGCGGTCGTGCAGGCTATTGGTAGTCTCGCTGAGCAACCGCTGTGCCAGGTTCTGAAACTGCTCGCGCACCACGCTGAGCTGCTCCTGGAACTGGTCATTGCGCATCTGCTGTTCGCGGGCGGCCTGCTCGTCTTTCTGTCGCAAGGCTTCTGCTGCCTGCTCGTCCTTCTGCCGCAGGGCCTCAGCAGCCTGCTCCTTGAGCATCGCTATCTCCTTCTGCCGCACCTCGCCCTGCACGTGCAGGGCGGTCACCGTGCGCTGCATCCACAGATACACGGCCACGGCCCCAATGACCACACCTATTATAATATAAAGAAACGGCATCATAGGCACAGTTATTCAAAGATGGTGGCGGGCTCGCCGCCCTCATCGTCGGCATCGTCGCCACCGCCGCCCTCGGCGGCATTGTAGCAGGGGTTGTAGCCCTCGGGCAGGTCGAAGTGGTCGGCCTGGCTGTAGCCCAGCTGCGGGTCGGCATAGACTTTCTTCATATAGTAGCCAAAGATGGGCAGGGCCATCGTAGCTCCCTGGCCCATGGACGTGGTATTGAAGTGAATGTCGCGGTCTTCACCGCCCACCCAGCAGCCGCTCACCAGCCGTGGGGTGAGGCCCATAAACCAGGCGTCGCTATTGTTGTTGGTGGTGCCGGTCTTGCCACCCAGCTCGGCGGTCAGGTTGTGGCGCGAGCGCAGGCGTCCGGCGGTGCCACCATCGACCACGGCCTTCAGCATATAGAGCATCTTGTGGGCGCTCTCCTCGCTAATCACCTCGTTGACGCGAGGCTCGAACTTGGCCACTTCGTTGCCCTCGCTGTCCACGATGCGGGTCACGTAGAGCGGAGCCGTGCGTATGCCGTGGTTCACGAAGGCCGTATAGCCGCTCACCATCTCGGCCACGGTGATGTCGCAGGGCCCCAGGCACAAGGCCATCGAGGGGTGAATCTCAGGATTGCGGATGCCGTACTCGTGAAGCAGGTCGACGAAATGCTGGGGATTGAGGCGCGACATAAGGTAGGCCGAGATCCAGTTGTTCGACTGCTGCAGGCCCCACTTCAGCGTGACCATCTCGCCATAGCGGGCGTGGCTGCCGTTGCGGGGTGTCCAGGGCTGGCCCGCCACCATATAGGTCTGCTGCACGTTGGGGGCCACGTCGCAGGGCGACATGCCGTCTTCCATGGCCAGCGAGTAGAGGAAGGGCTTGATCGTGGAGCCCACCTGACGGCGGCCCTCGGTGGCCATATCGTAGGTAAAGTGCTGGAAGTCCAGTCCGCCCACGTAGGCCTTCACCTGTCCGTTCTGCGGACACATGCTGAAGAAGCCCGTGCGCAGGAACGACTTCATATAGCGTATGCTGTCGAGCGGCGTCATCACTGTGTCTACCTCGCCGTGGTAGGTGAAGACGGCCATCTCGGTCTTGGTGCGGAAGTTGCGGTCTATCTCCTCGTCGCTCAGCCCCGCCGCCTTCAGTGCGCGGTAGCGGTCGCTCTGGCGCATGGAGCGCTTCAGCAGCTTGGCCACCTCGCTGGCCGAGAGGTCGCTATAAGGGAAGTTGGGCTTGGAGCGCCGATCTTTGTTGAAGGCAGGCTGCAGGAACTTCACCACGTGGTCGTAGCAGGCCTGCTCGGCATAGCTCTGCATACGCGAGTCGATGGTGGTATAGACCTTCAGTCCGTCGGTGTAGAGGTTATAGTGCTCGCCCGAGCCACGCTTGGTGTTCTTGTTGCACCAGCCGAAGAGGGGGTCCTGCTCCCAGGCCAGCGAGTCCAGGTAGTACTTCACGTAGCCCCACGAGGGATAGTCGCTGCGCGTGGGCCGCTTGGCCATCATGTAGCGGCGCAGGAAGTCGCGGAAGTAGGTGGCAATGCCCTCCTTGTGGTCGGCCTGGTGGAAGTGCAGCACCAGCGGCAGGGCCACGCAGCTGTCGTGCTGCTCCTGGGTCAGGTAGCCCGCCTTGAGCATCTGGCCCAGCACCACATTGCGGCGGTTGGTGCTGCGCTCGGGGTAGCGCACGGGGTTGAAGTAGCTGGGGTTCTTGCACAGGCCCACCAGCGTGGCACTCTCGCAGATGCTGAGTTCCGAGGGCTCCTTCGAGAAGTAGGTATTGGCCGCCGTCTTGATGCCCACGGCGTTGTGCAGGAAGTCGAAGTAGTTCAGGTAGAGCGTGATAATCTCGTCCTTGGTATAGGTGCGCTCCAGCTGCACGGCGATGACCCACTCGATGGGCTTCTGCAGGGCGCGCTCCATCGTGCTGTGGGCCGTGCTGCTGAAAAGCTGCTTGGCCAGCTGCTGGGTGATGGTCGAGCCGCCACCGGCCGACTTCTGCCCCAGGAGGCCGCGCTTCACCACGGCGCGCACCAAGGCATAGAAGTCTATGCCCGAGTGCTCATAGAAGCGCACGTCCTCGGTGGCCACCAGCGCCTCGACCAACTGGGGCGACAGCTGCTGGTAGTCTACCATCACGCGGTTCTCGCGGCTCATGCTCCAGGTGCCCATCATCTTGCCGTCGGCCGAGTAGACCTGGGTGGCAAAGCGGTTGATGGGGTTCTGCAGGTCTTCAATGGGCGGCATATAGCCTATATATCCATTGGCAATGGCCCAGAAGCTGCCCACGGTGGCCAGCACGGCCACCAACAGCAGCGTCCATAGAAAGCGCACAAACAATTTTCTCATTGCGACGTATTTTTTTATTCAACTTTCGCAAGCTCCGCAAAGACGGCCTGAAAGGCCAGAAAGCCCCCAGCCCAGGGCATCGCCCTGGGTAAATGTGGTGCGCAGCCTACGCCCTGTAAGGGCAAAAGCATCAAGACGGTAGGTGCGCTTTTG
>JAFVEE010000117.1 GCA_017478085.1 Prevotella sp. | reverse complement strand
GATAGCCTTGGCAGCACCCGTCGAGTTGGGAACGATGTTCAGGGCACCGGCACGTCCGCGCTGCACGTCACCCTTGCGCTGCGGGCCGTCGAGGATCATCTGGTCGCCCGTGTAAGCGTGGACGGTGGTCATGATACCGCTCTGGATGGGAGCGAAGTCGTTCAGGGCCTTCGTCATGGGAGCCAGGCAGTTGGTGGTGCAAGAAGCAGCCGAGATCACGGTGTCGGCGGGGGTCAGCGTCTTGTGGTTCACGTTGTAGACGATGGTGGGCAGGTCGTTGCCGGCGGGAGCCGAGATGACAACCTTCTTGGCACCAGCCTGGATGTGGGCCTCAGCCTTAGCCTTGCTGGTATAGAAGCCTGTGCACTCCAGCACAACGTCAACGTTCAGCTCGCCCCAGGGCAGCTCAGCAGCGTTGGGAACAGCATAGATGGTGATCTCCTTGCCGTCGACGATGATCGAGTTCTCGGTAGCCTCGACAGTGTGCTTGTTCTCACCGAACTTGCCAGCGAAACCGCCCTGAGCGGTGTCGTACTTCAGCAGGTGAGCCAGCATCTTGGGGCTGGTCAAGTCGTTGATAGCCACTACTTCATAACCTTCAGCCTCGAACATCTGACGGAATGCGAGGCGACCGATACGGCCAAAGCCGTTAATTGCAACTTTTGTCATTGTTTTTGTTTGTTATTTAAAAGGGTTTATACCTAAAATCAATTATTTTTGCACCTTTTCGGCACTTTTTTCTCTTTTCGTGCGCAAAGTTACGAAAAATTTCCTATATTTGCACTTGAAATCAGTATTAATAATATTGAAAATTGAAAATCGCAAATCGTAAATTATCATAAATCAAGGTAAGGTTGCAGAGATTGTAAGCTACAGATTACAAAATAACAATAATCATTTTAAACAACAGAACTATGGGATTTATTAGTGAATTTAAAGAGTTTGCCATGAAGGGCAACGTGATGGACATGGCAGTCGGTGTGATCATCGGCGGTGCGTTTGGTAAGATTGTGAGCTCGCTCGTTGACGACGTGCTGATGCCCATCATCGGCATGATCACTGGCAACGTGGACTTCACCGGTCTGGTGCTGAAGTTTGGCGAGGGCGAGGGTGCTGCCGTGCTGAAGTATGGACAGTTCATCCAGAATGTGGTAGACTTCCTGATCGTGGCCTTCTGTATCTTCCTGATGCTGAAGGGCATCAACAAGCTGAACCGCAAGAAGGAAGAGCCCGCTCCCGAGCCCGAGGCTCCCGCAGGCCCCACCCAGGAGGAGCTGCTGGCCGAGATTCGCGACCTGCTGAAGCAGAAGTAAATCAAGAAAACTACACCTTATTTATATATAGGGCGCGCCGAAAGTGGGTGTTGCCCTATATTTTTTGTACCTTTGCAGGCGTTTTTTGGATAATCAATAAAAAGTAATGAAAACTTTAGATTTTAGGCCGAAAATGGTTTCGGCCCTCAAGAACTACAGCAAGCAGACGCTCATGGCCGACGTGATGGCGGGCGTCATCGTGGGCATCGTGGCCCTGCCGCTGGCCATTGCCTTCGGCATAGCCAGTGGCGTGTCGCCCGAGAAGGGCATCATCACCGCCATCGTGGCCGGACTGGCCATCTCGCTCTTCGGCGGCAGCAAGGTGCAGATAGGCGGCCCCACGGGTGCCTTCATCGTGATTGTGGCTGGCATCATACAGCAGTATGGCATTCAGGGACTTACCATTGCCACGCTGATGGCCGGCGTGTTCCTCATCGGCTTCGGCCTGCTCAGGCTGGGCACCATCATCAAGTACATACCCTACCCCATCATCGTAGGCTTCACCAGCGGTATCGCCGTGACCATCTTCACTACGCAGGTGAAGGACCTGCTGGGCATGCAGATCGACAACGTGCCGGGCGACTTCATCGAGAAATGGATCGTGTACTTCCAGCATCTGGGCAGCATTGACCTCTGGAGTGCCTTGGTGGGGCTGGTCAGTGTGGCCATCATTGCCGTGACGCCCAAGCTGAGCCGCCGCGTGCCGGGCTCGCTCGTGGCCATCATCGTGATGACGGTGGCTGCCCTGCTGCTGAAGCAGTATGCGGGAGTGACCAGCATCGAGACCATTGGCGACCGCTTCAGCATCAACTCGCAACTGCCGGGGGCCGTGGTGCCCGAGCTGTCGTGGGAGGTGGTGAAGGGACTGGTGGCCCCGGCCATGACCATCGCCGTGCTGGGGGCCATAGAGAGCCTGCTCTCGGCCACGGTGGCCGACGGTGTGATAGGCGACCACCACAACTCTAACACCGAGCTGATAGGCCAGGGCGTGGCCAACATCCTGTCGCCGCTGTTCGGCGGCATTCCCGCCACGGGAGCCATAGCCCGCACCATGACCAACATCAACAACGGCGGCCGCACGCCGATAGCGGGCGTGGTCCATGCGGTGGTGCTGCTGCTCATCTTCCTCTTCCTGATGCCGCTGGCACAATACATCCCCATGGCCTGTCTGGCTGGCATACTGGTGGTGGTGAGCTATGGCATGAGCGGCTGGCGCTCGTTCGCCGCGCTGATGCGCAATCCCAAGAGCGACGTCACCGTGCTGGTGCTCACCTTCCTGCTCACCATCGTGTTCGACCTGACCGTGGCCATCGAGGTGGGCCTGCTCTGCGCCTGCCTGCTGTTCATGCGCCGTATGTCGGAAACAACCGACGTGAAGGCTATCTACGACGAGATTGACCTGAACGAGGATGCCGACATGCAAAAGGGCAACCTGGAGCACCTGACCATTCCGCAGGGCGTGGAGGTCTACGAGATCAACGGCCCCTACTTCTTCGGTGCCGGCAACCGCTTCGAGGACATTATGGGCCGCTACGGCAACCGTCCCAAGGTGCGCATCATCCGTATGCGCAAGGTACCCTTCATCGACTCTACGGGACTGCACAACCTGCAGAACCTGTGTCTGATGAGCCAGAAGGAGGGCATCACCATCGTGCTATCGGGCGTGGTGCCCAAGGTCGAGGCCGTGCTGAAGCGGAACGGCTTCGGCCAGCTGCTGGGCGAGGAGAACATCTGCAACCATATAGACCTGGCACTGGCCAGGGCCAAGGACATCGTGGGGGCATAAGCCCATGCCCCCACACCCTACTCTCACCAACCTTCAACCAAAAAGTGACGCCCCAAATCGCTTGGAGCGTCACTTACTAATTTTTAGTGAACCATGTTTTCTACTTCAGGCCACGGTTGCGAAGCGTGGTGTTCAGCAGCAGCAGGTACTTGCGATACTGCTTGTTGTCGAGCACGTAGCGCATGTAGCGCACGTCCTTCTTCACAGCCTGATCAACGAGAGCCTCGCGCTCGTCCTTGCCTGCATGGGCAGCCAGCATCATCTCAGCGCAGAAGGTGTGGTGTATGTCTTCCACTGCCTCCATCTGGTCGAAGGTCATATCGAGTGCTACGGCCAGCTTGCGCATGTTCACTGTCATGTCGTAGGCCTCAACCTTCTCTGTCGCATTGGCATTCTCGTTCTCAGCAAATGATGTCGTTGCCGTCATGCTGAGCATGGTCACTACCATCAGAATCATCTTTTTCATCTTTTTACCCTTTCTTTTCTTTACTCGGGGCCTCTGCTTTGTTGTTATCCTTTTTGTTACTTTGTGTGTCGGCCCCTACTTTCTTTAATTAATGTGTTGTTTTGTTATCCTTGCCGTCAGGATTTTGTTCCTTTCGACGGTGCAAAGGTACGGCGATTTTTTGAACTGGCAATACTTTTTGGCCGCTGTGTGCGCAAACACGCCCTTTTGTTGACCAAGGTCAAAGAAAGGCCCCAATCAGCATTTTTTTACGATTTTGGCATAAACCTTATTATATATGGAATAAATTTTGTAACTTTGCGGCGCGAAAAATATAAATCAAAAGCAATGGACAAACCACAGAACAAGTACATCTCCGTGAGCTACCAGCTCTATACGGTTGAGGATGAAAAGAAAAGCTTAGTAGAACAGACCCAGCAGGGCAACCCCTTCCAGTTCATCAGCGGCTTCGGCGTGTCGCTCGATGCCTTCGAGCAGCACATCGTGGCCCTGCAGCCGGGCGACAAGTTCGACTTCACTATCGCACCCGCCGATGCCTTCGGCGAATATGACGAGGAGGGCGTGCACAAGATGAAGCGCGAGGTGTTCTCAATCAACGACCACTTCGACCACGAGAACATCTACCCCGGTGCCGTCATCACCCTAATGGATGCCGAGGAGCATCGCTTTATGGCCCGCGTGGTAAAGGTTGAGGAAGACGGCGTGACCATCGACACCAACCACCCGCTGGCTGGCGAGACGCTACAGTTCACGGGCGTGGTGCTGGAGAACCGCGATGCCACCAACGAGGAGATTCAGAACATGCTGAACCACCTGGCAGGCGAAGGCTGCGGCTGCGACGACTGCGAGGGCGACTGCGAAGGCCATCACGGCCACGAGCATGGCTGCGGTTGCGGCCACTGCCACCACTAATCCACACATACTGAAGCCACCATTATGCGCAACACCTTCGGAACCCTATTCACGCTGACCACCTTTGGCGAGAGCCACGGCCCTGGCGTGGGCGGTGTGGTCGACGGTATGCCGGCCGGCATCGAGATCGACGTTGACTTCATTCAGCAGGAGCTGAACCGCCGGCGCCCCGGACAGAGCCGCATCACCACCTCGCGGCAGGAGGCCGACCAGGTGGAGCTGCTGAGCGGCGTGTTCGAAGGACGCTCCACGGGCACCCCCATCGGCTTTCTGGTGCGCAACCAGAACCAGCACTCCAGCGACTACGACAACCTGCGCTCGCTGTTTCGCCCCTCGCATGCCGACTTCACCTATTATAATAAATATGGTACGCGCGACCACCGTGGCGGCGGACGCTCCTCGGCGCGCATCACCATCAGCCGTGTGGTAGGCGGGGCTCTGGCCAAGCTGGCCCTGCGGCAGCTGGGCATCACGGTCACGGCCTACACCTCGCAGGTGGGGCCCATCGCCCTCGACGGCAACTATCAGCAGTACGACCTCTCGCTTGCCGAGCAGAACGCCGTGCGCTGTCCTGACCCCGAGAAGGCCCGGCAGATGGAGGAGCTGATCGCCCAGGTGAAGGCCGAGGGCGACACCATCGGCGGCATCATCACCTGCGTTGTCAAAGGTTGCCCCGCAGGACTGGGCGAGCCAGAGTTCGGCAAGCTGCACGCCCAGCTGGGAGCAGCCATGCTGAGCATCAACGCCGTGAAGGGCTTCGAGTATGGCGAAGGCTTCGCAGGCGTCGGTCAGCGGGGCAGTGAGCAGAACGACATCTTCAGCACCACAGCCGAAGGGCTTGCCACCACCCTCACCAACCACAGCGGGGGCATACAGGGAGGCATTTCCAACGGGCAGGACATCTACTTCCGCGTAGCCTTCAAGCCCGTGGCAACCCTGCTACGCGAACAAGACACCATCGACTTGGAGGGTCGTTCCACCACCTTCAAAGCCCAGGGTCGCCACGATCCTTGCGTGCTGCCAAGAGCCGTCCCTGTGGTCGAGGCAATGGCTGCTATGACCATTTTAGACAGCTATTTACAGTATAAAACAGTTAAAATATAAAGATATGCGGTATTTATGCAGAAATTTTTCTTAAAAAGACTTGCATAATTCAACAAATAATCGTATCTTTGTATCGCTATTGCGGGTTTGTGAAAATCCGAATAAGCTTTAGTTAAGTCTAGTTTAGTTTTTGTGTTGGTTGAGGGCTGCAGTTCTGCAGCCCTCAAATTTTTCCATCATCATAGAAAAAGAGCGACCCGCGAACTCTCTCGCAGGCCGCTCTTGTCTTCAGAACATTTTCTTCTATTGGGGAGCACATCAAAGCTCGGCATCGCTCTTCTCGAACGTGGTGCCCTGACGAATGTCGCCCGTGTCGAAGCCCAGCTTCAGCCACTTCATGCGCTGAGCCGAGGTGCCATGGGTGAACGACTCTGGCTGCGAATAGCCACGCGACTTCTCCTGCAGATAGTTGTCGCCAATCTTCTTGGCGCAGTCGATGGCCTCCTGCAGGTCGCCCGTCTCAATAGACTGGAACATCTCGTTGTCGTGGTGTGCCCACACGCCGGCATAGAAGTCAGCCAGCAGCTCCAGCCTGACGCTCAGCTTGTTGGCATTCACCTTGTCGGTCTGGTTCATAGCGGCGTGGGCCTTGTTGAGCGTTCCCGTGAGGTACTCCACGTGGTGGCCCACCTCATGAGCAATCACATAGGCATAGGCAAAGTCGCCGTCGGCCCCCAGTTGCTGCTTCATCTGCGAGAAGAACGACAGGTCGATGTACAGTTTCTGGTCGCCTGAGCAATAGAACGGGCCTACGGCAGCCGTAGCCGAGCCACAGGCCGAGTTGACCTGACTGGTGAAGAGCACCAGCGTGGGCGGGGTGTAGGTGCCCAGTCCCTCCTGCTGGAAAATCTTCGTCCACACATCCTCGGTGCCAGCCAGGATGATGCGCGAGAACTTGGCGAGCTCCTGCTCTTCCTCGGTAAACTCGCGCTGGCCATCCACCTGCTCTTCCTGCACAGAGCCCAGTCCGCCCTGCTGCACTACGTTCTGCACCACGTCGGTCAGGCTGCCGCCCGACATAAAGGTCATCAGGGCAATGATGATGATGCCCCCCAGACCACCAACACCTGCCTTGGCAGCCGTACTCATGCCACGGCGATCCTCTACGTTGGTACTCTCTCTTCTTCCGCTTAGTTTCATATTCGTTAGTTGTTTTTAAATGATTAATGAGTGCAAAGATACAAGAAAAAACTACTTCACCCCCCGCTCGTTCAGTGCCTTGGCATAGCGGGCGGCGTTCTGCAAGTGCTCTTTGTAGGTGGCCGCAAAGTTGTGGGTGCCCGAAAAATCCTCCTTGGCACACATGTACAGATAGTCGTGATGGGCCGGATTGAGCACGGCATCGATGCCCTTGATGCTGGCTATCTTGATGGGGCCGGGAGGCAGCCCTACATTCACGTAGGTATTATAGGGGCTCTGCGTGCGCAGCATGTCGTTGTAGATGCGGCGCAACTCGAACTGCTGTAGGGCAAACTTCACCGTAGGGTCGGCCTGCAGGGGCATCTTCTTCTGCAGACGGTTCAGGTACATACGGGCTATCATGGGCTTCTCGGCGTTGTTGGCCGTCTCTTCATCGATGATGCTGGCCAGCGTGCAAACCTCATTGAGCGTAAGGCCGATGACGCCCGCCTCCTGCATGCGCTCATAGTTCCAGAAGGCATCGTGCTCGCGCTGCATGCGGCTGAGCAGCTGCTCTACGCTGATGTTCCAGAACACCTCGTAGGTGTTGGGCACAAACAGAGCGGGCAGCGTGGCTGGGTCGTAGCCCAGTCCGGCAATGAGGGCCGAGTCGGTCAGTGCCGAGACGATGGCCGTGCTGTCGACCATAAGCCGTCGGGCCAGCGCCGCAGCCAACCGGGGCATAGTGCGGCTCTCGGGTATGGTGAGCATAATTGGCGACTGGTGACCGCGCAACAGCCGACGGTACATCGTGATGACACCGTCGCCGGGGTTCACGGCAAAGCGACCCGTGTGCAGATGGTGGTCGTAGTCCTTGTGGCGCAGCAGCGTGCGCAGGGCGGTCATGGAGTGGTGCGAGGCCATGGGCTGCAACTTGGCAAACACCGAGTCGGCCGTATCGTCGTCATCTATATACAAGTACTGTGTCTCGGTACAGGTAGACAGGCCCGTAAAGAAATAGTAGTAGAACAGCCCACCCAGCCCCAGAAGGCAAACGGCCACGGGTATGAAGTAGAACTTCTTCGTCAGGAATATCTTCTTTACAAGCTTTTTCATCTTTCGAGAGCATTTCAGGTCTAAATACGACTGCAAAGTTACAATTTTTTCTGCCGCAACCGCTCGTTTTTTCTGTTTTTAATATCTCTTAAATAAAAAAAGTGGCCCAACCAGCCGTCTACGCCAATAAAATTGCGTATCTTTGCAAAAACATTGCAGCAATCTATGAAACTGAAATTCACCATCAGCTATAGAACGGAATGGGGGCAGCAGCTCGTGGTCTGCATCAAGTATCATCATACTGACGGCACTGAGCGCACCTCGCAGCTGCCTATGCTGACGCAGGATGGCGACCACTGGAGTGCCGAGACCGCCGTCGTAGAGTCGCGGCGAAGCCCCATCCAGACCTTCACCTATTATTATATAGTGGCCGACGCCAACGGCCAGGAGCTGCGCCGCGAATGGTCGCTGGTGCCCCGCACCTACGACTTCGACCCCTCGAAGACCTACATCATGCCCGACCAGTGGCGCGACACGCCCCTACCTTACCACCTCTATAGCCTGGCCTACGAGGCCACCCTCGGCCCTTCCACCCATCACCTTCCACCCTCACCCCCCAACGTTCCGCTCTTCCGCAAGACCATCATCTTCCGGGTGTCGGCCCCGCAGGTGGGCAGCCATCAGCAGCTGGCCGTGCTGGGCAGCCACCCCGCCCTGGGCTCGTGGAACCCGGCCCGCTACCTGCCTATGAGCTATCAGGGCGGTCGGGACTGGATCGTGTCGGTCAATGCCGACGGTCTGCAACTGCCGCTGGAGTATAAGTATGTGGTCATCGACACTGAGACCCACCAGCTGCTACAGTGGGAGGAGGGCGACAACCGCGTGGTCGACGAGCCGCTGCTGCAAGGCCAGGGCGCAGCTGATGGCGAGGTACTGGTGCTCTACGGCTGTCCGCTCAGGCTGGCAGAACGTCCCTGGCGCTGTGCCGGCGTGACCATACCCGTGGGAGCACTGCGCAGCGAGCACTCCTGCGGCGTAGGCGACTTTGGCGACCTGCTGCGCTTCGTCGACTGGGCCGCCGCCACGGGCATGAAGGCCATACAGCTGCTGCCCGTGAACGACACCACCTGCCAGCACACGTGGGCCGACTGCCATCCCTACAACATCACCTCGGCCTTTGCCCTGCACCCCCACTATATTGACCTGGAGCAGCTGCCCCCGCTGAAGGATAAGCAGCAGCTGACGGCCTTCAGACGGCAGCAGCGCGAGCTGAACGCCCAGCCGCAGAGCGACTACGAGGCCGTAGACCGCGTGAAGTGGGATTACCTGCGCCGCGTGTTTGCCGAGCAGGGGGCCGACACGCTCGCCTCGCCCCAGTACCAGCAGTGGCGCGAGGCCAACGAAGAGTGGCTCACCCCATACGCCGAGTGGTGCTGCGGCGAGCAGAAAGACGAGATGCCCCTGCACTGCTACGTGCAGTACCACCTGCACCTGCAGCTGAAGGCTGCCGCCCAGCATGCCCACGAGAAGGGCATCTTCTTGAAGGGCGACCTGCCCATAGGCGTGAGTGCCCACAGCAGCGAGACCAGCCAGCACCCCGCGTTCTTCAACCACGATGCCTGCACCGGCACGCCGCCCGATGCCTTCTCAGCCAAAGGCCAGAACTGGGGTTTCCCCACCTACAACTGGCAGCAGCCCGAGGGGCAGCCCAGCATCTACGACTGGTTCCGCCGCCGCCTCAGGCACCAAGAGCAATATTTCGACGCGCTGCGCATAGACCACATACTGGGCTTCTTCCGCATCTGGGAGATTCCCGCCTGCCAGGTGCAGGGCATCATGGGCCACTTCGCCCCCGCACTGCCCTTCACGCAGGGCGAGATAGAGCAGTTCGGACTTCCCTTCCGCAAGGACTTCCTCACCCGCCCGTTCATCAACGACCGCATCATCGAGCGCATCTTCGGCATCCATGCCCAGTACGTGCGCGACACCTTCCTCGTGCGCAAGGCCTACGGTCTCTTCGACCTGAAGGAAGAGGTGCAGACGCAACAGCAGGTGTTGCGCCACTTCGAGGGGCGGACCGACGAGAACAGCCTCTGGATTCGCGACGGACTGCTGCAGGTGGTGGCCAACGTGCTGCTGCTGGAAGATGCCCGCCACCCCGGCATGTACCATCCGCGCATCGACGTGTGGAAGGAGCCTGTGTTCGAAGCCCTCTCAGCCGACGAGCGCGATGCCTTCATGCGGCTCTACAACAACTACTACCTGAGCCGCCACGCCATGTTCTGGGGCAAGACGGGCTACGACCGGCTGAGCACCATTCTGCGCCACACGCAGCTGCTGGTCTGCGCCGAAGACCTGGGCCAGCTGCCCGACTGCGTGCCGCCCGTGCTTGATGCCTTGCGCATACTGACGCTCGAACTGCAGCAGATGCCCAAGCAGAGCGGACTGGACTATGCCCATCTGGACGGCAACCCCGTGCGCAGCGTGGCCACCACCAGCACTCACGATATGGCCCCCCTGCGCCTGTGGTGGCAGGACAACCAGGACCGTGCACAGCACTTCTACGCCACCATGCTGCAGAAGCAGGGCATGGCACCCGAACAGCTGCCTGCCCACATCGCCGAGGAGATCATAGCCCGCCACCTCTACTCACCCTCCATGCTCTGCATACTGCCCCTGCAAGACTGGCTGGCCATGGACGGTGAGCTGCGCCACAAGAATCCCCGCGAAGAGCGCATCAACCACCCCGCCAATCCCTATAACCGCTGGAACTACCGTATGCACCTCAGCATTGAGCAGCTGCTCAAGGAAGACCGCTTCAACGCCAAGCTGAAGACCATGATCACCCGCAGCAAACGTTAAGACGCAATGAAATACCATACTTATATCTTCGACCTCGACGGCACACTGCTTGATACGCTCGGCGACCTGGCAGCATCGACCAACCATGCACTGGCCCTTCACCACATGCCGCAGCACAGCATCGCCAGCATTCGCATGTTCGTGGGCAACGGCGTGGCAAAGCTCATAGAGCGGGCCGTGCCCGGAGGCCTGTCCAACCCCGACTACGAGGCCGTGCTGGCCGACTTCAGAAGCCACTACCTGCTGCACTCGCTCGACACCACCCGCCCCTACGACGGCATCATCGACATGCTCAGTCAGCTGCGCCGCCAGGGGTGTCGCACGGCCGTGGTGAGCAACAAGTTCCACAAGGCCACTACCGAACTGTGCCGACACTTCTTTGCCGACAGCATTGAGGTGGCCATCGGCGAGAACGAGGCCGCAGGCATACGCAAGAAGCCCGCCCCCGACACCGTGGTCGAGGCACTGCGCCAGCTGGGTACCGACCGTGAGGGCGCGGTCTACGTGGGCGACAGCGACGTCGACATCCTCACGGCCCGCAACGCCCAGCTGCCCTGCATCAGCGTGCTCTGGGGCTTCCGCGACCGCCAGTTCCTCCTGGACCACGGCGCCACCACACTCATTGAAACACCAAACCAACTATTATAAATATGGAACAGACCATTCGCGAGGAACAGATCCTCGTCCGCATCACAGGACAAGACCGCCCCGGTCTCACCGCATCGGTCATGGGCATCCTGGCCAAGTACGACGCACAGATACTCGACATAGGCCAGGCCGACATACACTCCACGCTCTCGCTGGGCATACTCATCCGCATGGACGAGATGCACTCGGGCCAGGTCATGAAGGAACTGCTCTTCAAGGCCACCGAGCTTGGGGTGAACATAGGCTTCTCGCCCATCGGCGACGATGAATATGAAGACTGGGTGAGCCATCAGGGCAAGAACCGCTACATCCTGATGGTGATGGGCCGCCAACTGGAAGCCCGGCAGATAGAGGCTGCCACGCGCATCATTGCCGACCAGGGGCTGAACATCGACAGCATCATCCGTCTGACGGGCCGCAAGAGCATCAAGAACCCCGCCAAGCACATCAGGGCCTGCATAGAGTTCTCATTGCGAGGCGAGCCACGCGACCGTCAGGATATGCAGGCCCGGCTTATGAAGATGTCGGCCGAGCTGGGCATCGACTTCTCGCTGCAGCGCGACGATATGTTCCGCCGCATGCGCCGCCTCATCTGCTTCGATATGGACTCTACGCTCATACAGACCGAGTGCATCGACGAGCTGGCCGAGCGTGCCGGCGTGGGGGCCCAGGTCAGAGCCATCACCGAGAGTGCCATGCGCGGCGAGATCGACTTCAAGGAGAGCTTCACCCGACGGGTGTCGCTGCTGAAGGGGCTCGACGTGAGCGTGATGCAAGACATTGCCGAGCACCTGCCCATCACCGAGGGCGTGGACCGCCTGATGACCATCCTGAAGCGCTGCGGCTATAAGATTGCCATTCTCTCGGGCGGATTCACCTATTTTGGCGAGTATCTGCAAAGGAAATACGGCATAGACTACGTGTATGCCAACGAACTGGAAATCGACGAGAACGGCAAGCTGACAGGCCGCTATGTGGGCGAGGTGGTCGACGGCCACCGCAAGGCCGAGCTGCTGAAGCTCATCGCACAGGTAGAGAAGGTGAACCTGGCACAGACCATCGCCGTAGGCGACGGTGCCAACGACCTGCCCATGATCAGCGAGGCGGGCCTTGGCATTGCCTTCCATGCCAAGCCCCGCGTGGTAGCCAATGCCAAGCAGAGCATCAACACCATCGGCCTCGACGGCGTGCTCTACTTCCTTGGCTTCAAAGACTCTTATTTAGGCGAGCAAGGACGACTATAGAAAAGAAAATCTCTGGAATCTACTTCCATGTGGCTCCCTCGCGAAGCACGAAGCTGATGCGGCTCTTCTTGGGCAGCTGGGGCTTCGTCCACTGGCCACCTAAGATCTGGATGACATATTCTTGCTTCGAGGATGCCAGGGCTGCATCGACGGCTTTCTGCAAGTCCATATAGTCGCCACGGCCACGACGGTCTACCGTGGCATCGGCATCGGTGCGATACTTGCTGAGCACGGGTACTTCTTCGCACAGGGCATCGGCCAGCAGGCGGGCCACCACATGGGCACCATAGACGTTATAATGGGTGTTGTCCTGACGGCCTTTCGGCACGCTGGGCTCCTCGCCCGGCAGGAACCACATGTGCAGCTTCTTCGATGCCTCGGTGCCCAGTCCCTGCTCCAGGTCGTGGGTTATCTGGTTGGCATCGACGAAGTGAACATTCATACGGCGGGCCACGTCGCGCGGTGCCACGCGGTAGAGTCCGTGGGTGTCGATGAGCGAATCGCCCTCCACCATCTTCACGCCGTCCTTGAAGGTAGTGGTGCGCAGCTTTTCGTCGTCATCATTCTCAGGGGCGTTCACAAAGAAGTTGCGGCGCACCACGCAGTTCATCAGCACAGGAATGCCACCATGCTCGCGGGTCTCGCGAACAAACTTTGCCAGATTATAGTCGAAGGTAGACCCGGGATCGGTGTGGCGGTCCTTGGGCGCCTTCTCGTCGTTATGCCCAAACTGTATAATCACATAGTCGCCGGGCTTCATACGGGCGATGACCGTGTCCCAGCGCCCCTCGTTGATAAACGAGAGCGACGAGCGGCCATTCACGGCGTGATTATCAATGCGGATGTTATCGTCAAAGAAGCACTGCAAGGCCATACCCCAGCCACGCTCCTTGCGATCGTGCGAGATGTCCTTATTGGCAGCCGTCGAGTCACCTATAATAAATATGGTGGTGGTCTTCTTGTTTGTGGCAGCCGTCAGTGTCAGCAGCATGATGACGGCCATAGTCAGTAGTTTGCTTGTTTTATGCATAATGTTGTTTGGTATTAATAACAAGTTGCAAATTTAGTCATTTTGTTGCAAACGAGCAAATTCCTCATCACTTTTCTGACAATTTTTCGATATAAAGTTTGGAGGTAATGAAATAATTACCTATCTTTGCGGTATAATTCAAAAAGATGTTGATTATGCCAGAGAAAGATGAAGATTTCTAAGATTTGGTTTGCGGACAACCGCATTTATGGCTTGACTGATGACGGGCGCACCTTATGGCAGTCACTGCTTTATTACAGGCGGCTACAACATGCTACGCCTGAACAGCGCGAAGACTATGAAATGGACGACGAGGGAATACACTGGTATCAACTTGATGAAGACGTGTCTTTCGAGAGCTTTGAATATGACGATCCCGAGCCGACGGGGGTCTCGTTGGTATTCCTCTCCCATCCTGAGCTCAATGCTGCTGCCGTAGGACGAAGGCTGGGTATCAGCCAAAGCTTGATGGCACAATATATCAATGGTACCAAAAAGCCATCCAAAGAAAGGGAACGAATGATTATGGACGAGATTGCCACCATAGCATCTGAACTACAGAGTATCTGCGCTTAGAAGTACATTTTCTACTACCATCTATGATTAAGCAAATTCCTCATCACTTATATTGCATCGTCCAGAATACTATTACATTGCAAGGTACACTACAAAGGAAATAACAACACACCTAACTTTTAAAAAACTCCATTTCATTCGTCATTTATCACTCACCGCTGATTATCAGTAAGTTACGCAGTGATAAATGAGTGATAAATGATAAATGGGTTGGGAAAAGTTTCAAAAATAGTGTCACATTTTGAAACGAGTAGTGCGGAGGCTCCGCACTACTCGTTCACAATATCGGCACTACTTGTTCGAAGCCTCCATTCATCGATTCGCTGGCGTGGAACGGCAGTTACGCCTTGCCAGAAATGATATTGATGAGTTCTTCGGGCGTGACGAGCAGCTGCTCGCCGGTCGTCATGTTCTTCAGCGTCACCTTGCCGGCGGCCATCTCGCTCTCGCCTGCCAGGGCCACGAAGGGTATCTGCTTGGCGTTGGCATACGACATTTGCTTCTTCATCTTCGAGGCATCGGGATAGAGCTCGGTACGGATGCCGGCCTCGCGGGCCTTGGCCACGATGGGCAGGCAGTAGGCCGTCTCCTGCTCGCCGAAGTTGATGAAGAGCAGCTGCGAGGTGGTGAGCGAGTCCTTGGGGTAAAGGTCGAGGGCGTTGAGCACATCGTAGATGCGGTCGACGCCGAAGGAGATGCCCACGCCCGACAGGCCGGGCATACCGAAGATGCCCGTCAGGTTGTCGTAGCGACCTCCACCGCTGATGCTGCCCATCGGGGTGTCGAGGGCCTTCACCTCGAAGATGGCACCCGTGTAGTAACTGAGGCCACGGGCCAAGGTGAGGTCGAGCTGGAGTTCGTTGTGTAGAGGTGAGATGTGAGAGGTGTGAGGTGAGAGGATAGCCCTGGTCTCTTCTACACCTTTCAGGCCTATCTCGCTGTCCTTCAGCACTTCGGCGATGGTGGCGAGTTTCTCCTCGTTGGTGCCTTGCAGCAGGATGATGGGCTGCAGCTTCTCTATCTGCTCGTCGGTGAGCCCATCCTGGCGCAGCTCGGCGTTAACATTGTCGATGCCAATCTTGTCGAGCTTGTCGATGGCCACGGTGATGTCGACAATCTTGTCGGCAGCACCGATCACCTCGGCAATGCCGGTGATGATCTTGCGGTTGTTGATCTTGATCTGCACGCGAACGCCGAAGCGGGTGAAGACGGTGTCGACGATCTGCATCAGCTCGACCTCGTTGATGAGCGAGTCGCTGCCCACCACGTCGCCGTCGAACTGATAGAACTCGCGATAGCGGCCCTTCTGCGGACGGTCGGCACGCCACACGGGCTGCACCTGATAGCGCTTGAAGGGCAGCTGCAGCTCCTCGCGGTGCATCACCACATAGCGGGCG